>JBBQFU010000368.1:0-7415 GCA_038322185.1 Haliangiales bacterium
AGCGAGTGCCTGGGCCACGCCGTTGACGCTGGCCGGGCCGGTGCCGCCGATCGTCGACATGAAGTCGCGGTCGGGGAGCCAGTTGCGCTCGCTCAGCTTCTGCTCGACGCGCTTGCCGGCGTTGTCCGTGATCGCGAGCGCGATGTCGACGCGCTCGGTCTTGGGCAGGCCTTTGAGTGGCAGCAGGTACTGCGCGCCCGGCAGCTCCTGGCTGTAGCTGATCACGATGTGCTTCTGCGAGCGCGGTGCGATCGGGAAGACCTTCGCGGTGAACTGATTGCCGGCCGCCTTCTCGAGCAGCGCGGGATCCTGCTTGCGGTGCAGGAAGTCGTCGTACGCGCGACGTGCGAGCTGCTTCTCGACGACCTCGGCCTCCATGAACTGGCCGTTGTTCTCCATCGCAAAGCGAGACACGGCTGCGTTCTGCGGCAGCGTGATCTGGAACGTGCCCTCGCGGACGCGATCCTCGGCGTTGTGGAAGTAGAGGTGCAGCTCGGTGTACGCGAGCGGGCCCTCGAACACGGCTTTCGCGTCGACGCGCGTGAGCATGAGACCACTGCCATCGCTGGCGGTCAGCGACCACGGCGGCGTCATCTCCTCGTGGATCGCCTTGCTCTCCGCGAGCTCGGCGGACGCGGCGGTCAGCGGCACGGCGATGACCTCGGCGGATTCGGTCGTGGTCGTGAGCCGCGGGATGCTCGCGCCTCCCGAGCAGGCGGCGATCATCAGGGCGAGCATCGACGTAGAGCGGGGCATCCACATTCAAACGCTCGACACGTTCGCCCGGCCTAGGGTTGTGCAACATCGCTAACCCAATGGATCGGCTGGGGAAGCACGATGTGCGCGCGCTACCCCGAAGCAACCCAAGAATCCGCAGCCGGGCCGAAACGAGGCCCAGTGCGAGTACGATTCGCGTGTGGCCCTCGTCGTCGACGAACGCGGCATCGTCTCTCGATCCTGGTTCCGGACGCGGCACCTCGCCTGGGAGTCGATCGACGACTATCGGCTGCGGGTTCGCCCCGGGGCTAACCGCTTGCCCGGTTCGATCTCGCAGCTTCAGGGGGCCGGAGTCTCGGTAACGCAGGGTGGATGGCTCGGCGATCTAGTGCCGACGATCCGGGTCGTCCTCGCGCGCCTCCATCCGGTACTCCTCGACCGCGCGCGATCATCGCTCGCTCGGGATGGTGTCGCTCGGTTTGGTCCGCTCTCGCTAGCAGCGCACGGCATTCAGTTGCGCGAGCAACCACCGGTTACGCGCGAGGCCATCGAGTGCGTCGACGTCTTCGGGAGCTATCCCGTATCACTGCGCGTGATGCTGCGCGGCAAGGTGTTTCCCCACTGCACGGTGGCGACGAAGGAGATCCCGAACATCGTCGCGGCCCTCGAGATCGCGACGCAACTCGGCTACTCGGTTCGCGGTCGCCAGTTGTTCGCCGCGCTCGGCGCCTGAAGCCTCGTCGCAACGTCAGGCGCGTGCAACGAGGCGAACGCCATGCGCCGAGGTCGCATCCCCGATCACGGCGAGCTTGCCGTCGAGCCAGCCGCGCCATGCGTGACCGAGCACCTCGTTGCGCCAGGTCGAGAACGCCGGGAGGTCTTTCGCTGCATCGATGCCGAGCTCGTCGACGATGCGCGCGGCCTCTTCGGCATCCGCGCGCGTCGCGAGCAGGCGCGCGGCGACGCCGCTATCCTCCGCGACGACCTGCACGATCGCGAGCAGCATCTCGGACCACCGCTGCGCACGGACACTGGCCGCCTTCCACGCCTTCTTCTCGGATGGCGCGGCGGGCTTGGCCTTCGCGATCACCTCGATGATCTCCTCGGCGCGGGCGCGAGCGAGCGGCGACAGGCCCTTGAGGGAGCGCACGCCCCCGGGATTCTCGGGACGAAACTTCGCGAGCTCGACGAGGTTCTTGTCTCCGAGCACCTGACCGAGCGGGCGATCGAGCTCCATCGCGAGTCGCTGGCGCCACGCCGCGAGCGCGACCACGGCCGACTGCGCGGGAGCGTCGAGGCCACGTGCTCCGCCGACGTTCTCCCAGGCGGTCTCGGGTGTGACCCGCGAGGCGGCGAGCGCATCGTCGAGAACCGAGCGGCTCTCCTCGCGCACCCACGCAAGCCGCGGACCGAGCTGCTCGGCGAGCTTGGCGTAGAGCGCCGGGAGGTGACGCACGTCGGCGATGGCGTATGCCAGCTGCGCATCCGACAGCGGCCGCCGCGCCCAGTCGGTCCACTGGTTGTCCTTGGACATCGACAGCCGCAGCAGCTCGTTGCCGAGTGCGGCGAGGCCGACCTGCTCGCCGATCCCGCAGAACGCGGCCATCAGCTGGGTGTCGACGATCCCCGGCATCGTGGTCCCGAACCGGGTGGCCAGCAGGCCCAGGTCCTGGCGGGGTGCATGGGCGACGACAAGCGGATGGGCGGCGAGTGCCCGCACGATCGGGCCCGCGTCGGTCGCGAGTGGGTCGATCAGCCGGACCTCGGGCTCGGCTGCGACGATTGGCCCCGCTCCCGCATCCAAGTCGATGTCCTTCCCCAACCAGGCCACCTGGATGAGGCACAGCGTCGGTACCAGCCGATCCTGGGACACGAATTCGAGGTCGAATGCGACCAGCGGCGCCTGCGCGAGCTCGGCGGCGACCGCCTCGACATCCCCGGGCTCGGTGACCAGCTCCACGCCCGATATTACATCGAGACTCCTGTTAGATTCGCCCCGCGAGACCCTCATGACGACCAACACTTTTGGAAGCAAAGCGCAGATTGCCGTCGGTGATTCGAAGTTCGAGATCTACCGGCTCGATGCCTTGATCAAGCAGAAGGTCGGCGACGTCGAGACGCTGCCGTACTCGCTGCGCATCCTGCTCGAGAACGCACTGCGGTACGAGGATGCCAAGACGGTCCATCCGATGGACATCCAGGCGATCGCCGGGTGGAATCCCAAGCAGCGCGTCGAGCACGAGATCCAGCTGCGCCCCGCGCGCGTGCTGATGCAGGACTTCACCGGCGTGCCGGCTGTCTGCGACCTCGCCGCGATGCGCGATGCGTTCGTCAAGCTCGGGCTCCCGGGCAACTCGATCAACCCGCTGCGCACGTCCGACCTCGTCATCGATCACTCGGTCCAGGTCGACGAGTACGCGACGCCGATCGCGTTCAAGAAGAACGTCGCGCTCGAGTACGAGCGTAACCGCGAGCGCTACCTGTTCCTCCGCTGGGGCCAGCAGGCGTTCGACAACATGAAGGTCGTGCCGCCGGGCACGGGTATCTGTCACCAGGTCAACCTCGAGTACCTCGCCCGCGTGGTGTGGACCGAGAATGGCGTGGCGTTCCCCGACTCGCTCGTCGGCACCGACTCGCACACCACGATGATCAACGGCCTCGGCGTGTTCGGCTGGGGCGTGGGCGGCATCGAGGCCGAGGCCGTGATGCTCGGCCAGCCAATGGCGATGCTCATCCCCGACGTCGTCGGCTTCGAGCTCACCGGTCAGCTGCCGTCGGGCGCGACCGCCACGGACCTCGTGCTCACCGTCACTCAGATGCTGCGACAGAAGGGCGTCGTCGACAAGTTCGTCGAGTTCTTCGGCGCGGGCATCGCCGCGCTGTCGCTCCCCGATCGCGCGACGATCGCGAACATGGCGCCGGAGTACGGCGCGACGATGGGCTTCTTCCCCGTCGATGCCGAGACGCTCAACTACCTGCGCTTCACCGGCCGTAGCCAGGATCACGTCAACCTCGTCGAGCGCTACACCAAGGAGAACCTCCTCTGGCACAACCCGACGGCGAAGCTTCGCTTTGCCGACACGCTGTCGCTCGACCTCGGCACCGTCGAGCCGTCGATCGCAGGTCCGGCGCGGCCGCAGGATCGCGTGCCGCTCAGGGCATCGCGCCGTACATGGCGCAAGGCCGTCGGTGGCCTGCTCGGTAACATCGGTGACGCCCCCGCCGTGGAAGCATGGGCCGATGGCGGCGCCGTGCCGGCCACGCTCAATACACCCAAGGAGGTGACCACGGTCCACGGCAGCTTCACGCTGACGCACGGCTCCGTCGTGATCGCAGCCATCACCAGCTGCACGAACACCTCGAACCCGAGCGTGATGCTCGCCGCTGGCCTGCTCGCGAAGAAGGCCGTCGCGCGCGGCCTCACCAGCAAGCCGTGGGTGAAGACCTCGCTCGCGCCCGGCTCGCAGGTCGTGACCGACTACTTCAACGAGGCCGGCGTGATGGAGCCGCTCGAGAAGCTCGGCTTCTACCTCGCGGGTTACGGCTGCACCACGTGCATCGGCAACTCGGGTCCCGTCGACGACAACATCGCGACCGCCGTCAAGGACGGCAACCTCGTGGTCACCAGTGTCCTGTCGGGCAATCGTAATTTCGAAGGTCGCGTGAACCCGGTCGTGCGCGCGAACTACCTCGCGTCTCCGCCGCTCGTCGTTGCCTACGCGATCGCAGGCACCATGGACATCGATCTTGCGACCGAGCCGCTCGGCATCGGCAGCGATGGCAAGCCGGTGTTCCTGCGCGACGTGTGGCCGTCGCCGGAAGAGGTCGCCGAGACCATGCGTACCGCGATCAAGCGCGATCACTACGAGACGCGCTACGCGCACGTCCTCGAGGGTGATGCCGACTGGCGCAGCCTCCAGATCCCACCCGGCGACACCTTCGCGTGGGACGACAAGTCGACCTATATCCGCAAGCCGTCGTTCTTCGACGACCTCGGCCCCACGCCGAAGCCGCTCGTCGACATCAAGGGTGCGCGCGTGCTCGCGATCCTCGGTGACTCCGTCACCACCGATCACATCTCGCCCGCCGGCAACATCGCGAAGGACTCGCCTGCGGCTCGCTACCTCGATGCCAACGGTGTCGCGCGCAAGGACTACAACCAGTACGGCGCGCGTCGCGGCAATCACGAGGTGATGGTGCGCGGCACCTTCGCGAACATCCGGCTCAAGAACCTCATGATCCCGGGCGTCGAGGGTGGCTACACCAAGCACATCCCGACGGGCCAGCAGCTCGCGATCTACGACGCTGCGATGCTCTACCAGGCCGAGGGCACGCCACTCGTCGTGCTCGTCGGCGATCTGTACGGCTCGGGCAGCTCGCGTGACTGGGCCGCAAAGGGAACGATGCTCCTCGGCGTGCGCGCCGTGATCGCGAAGTCCTTCGAGCGTATCCATCGCTCGAACCTGATCGGCATGGGCGTACTACCGCTCATGTTCGAGCCTGGCCAGGACGCCGCGTCGCTCGGCCTCGACGGCACCGAGATCATCGAGATCGATGGCATCGCGGCCGGCATCATCCCGAAGAAGAAGCTGACCGTGCGTGCGGGCGCCAAGACCTTCTCGGTGATCGCGCGTGTCGATACGCCGCAAGAGGTCGAGTACATCGTGCACGGCGGCATCCTGCAGTACGTGCTGCGGCACCGCGCCGCCGCGATGACCGCGAAGTAGCTACCCTCCGCCGCCGCGCGTCCGGCGCCGTCGCCGGCGCGTGGCGAGCAGGCCCCACTCGCGCGCCTTGTCGGCGAATGTCGACTTCGGCATGCCGAGCGCGAGGGCCGCGCCGCGGATCGTGCCGTGCTCCGTGAGCGCCTGCTGCATCGCGCCGCGAATCATCACCTCGTAGGGCAGCATCGATGCGTCGTTCTGGCGCTCACCGTCGGCTGTCTGCATCCGGCCAGCGCGCGCGATGATGTCGGGGAAGAAGTCTGTCGGGCCAAGCTCGGTGCCGCCAAGCGCGACCGCGCGCGACACCGCATGCCGCAGCTCGCGGACATTGCCCGGCCACGGATACAGGCTCAGCGCCTGCCAGCCGTCACTCGTGACCCGCTTCTCGCCGAACTCCAGTGCGTTCTCCGCGAGCACCGCCTCCACGATGTCGACCAGATCGCCCATGCGCTCGCGCAGCGGCTTGAGCTCGAGCACCATCGTGGCGAGCCGGTGATACAGGTCGACGCGCAATGGGGATGCGTCGGTGCCGAGCCCGGCCATCCGGTTCGTCGCCGCGATGATCCGCACATCCACGCTGCGCTCGCTCGCACCGCCAATGCGCCGAACGCGCCGGGTCTCCAGTGCGCGCAACATGTGCGGCTGCAGCTCGAGTGGCAGCTCGCCGATCTCGTCGAGGAACAGCGTGCCGCCGTGTGCCTCGACAAAATATCCCTCGCGAGAATCGGTCGCGCCGGTGAACGAACCCTTCTCGTGACCGAACAGCTCCGACCCGATCAGCTCGCGCGGAATCGCGCCGCAGTTCACCGCGACGAACGGCCCCTGCGCCCGCCGCGAGCTCTCGTGCACGAGCCGCGCGATCAAGTCTTTCCCGGTCCCGGTCTCGCCGACCACGAGCATGCTGCAGTCCGTCTGGGCCGCCCGGATCGCGCGGTCGATCGTGGCCCGGGTCGCCGGGTCCTTGCCGCGCAGCAGCTCGATCGCTTTCGGCGATGACTTGTCGCCCGACAGTGCGCGCACGGCCACGAGCGTGGTCCGGCCCACGCTCATGTACGAGCCCGAGCGCAGCTCCGCCGCCTCGACCGGATTGCCGTCGATGAACGTCCCGTTCTTGGAGTCACGATCCCGCAGCACGAGCGTTCCATCTGCCCGCCGTTCCATGACGCAGTGAATGTTCGAGACGTAGGCGTCGACGATTCGCACGTCGCAGCTCTCGCTCGATCCGATGATCCAACGCCGGCGACCCGGCTCCAGCACGAACGTCTCCGAGGTCGAGACATTACGAAGTGCCATGACCGGCCCCCCGCGCCGGCCCTGCATCAGTGCCTGTGTGTTGCGTTCGTCGAACATGAGACGTGCCCTTCCGTTGTCGTGACGTGTGATGTGACAGCTGTGGACCCACGACACCGCATCCGCGTGTCGCCGTTGTCCGCTGCCGTGTATCGGTGTCACGCGCGCTCAGTTGCTCACCGCGTGCCTGCGCAAGTGCATGAGCTCGCGAGGCGGGATGTCCGGAGTGTCCGGAGTTCGATGTAATCCCGGACAGACTCGCGACCCCAGCGCGTGGAATTTTTTCTACGGCTTGTACTCGAACGCGCCCATGTCGCGTCCCGCGCCCTGCGGTCGCAAGACGCCGTCGTAGTCGAGCATCAGGGTCGCCGCCGGGTCCGCCGCATCGATCGCCGGGCTCCCAGCCATCAGATGGAAGTCGCCGCCCGCTGCGTCCATGTAGGGGCTCACGCTTGTTGACGTAGACCCGCTCGAGATCGATGTCGCTCGCGGTTCCGGAGTAAGACGAGACTCTCCAGCGCTCGACATCATCTTGGCGGATTCATCCGAGCGCCGGAGAGGACTCCGATGGCGGATGTATCTCTCGGCGGCTCCGACCGCAAGCTCGTTTCATCTTCGCTCCCGTTGGTCATCGAGCCGCGTCGGCGGGACGAGCGTCCACCACCGTGCGCCGCCTGCCGGGTG
>JBBQFU010000369.1:0-7391 GCA_038322185.1 Haliangiales bacterium
GTTTCTTCATGACCTCGCCAGCGCGCTTCTTGGCCGCGGGCTTTGGGGTCGTACGTGTACGCTTCTTGCCATCGGGTTCTTTGCCGGGCTTCTTGCCGACAGGTTCTTTGCCGGGCTTCTTGCCGGCGGGCTTCTTGCCGAGCTTCTTGCCGGGCTTCTTGCCGGCGGGCTTCCTGGCAGCGGGCTTCTTGCCGGCGGGCTTCCTGGCAGCGGGCTTCCGGGCGGCGGGCTCCTTCATGGGGCGGATGAAGATCCTCCCGGAGGTTTATGTCAATCCTATTATTTAGCGGCGGTCACTAAGCAAGGCTATCTTCGAGAAGCTTGCACCGAAGGGCGTGAAGGTCGGCGACGTCGTCGCGACAGACCGCTACACGTCGAAGCACAAAATATTCGACGTTCTCGCGGAGGGCGGCAGCTTGTTCCTCGTGACCGTCCGTCCACCGGACGAGCGGCTCTGGCTCGTCGCCATCCTCGATGCGCCGAGGTTCAAGGGCGATGCGTGGATCGCCGACGCGAACACGACGCCGATCGCGAACATCACATCGGCGATCAAGAAGCTGAAGTTCTCCACCGGACAGGGCATTGCCGCGAAGCCGGGTGCGTTGGGGATGTCCCTGCAGACACCACGCATCCTGACCGAAGACGATGTCGCGTTACTACGCGCCGTAGCGCCGTGACGCGATCAACACAGTGGCTGCGCGAGTGCCTGGCAACGGTGAACGCCCGTCTGCGCGGTGCCCGGCATCGCATCACCGAAACCGAGGGATCGTGATCGTTGGCCCGACCCAACTTGGTGGGCGAGGGCTGCCTTTGACATGGTCGCGGTTCCGGCGCGCATTTCGCGGCGGCTCGACATCAGAGGGTCGCGTTATCAATGTCGGATGCCGAAGCCCGACGTGTCGCCGCGTTCGTCGAAGAAGTAGGGCGATGACGAGCTGCGAATGGCAGCGCTCACGCGCGATGACGTGGCGAAGCGCCTCAGTGTTAGCATCTCGACCGTGCGTCGCCTCGAAGGCACGCGACTGCATCCGTCGATCGACGACAAGAGTGTGCGTCGCTTCAAGGCATCCGACGTCGAGCGACTCGCGAAGGAGCTGGAAGCGGAGCAGCGCTCGCTTCGCAACGCGCAGCAGGCCGTGGTGCGCGCGGCGGAGATGCCGAAGGGCGAGCTCGCGGCGCTCGTGTTCGAGAGGTTGGAGCAGCGCCACTCGCTCTCGGAGATCGTGATCGCGCTGCGCGTTCCGCCCGACGATGTGCGCGAGCTGTATCACACGTGGCTCGTGAGCCTATGGGCGGGCGAGCTGCAGCGCAAGGAGCCCGCGCTTCCCGCGCGCCACACCGATCAGGATGCGATCAGGCGGGTCCCGCCGGTGCAGCTCGCGCAACTACTCGCGGCGCTGCCGGCGAAGCAAGCGACACGGATTAGCGTAGCGCGCGTGGTCGGCGAGTTCGTGATCCCCGAGGGACCCGCGAACGAGGCGGGGTTCGTCGAGTATCGCAACCTTTCCGAGCTGGGCGGCTTCGGCGTATCGGGGCCGATCGCGCTCGCCGACCTGTTGGCGCGCGTCGGGGCAGGCGAGTATCGCGTGAGCGCCTACGGCTTCGAGCCGCGGGGCCTAAGGTGGGAGGTGTTCGCGCGCCTGGGAGAGGAGCCGTCGTGATCGGAACAGTCGAACATTCTGCAAACGGCGCTGCAAAATCCTCAGCGGTGCTCGGCTTCGCGCAAAGCGTCCAATTACGCAAACGCCGCTTGCACAATTGCAGGCGGGAGCCCGCGAGCGCGTTCTTCACCTCGTGTCGGAATCGCTCGATTCATCCAGGGAGCCCGCGAGCACGGTGGGTTCATCTGGGGTTGCGTTGGAGACGTTCCAGCCCGTGACCGAGGAGCTGCCGCCTTCCGCGCTAGCCGCAAGAAATTCCAGACAGTGTCTGGAGAATCCTCGGTCTCGACGAGTTGGTCCGTTCGAGGCTCAGATCCCGCCAACTGACCAAGAGTCGACATGCTGAGATCCCGGGTGTATGGATAGAGGTATGGCCGACGACAACCAGAACGGCTCAGCGCCGTCCCGGGTGTTTACCGAGGCGGAGTACCGTGCGGACGTGAAGAGCGTGGTCGCTCACGCAGTCGCGACGGGCAGCGCGATCGTGGCTCGTGCCGACGGCACACCTCGCGTCGTCATCTCCGTTCCGCCGGCGGATCCCTCCGTCAGCAAGCCTTGAAACTCAGCGGGCCTGTCGCGGACGCCGTTCGCGACAACTTCCGACGGTCGTTGCGCGATGGGAGCGGGTGCAGCTTCGCAACTGCCCTGGCGTACGGTGGCCGTGTCGCGTTCGAAGTCCACGACGAAACTCCGACTGGCGAGGTCGATGACGCCCTCGATGCCTACGCCGCTGCCGATTTGGTCGTGGTACTGCTTTTGCCGTTTGTGACGAGCGAGCGAGTGCTCGTCGAGGTTCTCACGGGTCTCAGAAGCAGCTCACCACGCTGGCGTCTCCGAAAGAGAACTCACACGCCGGAGGTGGTTCACGTCGCGGTCGAATGGACGACGTCAGAGGGCCTCATCGACGACACCATGGGGTTCGCGCCGCTGCTCACGATGCCGGTTCCTCGTCGCAGTCCGTACGTAGCGATCGTCCTGTGGCCGGGCGGGCAGGAAAACCCATTGCGTGGAGTGCGTCCGACACCACCGGCGCAGGCTGGACGTGTCTCGTTCCTCGATGTACCCCACGGTTTCGACGAGGAGACCAACGCCAGCATGTGGAAGACGACCGAGGAGAAGGTGGCGGAGTTGATGACGTTGCCGCCGGATCGTCCCTCGCTGTACCGCCGCGCGGCCTTCGTGCTCGGTGCAACGGCCGTCGAAGGACTGGCGTTCGCTCCATAGCCGCTCGGAAACTGCAGGGCCGTTCCTGGGTGAAGGTGGCGAGACAATTCTGTGCGGACTCAGCGATTGTGTCCGCAGTGCGGAGACAACCAGCGAAATCTCGGGTGCACCGCTTTCCGGTAATGCACCGGCCGACGCGAACGCTAGGCGCCGCTGCCGACGGCACAGTCCGTGTGGTCATCTCGACTCGTTATCGAAGGGGAACGTTGATGTCACGATGTTCGATGCCGATGCTACACAGTGGTCGGTTCCCGACGGCGCACTCGATCGCGGGCCGGCAGAGCTCGGGAAGATCAAAGGCACCAAGACCGGCGCGGCCGATGTCGCGCGGTGCCTCAACTCGCTCGAGACGCTGTTCGAGCCAGGGACGCTGTCGGTAGCCGACCTGCAGCGCCTGCATTCCGCATTCAAGCAGGAGCACTTCAAGAACTACCGCGTCGGCTCGGCGCACAAGCGCGTCAACGAGGCCGAATACGCGAAGGCGGAGCGCTGGTACAAACTGGAGATGGAGGTCAGTATCATGCGGGAGAATGACCCCGCAGGACGTGCTCGCGTGCTTCGCCTCCTCGAATTAGACGGACCGTGATGTCGGGCCCCCGCACATGTCCCCGCTGTGGCGATCAAGCCAGCGTCACGGCGCATGTCACCCCCGCCGGCGTCAACGCGCGCGAATCCGGATACATGTGTGGTGCGTGCGGGCTCGTCGAGTCCCGCCTTCAGACCGACGCAGACTACGCGAACCTCGGCGCGCGCTGGAACGACGTGCCTGCACCGATGAGCTACGAGGACCTGCGCGATAGCGTTGCGCGCGGCGCTCAGATCGCCGACGAGCGAGCGCGCATCTGGACATGGCCAACCGAAGCGGACGCCGATTCGTATGACGCGGTCAGTAACCGCGGGCGACGCGCCGAGAAGCTCGACGAGCATCGCGTGCACGTCCAGTACGCCCACAGCCACATCCGCGGCGATAAGCTCGACTACAGCTATCACGGTCCGTTGCCTCGCAACGCCGAGCTACTCGCTCAGATCCTGACGCGGATCGAGGACGATGCACCGCGACGTGACTACGCTGCCTGGCTGCGTACGCAAGCTGACGCACGCGCACCGATCGCTGCGCAGTTCATCGACGAGCAGCTGTCGATGGCCGCACGCCTGCGCGAGGACCCGCGCGCGAACGTGCACGACGCGCTGTCGGGCCGCGTCTTCGAGCACCCGGAGGTCGCTGCCGGGTGGTGGCGGTATCCTGACGGCCGCGGCGATGGGCTCGCCGCCGCTCTGAGCGAGGACCTCGCGATCTTCGTCGACGAAGGTCTGATCGCGGACCTGCAGTGGTATCGCGGTTTTGTCGAGCACGTCGCGATCAAGGCACATCGCTTCCTCGAGATCGCCGACGAGCTGTTCGACGTCGAACCGATCCGTCACCTGACCCTGACGTATGCTAAGGGCCCCGATCATCAAGATACCGAGCTGTGGGGCAGCGCTCCTCGCCTCGCCGCACCTCGCCCGGATTCGCTCACTGCGGCTCCCAGCCTCGTATCCGGAGAACGAGCACACCGAGCTCAACCGGTTGACCAACGACGACATCGCGCGGCTCGCCGTATCACCTCAGCTGCATGGTTTGCGATATCTCGATCTCGCGGATCAACGACGGCTCGATCTCGGCGCCTTCGATGCCCTCGCCGCGAGTCACCACCTGACCGAGCTGAGCTGCGTGCGCTTCGAACTCGACACGTACGAGCGTCCGGGGACGTTCACGTTCGCCACCTCGGGGCCACGCGTGCTCACGCATACGGCGCGGCCACTGTCGGAGTTGTACGCGTCTGCGCTCGAGGCACGCCACGGTCGTGTGGCATGGCTGCATCCCCGCGATGCGTACGGAACCGACTCACCGGACATCGAAGCGGTCGTCGAACATCCAGTTCGGACGTCGTCGTAGGTGCAGACGACACGCATCGTCCCGCGCGGCAAGCTGCTCTTTTGCGCGGCCGGCGCCGCTCTCGTCGGCGCCGGCGTGCTGCTGATGCTGATCGTCGCTCTCGTGCCTGCGGCGACCCGCGGGACGACGATGATCGCCATCGCGGCCATCATGCAGATGGCCGGCGGATGTGTGCTCGCGCTCGGCTGGCTGACGCTGGTGGGTAGCGGTCACGGCGGCGTTGCACCGGCGCTCGGTGCCGCAGCGCTGCCAGCGTGCCTCGTCTACTTCCGGCTGCACGCCAGCGACTCGTACAACATTGAGACGACGATTGCGGTGGTCGGGCTCGGCTATGGAGTCTTCGCGCTCGGTCACGCGCTCGCGCGGGGCGTCCCGATCGCGATTCGCTTGATCGGCGTCGCCGCAGCGATCCTCGTGTTCCTCGCGTTCAGTGCCGAGGCCAGCCATTGGGAGATCAGCCGCACCGCGGGCGAGCGCTTGTATCTGGCGGCATTCGTGCTGCTGATCGCGACCACGTTCGGGCTCGTCGGGCACTTGTTCGTCACGCGCGCGGCTACGGTCGCGGCGCCGCAGACCTGAACTGCGAGTGCGATCATCAGTCCGCCGTCGCCGGTGGGTGCGCGCGGATCTCGGCGGGGCGAGGGAGTACATGCGTGGGAAGGATCAAGCCCCAGGCGATGCTACGCCTGAACTTGAGGAGGACGCCGGCCTTCTGGGGCATCGCAAACGCGACGCGGCTGTAGTCCTCGGCGGGCGCGCGATCGGTCGGCGTGCGATCAAGAGCGTTTCGGCGGCAACGGAATGAACCTGCTCACGCGTTTCTGGTAGTCGCGATACGCGTCGCCCTTGCTGCGAATCGCCTACGCCTCCGTCGGTGGAATGCCCGTGACGCCGAAAATGCTCGCGACAATGATCGCCTGACCGACAAGCCCGATCAAACCCCACGCCCCGAACGCGAGGCAGTACACGGCGAAGCCGATCCACACGCACCACTCGAAGAAGTAGTTCCCCGCGACGATCGAAGCCTCTGAAATCGTTGGTTTCTCGACGGCACCAAACGCGAGAACGAGGGACGAATCGTCGTCGGAGGCGTGATCGTTGAGGAATGCGCGGGGTAGAAGCGGTGTAGAACGCGCGCGCCTGCCAGATTGGTATCACGCCGTCTGCCAAGCCATGTCGCCAGGTGTGACAGCCCATGAAATGGCGGGAAAACGCCATGTCTTTGACATGGTCGCTAATTCCCGCGCGCTTTCTCCGGCGGCTCGAGATCAGAGGGTTAGGTTATCAATTCCGGGTGCCGAAGCTGCGTGTTCCGCCGCGCGTACCCGCGAAGCAGGGCGAAGACGACCTGAAACTGGCAGCGCTCACGCGCGATGACGTGGCCAAGCGTCTGGACGTCAGCATCTCGACCGTGCGCCGCCTCGAAGGCACGCGGTTGCACCCGCTGATCGACGGCAAGGGCGTGCGTCGCTTCAAAGCATCCGACGTGGAGCGGCTCGCGAAGGAGATGCAAGCGGAGCAGCGCTCGCCTCGCAACGCGCAGCAAGCTGTCGTGCGCGCGGCGGAGATGTCGAAGGGCGAGCTAGCGGCGCTCGTCTTCGAGCGGTTGGAGCAGCGCCACTCGCTCTCGGAGATCGTGATCGCGCTGCGCGTCCCGCCCCAGGACGTGCGCGAGCTGTATCACACGTGGCTCGTGGGCCTGTGGGCCGGCGAGCTTCAGCGCTAGGAACCGGCTCTTCCTGCGCGGCACACCGATCAGGATGCGATCCGGCGAGTCACGCCGGTGCAGCTCGCGCAGCTGCTTGCAGCGCTGCCGGCGAAGCAGTCGACGCGGATCAGTATCGCGCGGATGCTCGGCGAGTTCGTGATCCCCGACGGGCCCGAGACCGATGCGGGTTTCGTCGAGTATCGCAACCTCTCCGAACTGGGCGGCTTCGATGTGTCCGGCCCGATCGCCCTCGCGGACATCATGGCGCGCGTCGGCGCAGGCGAGTACCGTGTGAGCGCCTACGGCTTCGAGCCGCGGGCCCTGCGCTGGGAGGTGTTCGTGCGTCTGGGGGAGGAGCTGTCGTGATCAGTCAGATGCCGGCGACGCGGACGAAGCCGAAATCCACACGCGCATTGGCTCGCCGCCCAATCGTGCAAGTGCCGCTTGCACAATTGCCGGAGGCGTCGTGACCCGCAAGAAGACCAGTCTCGTGAGAGTCGCGACGGGCTACGATGCCATGCTCGCGGACGTCGTCGCGTTGATCGATGCCGGCCGGAGTGCGGTCGTTCGTACGTCGAATGCCGTCATGACGGTGACCTACTGGGCGGTCGGGCGACGCATCGTCGAGGAGGAGCAGCATGGGAAGGCGCGCGCCGACTACGGGGACGTGCTGGTCGCCCGCCTCGCCGTGGACCTCGCGTCCCGCTTTGGCCGCGGATTCGGTCAGCGTAACGTGTTCAACATGCGCGCCTTCTACCTCGCGCATCGAGACGAGAGTTTGCAGACAGCGTCTGCAAAATCTCGGTCCGAGCCGGCACTCAAGAAATTGCAGACGGTGTCTGCAAATTCGCCGGCCTCGACG
>JBBQFU010000370.1:0-7383 GCA_038322185.1 Haliangiales bacterium
CGGCAACACGAGCACTCGCATAAACGTCAACGGCGGCGTGCGCTCGTGCGGTGGGACGAGCGTCAATGGTGGAAACGGCGGAAGCAACCGCTGCCCGCCGGCCTCTAACTTCACCGAGCTCAGCGGCATCGACGGAGCCAATGGACAGGGTGCTGGCGGTGGCGCTGGTGCCGATGCCGGCGATGACGGAGTGCTCCAGTCCACGGGGGCATGTGCCGTCTCCTCGGGTCCGCAGGGAACGCCAATCAAAGACTTCGGCAACAATGGCAGCAACGGACAAGCCGGAACCCATGGCAGCGCGGTGGCTGGATGCAGCAACGGCGGTGGCTCGGTTGCGTCCGGTCACTGGGTTGGCGGCGGCAGCGCGAGCGGCGCGTCGGGCACCAGCGGTGGCGGTGCGGGTGGTGGCGGCGCTGGCGGCGGCGGCTTCTGCAGCGGCTGCGCGGGCGGCAAGCATCGCTGGGGCGCACACGGCGGCGGTGGCGGTTCCGGTGGTTGCGGCGGAACGGGTGGCACGGGCGGTGGCTCTGGCGGCGGGTCGTTCGGCATCTTCGTGAGCGGCGGCGTTGCACCGACGCTGACGACCAATGCGATCACCCGCGGAAACGCGGGCACTGGTGGTAATGGCGGCATCGGCGGCGCTGGCGGACTTGGCGGTGTCGGCGGTACTGGCGGCCAGAGCGATCTTCTGTGCGCAGGCAAGGCCGGACGCGGAGGCGACGGCGGCGACGCCGGGCACGGATCGGGCGGCGGCGGCGGCTGCGGCGGCTCCAGCTACGGCATCTTCACGAGCGGCGTTGGCGCACCGACGTACTGCTCGACCAACACGGTCACCGGCGGCGCAGCGGGCAGCGGCGGTGGCGGTGGATTCTCGGGCGGAAACTCTGGCGGAGCAGGCGCTGCGGGCGTGCTGCAGGACTGCGTGTCGCTATGATCACGATGCTTAGAACCCTGCTACTCGTCACGCTCGTTGCCTGTGCGTCGAGCAAGAACAACCCGGACGCTGGTAACGGCAGCAACGACGGCACCGTCGTCCAGATCGATGCGTTCGGCGGACCGAGCTTCGGCGAGCAGTGCACGACGTCGGCGGAGTGTCAGGCCGGCGGCTACTGCGTCGACGGAGCCAACAGCGACCTGTGCACCTATGGCTGCGATCAAGGGTGCCCCGAGGGCTGGAACTGTCGCGTGACCGATGTCGCCGGCGAGCTCGTCTCGCTGTGCATGCCGCAGAAGTTCGATTTCTGTAAGCCGTGCGACGAGGACGTGCAGTGCAACGGCGGCGTCTGCGTGCTCCTTGACGGCGCAGGCTACTGTTTGCCCGACTGTCCGTTCGAGGGCTCCTGCCCCGACGGCTACACCTGCAACCCGGATCCAACGGCGGAGCACACCGGCAACTACTGCGTGCCCGACACCGGCAGCTGCTCGTGCACCTCCGCGCAGGAGGGCCAGGTCCGCACGTGTCAGACGACGAACGCGACCGGTACGTGCACCGGTCTCGAGACCTGCCTGCCCGACGACGGCGGTTGGTCGACCTGCACCGCAGGGACCGCCGCCACCGAGACCTGCGACGGCATGGATAACGACTGCGATCAGCTGATCGACGACGGCGTGAGCGGCGCGGCATGCCCGATCACCAACGGCGCCGGTACATGCCAGGGCGTGCAGCTGTGCACCGGCTCGAGCGTGATCTGTCAGGGTCAGACGCCGACGACCGAGACGTGCAACTTCGCCGACGACGACTGCGACGGCATGCGGGACGAGACCTGGCCGACGCTAGAGGACAACTGCAACGCGGGTATTGGCGGCTGCGCGCGCTTTGGCGTGATTCGCTGCAACACCGCAGGCACCGGCGTCGAGTGCTCGGTCGTGGCTGGCAGCCCGATGACCGAAATCTGCAACGGACTCGATGACGACTGCGATGGCACGCCCGACGACGGAATTCCGGACCTCGGCAACACGTGTAACGTCGGCCAGGGCGCGTGCGCGCGTCAGGGCAACATCGTCTGCGCGTCGAACGGTTCGACGCAATGCTCGGTCACGGCCGGCACGATGACCGCCGAGGTCTGCAACGGTATCGACGACGACTGCAACGGTCCGATCGACGAGACGTTCAAGAACGCGTCAGGGATCTACGACCGGAACACCAGCTGCGGTAGCTGCGCGACCGACTGCACCGCGATCTACAACCTGCCGAACGCGGACGGCTTGTGCACCGCCGGAACGACGTCCGCATCGTGCTCGATGGTGTGCGACCCAGGCGCGTTCAATCTCGACGGCGCTCCGTCCAACGGATGCGAGCTCGTCCTCGATGCCCAGGCAATCTATGTGTCGACCAACGATGGGGCGGCGATCGACAACGCCACCTGCGGGCTCGGTCCTGTCGGGTCGGGCGCTGGCAACTATCCGTGCAAGACGATCGGTTTTGGCCTGGGGCGCGCCGGCACGACCGGTCGCACCAGAGTTCGCGTCGCCAACGGTATCTACGCCGAGGCGATCACGCTCGCGAACGGCAAGAGCCTCCTCGGTGGCCATGCTCCCGATAACTGGATCCGCAACGTGTCCGGAACCGGCACGCTGATCACGGGCGTCGGAACGCTCTCATCCACAAATCATGACTACACGGTCAACGCGACCGGCATCACGGCGACCACGCTGTTCGAGGGCTTCGTCGTCATCGGCAGCGTCAACGCGAAGCAGAGCGGCAACTCGTACGCGATCTATGTCTCGGGCTCTTCGAACGCACTCACGATCGCGAACAACGTCGTGTACGGCGGCCGCGGCGGCGCGGGCAGCTCCGGCTCGTCCGGCAGCGCCGGCCCCGGCGGCGTCGACGGCACTGGTCGCCCTTCGAATCCAACCGCGTACGACGCGAAGATCACGACCGGAACCGCGCCGTGCGAAGCAGCCGCGAACAACCGCGCGTTCACCAACGGTGGCGTGCGGTCGTGCGGGGCCGACATCGTGAGTGGTGGCAATGGCGGTGGCAATCGCTGCAACCCGCGCCCGGTCTACGATGCAGAGAACAGTGGCGTCGACGGCGTCACTGGCCAGCTCGGCGACCCGACGTTCGGCGGTGCGGGTGGTACGGGCGCAGATGCCGGTGACGACGGTGCGCTCGTGCGGCTGATGGGCAACGAGCTATGCGCAGTTCCGTCCAATCCCGACTACGGTCGCGACGGCGTGCTCGGCACGGATGCATCCCATGGCACTGCGGGTCCCGGTTGCTCGATGGCAACGGGCTCGGTCGCCGGTGGTCACTGGGTCGGCTCGACGGGCGGCGCTGGCGTCCCCGGCGGTAACGGCGGCGGAGGTGGTGGTGGCGGCGGCGGAGGAGGGGCGAAGTGCGCTGCCAACGGCGAGTTCTCGGGCTACTCGGCCTGCTCGGACGGTCGCGACCGCCTCGGCGGTCACGGCGGTGGCGGTGGCTCGGGCGGCTGCGGCGGCACCGGCGGAACTGGCGCGACGGCCGGCGGCGGTGCATTCGCGATCTTCATCACCGGCGGCGCGAGCGCACCGGTTGTCACCGGCAACTCGTTGACGCGCGGCGAAGGTGGCATCGGCGGCGGCGGTGGTCCCGGCGGCGCGGGCGGACCGGGCGGCTTCGGCGCGGCCGGCGGCACGAGCGCCGTGTTCTGTGCAGGTGCAGCTGGTCGCGGCGGCAACGGTGGCGACGGCGGCCATGGTGCCGGCGGCGGCGGCGGCTGCGGTGGCGGCAGCTTCGGCATCTTCACCAGCGGCGTCGGCACGCCGAACTACTGCATGGCCGCGGCGAACAACACGATCTCGAGTGGCTCGGGCGGCTCGGGTGGTGCGGGCGGCTACTCGCTGATCAACACCGGTGGAACCGGCGCGACCGGCGTTTTGGCAACTTGTCAGTTCAACTGAGCTACAATTGATTCTCGGGGCGGATGGCAGTCGATCCTAAAGACGACGACGAGACGGACGACGGCACCGAGCTCGCGGCCGAGCGCAAGGTGCGCAGGGCGCGCAGTCTTAGCAAGTCGCAGCGCACGGTCGAGACCGCACTCGACGACTTCATCGCGCGTGCGAACGAAAAGATCCTCGACGTCTCCGGCTTCGACGCGGCCGCACGCGAGCAGCAGCTCCAGGCCGAGATCGCCGAGCTCAAGAAGAAGCTCGCCGACGCCGAGTCCGACGAGGCGAACACCAAGACATCGGTCGCGCTGCCAAAAGCGAAGGCCGCAGCCGTCGAGCCCGAGCGCATCGTCGAGACCCGGCTCAAGTGGGCCCCGGTGATCGGCGCATTCCTCCTCGGGTGCGGCGCGATGTTCGCGATCAATCTCGCGACGAAGCCCGACGCACCTCCCACGCAGACCGCGGCACCGACGCCGCCGGTCGCCGCGCAGCCCGGCTCGCCGAACACGGCCGCGACCGCCACGCCGATCGCAGAGCCACCGACACCGCCCGCACCGACGACGACGACACCGACCACGCCGGAGACGCCCGCGCAGGTCACACAGCTGCCGACGCCGAAGCAGCCCAAGCAGCCCAAGCTTCCCAAGCAGACCGCGACGACAACGCCTGCAACGACGACGTCCGAGACGACCCCACCGCCCGCGACGACACCGCCGAAGGCCACGCCCCAGCAAGGCTCTGGCTCGGGCGAGCTCTACAACCCGTTCTGAATCATGCGCCTATCCACGATCGCTCTGCTCGCCGCTGTCTGTGTTGCAACGCCCGCCTTCGCGGATGATCCGGCGGCAGCGCCGACCAAGGAGCAGCTCGACGACGCGAAGAAAGCGTTCGAAGAAGGCAACGCGCTGTTCAAAGCCGGCAAGCTCGACGAGGCCGTGATCAAGCTGAAGGAGAGCTACAGGCTCTCGCGCAACGCGTTCCTGCTCTACAACATCGGCCACACGTACGACCAGCTCGGCCAGAAGGAGCTGGTGCTGTTCTATTACCGCAAGTTCCTCGCGGCGGCCCCGGCCACCGCACCGATGCGCGAAGGCGTGCAGAAGCGCGTCACGGCACTCGAAGCAGAGAACGTCGTGGCAGTGACGCCCGAGGGCGAGACCACGGAGAACGACTCGACGACCGGCACACCCGGCCCGACGAGCAAGTACTCGGCGAAGGACTTCAAGCACGCACCCGTCGACGCTGCGCCGCCGGGCTGGCCAATCGACATCACCGCCACGGTCCCAGCGGACTCGGGCTGGGTGGTGAAGCTGTTCTACCGCGCGCCCGGCGAGGAGAGCTTCGTCGCCAAGCCGATGACGTGGCGCAACTACGAGCTGGTCGCGCGCATCCCGGGCGTGAAGGCCACGGGCAAGAACGTGCAGTACTACGTCGAGGTTCGCGACGGCGCCGACAAGGTCGTCATCCGCTCGGGCAAGTCGACGAGCCCGCACCTCGTGTACATCGAGGCGACGTCAAAGAAGCAGTACTACGAGGATTATGTCGACGAGGGCGGCGAGGTGATCGCGCCCGTCGTGGTCGAGGACCCGACCCGGCCGATGGAGGGCGACGCACCCGCATCGACTGCATTCACGGTGGCGAAGTGGGCGACGACCGGCATCGCGCTCGGACTGTTCACCACATCGATCGTGTCCTACAAGCTCGCGGGCGATCAGCACGACAAGCTGGTGTCCGACTCATCGGAGTGCGGCTCGCCGCCGTGTCGCGAGTGGGACGAATCGTTTGGCGAGCGCGTGCAGACGCTCGGCCAGCGCTACGACACGCTCTACAAGGTCACGCTCGTCGCGGGCATCGCGACCGCGGGCGTTGCGACGTATCTGTGGATCCGCGACCTGCGTCGCAAACCTCGGAAGGCAGCGAAGGAGAACTACGCGCCCGCCGAGACGGCATGGCTCGTCACGCCGGTCATCGGCGAGCACTTCGCGGGAGCATCCGCGACGGCGGAGTTCTAGACATGCGCGCGCTTGCCTTCCTCGCCCTCGCACTCGCGGCGTGCAGCGCCTACGACGACAACCTCGGCCCCACGCCGTATCTGTGCGGCGAGACCGACCCGCCCTGCCCTGACGGCTACGCGTGCCAGGACGACATCACGACCGGCGAGCGCGTGTGCGTCGGTGGCGGCGGATCGCTGTCGAACGACTTCGACTGCGCCGACGATAGCCAGCTCGAGCCGAACAACATGCTCGACGTCGCGACCGCCACACCCCTCGACGGCGTGAAGACGTTCGCGCAGGAGGGGCTCGCGATCTGCCCCGCCAACGACAAGGATCTGTTCGCGATCACGATCGCGACCCAGAACGAGAACATCGAGCTGGTCGCCGAGTTCCAGGCCAACGGTGCCGAGCTCGTCGGCGCCATCCTCAACGCGGGTGGCATCCCGATCGCCACGGCGAAACCGGTCGACGGCGAGCCGACGAAGATCCGCGCGTTCGCGCAGAACCTCCCGGCCGGCAAGTACTACGCGCAGGTCGCGGCGGGCGTCAGCGGCACCCTCACGCTGAACAACTACCAGATCGATCTCGCAATCAGCGGCCCGTAAACGCGTGCTGATGACCTGTACGCAGTGCACGAGCGCGGTCCTCGTGCTCCCCGGCGTGAAGCTCGACACCGCGAACCTCGGCTATCCGTCGCTCGATCCGATCGATTGGCTCGCCGCCGGCGAACGCATGCCCGAGACCTGCGCGTATGCGTGCAAGTGCCAGCGCACTTCGACGTCCGCACCCGTCGAGGTCGCCGCGTTCGACACCCGCAACATCGATTCGTGGTTCGCATCGACGGCGGTCGATCTCCAGCCCGAACGCCCTGCCCTCCTCGGCTGGCGCGAGGCGATCCGCGGCCGCATCGTCCCGGGTGCGTGGTTCGTGCTCGACGACGCCTACGAAGTTCTGCCCGGCGGCTCGCTGCGCGTACATCCTTGGTCGGCGACCGCGCCGCACGAGCTTCCAGCCGACACGGCCGCTGCGCTGATCGGTGCGCTCGGCGAGCCCGCGATCCACTGGCTCGCTCGCCAGTTCGCTCCGTCGCAGCCGAACCAACGCCTGCGCTTCGCCGTGCTCGGCGAGAGCTGGGTGCACGGAGACCTCGATGCGGTGTTCATGACCGGGAGCTACGCGGATGTACCCGCGCTACTCGCCGGCCTGCGCCATCATCGCGAGAAGCACAAGGTCGTGCCCGGGCTGCTGCACGCCCGCGGCTACCTACCGATCTACGACTACGCGTAGCGAATCAGACCGTATCGGTGCCGGTGTTGACGCCCTCGAACAGCACCGTCGACAGGTAGCGCTCACCGGTGTCGGGCAGCATCGCGCAGATCACGCTGCCGGCCTCGGCGCGGCCCGCGACCTCGAGCGCCGCGGCGAACGTTCCACCGGCGGAGATGCCGCAGAAGATGCCTTCCTTCGCGCCGAGGTCACGCGCTGTTGCGATCGCCTGTGCATCGGTCACCGA
>JBBQFU010000371.1:0-7287 GCA_038322185.1 Haliangiales bacterium
TGATCCTGTTCGGCGCCCAGGACGAACATCTCTACGCAGTCGCTCCTGATGGCACGCTGCGCTGGCTCCTCGAGCTGGCAGGCGACATCGACACCATGCCCGCGATCGCCCCAGACGGCACACTCTACGTGGCCGGCGACGATGGGCACCTTCACGCATTCAAGTAACGGAAACCAAGAAAGACTCAATGTCCACGATCGAAAGGCAGGCCATTCTCGAATGCCTGTCCCGCCTGGTCACCCCAGGCATCAAACTGACCGCACTCGCCGATGATCTCGGCGCGCGCAAACACGACTACAGCGAGCTGCGCTCGCAACTGCGCGAGCTCGTCGAGGAGGGCGTGATTCACGTGCTTCCAGGCGGTGCCTACGCGCTCGCCCCCAGCGGTCGCAAGTCCGACCCACTCGCCAAGCCTGTTCCGCCCGTTCCCCCGCCGGCTCTTCCCATGAAATCAAAGCGTCCCGACAAATCCCGTGCTCCCAAGCAAGCAGCACGCAACAAGCCCGAAGGCCGCGGCACCAAGCTGCCGTGGGGCAAGGCCCCGCGTCCGGTCTCGCTGCCCGAGCCGACCGAGGAATACGATCCCGATACCGGCGAGACGCGGCCCAAGGCTTCCAGGCCAGCCGAGGCGCCAGCGGCTGCAACGCCGAGCGCCCCGAGCGCACCGGCAAAGCCGCAGACCCGCACGCAGCGCGAGAGCGCGCCGGTTCGCGACGAGAAGACGATCGGTCGTATCACCGTGCACCCGGCGGGCTACGGCTTCGTCTCCACCGTCGACGGCACGATCTTCGTTCCCGCGAAGTATCGCGGCAATTCGCTCGATGGTGACGAGGTCGCCGTCGACACGTGGCCCGGTGTTCGCGGCACGGAAGGCCGCGTGATCGAGGTGCTCAAGCGCGGTCGCGCTCGGCTCACTGGCATCCTGCGCCGCGTCGGTCGCGCGACCTACCTCGAGCCCGATGACCCGCGCATCGCCGCCGACTTCGGCCGCGTGCCCATCGACGACATCTCCAATCGCGACGGCAAGGACGGCGACGCCGTGGTCATCGAGATCACGCGCTACCCCGATCCGTTGAACAAGCAGCTCGGTGGCAAGGTGCTCAAGGTCCTCGGTGACCCCGAGGATCCGCGCACCGAGATCGAGAAGATCCTCGGCGTCGCCGTGATCCCGATCGAGTTCCCCGAGGACGTGCTCGCGCAGGCGAAGCGTACGCCGCAGGAGCTGACGTCCGCCGACCTCGCCGATCGTATCGACCTGCGCGATCGCCGGTTCTGCACGATCGATCCCGAGACCGCGCGCGACTTCGACGATGCGCTCTGCATCGAGGACGGTCCGCATGGTGGCCCGCGCGTGTGGGTCGCCGTCGCCGACGTCGCGCACTACGTGAGGTGGGGCGATCCGCTCGACCGCGAGTCCGCGATCCGCGGCGTGTCGGTCTACCTGCCCGATCGCGTGATCTCGATGCTGCCGCACGAGCTGTCGTCGGGCATCTGCTCGCTCAACCCGCTCGTCGATCGCTGCGCGATGGTCGTGCGGCTCGACTACCTCGACAATGGTGACATCGTCGATGTCGGCTACGCGGCTGCTGCGATCAAGAGCAAGGCGCGCCTGGACTATCCGGGCGTTGCGGCAGCTCTCGCCGGCGACATGCGCGGCTCGCGCGAGCAATACCGCCCCTGGTTGGGTGAGCTCACGCGCCTCAACACGCTGGCCAAGACCCTGCGCGCACGCCGTCAGGCGCGCGGTGCACTCGATCTCGAGATCGCCGAGCCGAAGGTCGTGCTCGATGCCGACGATCCGTTGCTCGTGCGCGACGTCGTGAAGGCGAAGGGTGACCCCGCGGTCAAGGACGCCTACCAGCTCGTCGAGTCGTTCATGATCGCCGCCAACGAGGCGGTCGGTATGTTCTTCCGCAAGCGCAACGCACCGACGGTGTGGCGTGTGCACGCACCGCCCGATCCGGATCGCGTCGCCAAGCTCGCCGAGCTGCTCGGCGCGTTCGGCATCCTGGTCGACGTCGAGGAGGCGGTCACGCCGCTGGGCATGAAGTCCGTGCTCGACCAGATCAACCAGAAGCCCGGCGCGCAGGCGTTCTCGTTCCTGCTGCTCCGCACGCTGACCCAGGCCGTATGGGACACGGTGCCGATCGGTCACTTCGGCCTCGCGTCGAGTGACTACCTGCACTTCACGTCGCCGATCCGCCGCTATCCCGATCTGCTCGTGCACCGGCTGCTCAAGCACCACCTGCACCGCGAGGGTCAGGCCTCGGGGGGTGGTTACGCGAAGGCGCCTCCGGACGTCGAGCAGCTCACGCAACTCGCACGCGAGTCGAGCCAGAACGAACGGCGCGCGATGGAGGCCGAGCGTGAGGCCGTGTCGATGTACCGCTGTTACCTGATGCGCGATCAGGTTGGCGAGCAGTTCTCCGGGGTCGTCTCGGCCGTGACGAGCTTTGGCGCGTTCGTCGAGATCGACGAGCCGTTCGTCGAGGGCCTCATCAAGCTCGACTCGCTCGGCGAACCGTTCTCGTACGACGAGGTGCACATGCGACTGTCCGGTACGCGGACCGGGCGCTCGCTCGAGCTCGGCGACAAGGTGATGGTCGAGATCAATAACGTCAGCGTGATCCGCCGGCGCATTGACTTCACCCTGATCGCGGTCGAGGCCGGCAAGCCGAGGCAGGCGCCCAAGCTGCAGCCTGCGGGCAAGTCGACACATCAGCAGCGCAAGAAGACCGGCCGCGAGACCGAGCGCGCTGTGGTTCAGCATACCGAGCGTGGCGCCCCGCGGCGCAGCTCGAGCGAGCGCGGCTCGCGGACCACGGGCGGCAAGATGAGCCTTGGCGTCTCGCACCGCGGCATGTCCGCTGGCGGCGGTGGTGGCGGCAAGCGCCAGGGCGGCGGCGGCGGCGCAAAGAAGCGCGGCAAGCGCTAGTCCTGCAGGGTCGGCGCTGCGGCGGCGGTGAATCGTTCCCTCAGATCGGATGGAACGCAGAGACGCTAGAGACTGCGGAGCCCGCAACCGGAAAAGTTCCCGCAACCCAAATTCTCTGCGAGCTCTGCCTTCTCTGAGGCTCTGCGTTCCACGCTGGGAACACGTACTGCTAGCTCGTTAGCGCACCGCCAACGCGAGTACGCGCTGGGTCTGTACCAGCATCAGCGGGCGGCGAGCGCTTCGAGCAGCTTGCGGCGCGTGATCGGTTTGGCGACCAGGGCGCGCACCCCGAGGTCACGCGCGCGGCGTCGATGCTCGGGATTGACGCGCGACGAGATGATCACGATCGGCGTGGTCTTGAACCGCTCGTCGGTGCGCAGGCGCGAGATCAGCTCGAAGCCGCCGAGCTCGGGCATCTCGAGGTCGGTCACGACCAGGTCGTAGCGCAGCTGCTTCGTCATCTGCAGCGCGCGTGCGCCGTCCTCGGCGACATCGACGATCCAGCCCTCACGGCCGAGCATCGAGGTCATCGCCTCGCGGATCGCGCGTGAATCGTCGACCACGAGCGCGCGACCGGCGAGCATCTGCGGCGTCGAGTTGTCATCGACGGCGTCGGTGTGATCGGGATAGACGCGACGCACGAGGTGCGCGGGATCCAGGATCAGCTGCACCTTGCCGGAGCCACTGATCGTCGCGGCTGCGTAGAGCGTGAGCGGCGCGAGCAGCGGGCCGAGGGGTTTGATGATGATCTCGCGCGGGCCCACGACCTTGTCGACCGTGCACACGAGGGTCTTGCCAGCGAATGACACGACCACACCGGGCCGGCGCTCGTTGCCTTGCGACTGCGCGAGGATGTGCTCGAGGCGCAGTACCGGGACCTGTTCGCCACGGACGGTCGCTGTGGTCATGCCGCCGTCGACGACGCTGGTCTCGATCACGTGGACGGCGGGAATCGCGTAGACCTGGCCGCCGACCTTGAACAGCATCGCCTGCGCGAGCGAGGTCGATAGCGGGAGCCGCAGGCTGAACGTGGTGCCGCGGCCCGCCGTCGACGAGACCTTCACCTCGCCACCGAGGCGCGCGATGGTCTGGCGCACGAGGTCGAGGCCGATGCCGCGGCCGGCGAGCTCGTCGGCGTCACCGCGCACAGAGACACCGGTGCCGAGCGCGTCGAGCACGTCGTTATCGGTGGCGAGCTGCGCGCGGGCCTGCGACCAGCGATTGGTCGCGACGAGCTTGTCGCGCAGCGCGGTGGTGTCGACACCGCGACCGTCGTCGGAGACATCGAGCACGAGGAGGTTGCCGTCCTGGCGGGCGCGGATCGTGATCGTCGCGCCGGCGGGCTTGCCCCGGCTGGCGCGCTCCTCGGGCGATTCGATCGCGTGAGCGACCGCATTGCGCAGCAGCTGCGTGATCGGATCGATCAGCTGCTCGGCCACGGCCTTGTCGAACTCGGTGTCCTCGCCGACGGTGCGCAGCTCGACGTGGACACCCGTCGCGCGCCGCAGTGCGCGCAGCGTGCGGGCCGCGTGGGTCATCAGATTCTTTGCGCTCTCCATGCGGATACGCACGAGGCCGCGCTGCAGATCGCCGATCGTGCGACGCAGCGCCTCGATCTCGTCGAGCAGGGCCGCCGTGGTCTGGGAGAGCAAGGCGGCCTGGCTGGCGAGCTCGCTCTCAGCCGCGCTGAGCGGTGACGTGAGCGACACGTTGCGCCCATGTGAATCCGCCGCGATCGCATCGCGCAGGTTCTGGCGGGTGCGCGCGAGGTCTCGCGCGAGCGTGCGCAGCAGCTGGACGCGGCGCTCGATGCGCGTGCGGTCGAACAGCAACTCGCCGGCACTCGACATCAGCGCATCGATGCGCTCGGGCTCGACGCGCAGCCACGACTTGGGCTCCGACACGCCCATCGCGTCGACGGCGGTTGGTTCGGGCGTGGCGACCAGCATCGGCTCGGCCGGGTCATCGGCCGCGGCCAGATCCGTGATCGTCGGCATCGACAGCGAGTCGCCCGGGCTCAGCATGTCAGCCTGCGAGTCCCGCGGATTCTCGAACACCTCGCGCACGCCGAGCGCGTCGCGAACTCGCATGTCGGTCCGCGAGTCGCGCGGCGGTTGCATCTCGAGCATCGAGTCGCGCTGCGGCACTGGCGCGATGCGCTCGATCTGCTCGCGCAGCGAGGTTGCCATCGTCCGAGCCTGGCCCTCGTCGACGGCGAGCGCATCGAGATAGCCGCGCAGCCCGTCGGTGACCTCGACGATGAGGTCGGCGGACGCGGGTGTCCACGGGGAGGGCTCGCGGGCAAGTGCGGCAAAGGCACTCTCGAGCCGATGGGACAGGTCGACCATCACATCAAGACCGACGGTACCCGCCGCGCCCTTGAGCGTGTGCGTGACTCGCATCATCTCGGTGATCGTCTCGCCGTTGGGCCGCGCCGACCCGCCCGCGAGGATGCGCGCGGTCACGGCCTCGAGCGCATCGTGCGCTTCGGTCCGGAACAGCGCGCGCAGCATCGCGAGCTCTTCGGGATCGAAATCGAGATCGGTCTCGCTCGACATGCGCTACGCGCCCTCGACCTCGGCGACCGACGACGTCACCAGCTCGAGCGCACGTCGAAGCAGGCGCTGAGGATCGAGCAGTGTGAGTGGCCGGCCGGTCGCGTCGACGACGGCGCCGCCGGTCTCGTACAGCGACGCGACGTGATCGACCTGATCGACGCGCAGGCCGCAGATCATACCCTCGGCCTCGATCACGAGCGCGCCGTCGCCCTGACGCGCGGCGGGACCGGGCGGCAGATCGAGCAACGCGGACACATCGAGCACCGGCAGGATCGTGCCGTGCAGATTGCACACGCCGCCCAGCGCGGGTGGCGCCGTCGGCACGGCGGTCACGAACCCGAGCGTGACGACTTCACGAACCCAGCGCAGCTCGACGGCGTACCGTGCCGCGCCGAGCGCGAACACGATGACGTTGCGTAGCTCGGCCATGCGAGCCGAGCATACTCCGGCTCAGGCGACGTGGATGGCCGGGTACACCACGACTGCGTCGGGCGACCGCGTGCGTAATGCGGCGACCAGCGCGGCGGACTCGCCGGGCTGCTTCGCATCGAGAAACACAGAGGCCAGGGCACCCGCGTGCGTGCGAATCTCCAGGGCAGGCGGGGGCCGCTTCGCGGGCTGCTTCTTTGCGGCCGCCGACCAGTGGCTTGCGGACGGCCATTCGTGGATCGACGCGATGTCCTGGGGGCGGTCGCGCAGCGCGGTCATCACAGGACCGGACGCGCGAAGCCGCAGGGCACGCCGCGCGAGGAAGAACACCGAGAGCACGTTCATACCGACGAGGATCATCGTCAGCGTGCCACCCGAGGTCAGCATCAGCATCGCCGCAACGATGGCGCTGAACCCCGCGTGGAACCAGGCCTTTGAACGTGCGCGCTTGGTCACCCGCTCGATGACGGTCCAGTCGGCGCTCATGTTAGCTCGCGGCTTTGGACTCGAGGACGAGCTCGGGACGCGCCCGGTGCTCGACAACCTCGCGCGTGACGACGCATTCCTTGACGCCGGTCAGCGACGGAATCTCATACATCACGTCGAGCATCACTTCCTCGAGGATCGCGCGCAGGCCACGTGCACCGGAGTTTCGGCGCGACGCTTCCTCGGCGATCGCCTTGAGCGCGTCGGGGCGGAAGTTCAGCTTCACACCCTCGAGCTCGAACAGGCGGTGATACTGCTTGGCGAGCGCGTTGCGCGGCTTCCACAGGACCTCGGTGAGCGCATCGACATCGAGCGCATCGCACGAGACGATCACGGGCAGGCGGCCCATGAACTCCGGGATCATGCCGAACTTGATCAGATCCTCGGTGCGCGCCAACCGACGCAGCTCGTCCTTGTCATCCTCGGCGGTGGAGACCGAGGCACCAAAGCCCAGGCCACGCTGACCGGTGCGGCGGCGGACGATGTCCTCGAGGCCGTTGAAGGCACCGCAGCAGATGAACAGGATGTCCGTGGTGTCGATCTGGATCAGCTCCTGCTGCGGGCGGTTGCGCGCGCCGTCAGGTGTGATCGTCGCCGTCTTGCCTTCGAGGATCTTGAGCAGCGCCTGCTGCACGCCCTCGCCCGAGACGTCACGCGTGGGGGAGGGCGAGCCGCCCTTGCGCGCGATCTTGTCGATCTCGTCGATGCAGATGATGCCGCGCGCGGTCTTCTCGATGTCGCCGCCGGCCGCGCGGAACAGCGCCTTCACGACGCTCTCGACGTCCTCGCCGACGTAGCCAGCCTCGGTCAGGGTCGTGGCATCGGCGATCGCGAACGGGACGTCGAGCTTCCTGGCGAGGGTCTGGGCCAGCAGCGTCT
>JBBQFU010000372.1:0-7228 GCA_038322185.1 Haliangiales bacterium
CTTGCGGATCACCGCGTGACAGCGACGGAACAGCTCGCGGAGATGATCCGAGCTCACGTCAGACGAAGCCGAGCGTCGCGGGCGGCCGGCCCGCGGGGAAGTGGTCTCCGATCAGGCGCACGACATCGAGCGAGAACTGCGCGGTGAGGTCGTTGCGCAGCTTGTCGTCGATGGTGCGATCGGTGCCCTTGAGCTGCGAGCGGTTCTCGACGTGAATCTCGAACGCGCCGAGTAGCTCGCGGGATGCGATGTCGAACAGCACGCCGGCACCGTCGACACGGCCGGTGATGAACTGGGTCGCGCCATCGAGCTGTGGGAGGCGGATGTCGTGCGTGACCACCACCAGGACCTGGCTCGCACGCGCGAGCTGCTCGAGGTGACGCACGTAGAACTTCGGGTTCGGCGCATCGAGGGCTTCGCGCTCGGGACTCGCGAGACCGAGCATCTGGATCGCGACGCGCACCGGATCGAAGTCGAGCTTGGTGCAGCGAATCGGAACATACTGCGCCTCGGCCAGGTGCCGGATGTCATCACGCATCACGACGATGGCGTCGCCATCCTCGTCGGAGAAGTTCGGCGCCGGTGACACGCGTGGCCACCCACTGTTGATCCACGACTGCTCCTCGGCGAGCGTACCGATCGCGACGAGCGCCTCGAGCTTGGGCAGCAGCCGGTCGCGGTAGGGCTCGGCGACAGCGGCCTTGGGATCAGTTCTCTTCACCGCTGCTCAAGATGCGCCAGGGCTTCGGGAACCACGCCCAGTGATCGTCGAGATAAACGAGACCATCGTAGGCCATGCCGGTGGTCTGGCCGGGGATCACGGTCTTGAATGCGATCCAGACGAGCTCGGGCTTGAGGAACCCGGCGATGCGCTGGTAGCCGCCCGGGAAGTTACGGCTGAATTCGTTGTCGCTGCGGAGCGACTCGGCATCGCACGCGAACGCGATCACCTGGGTCTGTCCCGCCTTGGCGAGGCCGCGCGGTGGCGCGTTCCACAGCGAGACGTATCCCGCACGTGCCGTCTCCGCCGCCTCGCCCATGAACACGCGTGCGTAGTCCTCGTCGCGCGGACGCAGGTTCCGCATGATGTCCTCGGGCGTGCCGTTCGCGATCGGGGTCAGCATCGCCTCGGCAGCGCGCTTGATTCGTTGAAGCTCGACGAGGTCGATCATTGGTTCACGCATGGTACGCTCGTCCGCGATGTCGGAGCTAGACCAGTTGCACGCGGAGGTGCTCCAGCGACCGGAGGCCGACGAGCCGCGTGTCGCGTACGCCGACGCGATCGCCCCGACCGATCCGCCCCGCGCCGAGCTCATCCGCGTCCAGCTCGAGCTCGCGATCCAGCTGCGCACCAACGTAGTGCTGCACAAGCTCGCCGACGGATTCAACCGCCAGCGCCAGCTCCTCGACAAGCACAAGGCCGCGTGGTCCGACAGGGTCAACGAGGTTCCCGGGGTCAAATGGGTGGGGTTTCTGCGCGGCTTTCCCGAGCACATCGAGATGACGGCTCGCGCATTCCTCGACCACGGCGGGCAGCTCTACTCGCATGCGCCGGTGCTTCACCTCGATCTCGTCGACGTGAAGCTCTACGCGGCCGAGCTGTTTCGCTCGCCGCTGCTGGGGCGCATCCATTCGCTCAAACTCCGCAAGCAGCGCCTCGACGATAACGATGCCAAGGCGCTCGCCGCATCGCCGCACCTTGGCCAGCTGCGCTGGATTGACCTGGTCGGCAACCAGATCGGCGCGCCCGGCATCGAAGCGATCGCTGCGAGTACCGGTCTACCGTCGCTGCGCTGGGCCGACTTTGGCGATAACCCAGGTCCCGATCCAACGCCGCAGATCGGCGAAACCGACCCGGATTCGAACGACGTCATGAGCATCGAGATTCCGCCCGCGGCTCGCGAGCTCGAGGCGCGGTTCGGCAAGAAGGCGTGGTTGTCGCCCAGGCTCACGCGAACGTTCCCGCCGGGCCGGGACCAGTTTTGATCTCCGGTATACTCGCGACGTGACAGCTTCCAGCGGCGGGTTCGAGCTTCGCGGTAATGACGACGACGAGACCCGGCTGCTGGTGCACGGCCAAGCGGGGTATTCGCTCGCCGTGCCAGGCCGGCCGCGCATCATCAAGCCAGCGCTCGACATGCCGCGCTACGACGTCGTTCTCGCGCTCACGGATGCGCCGATCGAGATCGGGCTTCGCATCGACACGTTGACCGCAGCCGAGACCGCGCTGCAGCCCGCCGAGCTGATCCGCGCCTTCGCGACCGCGTATGTCCAGTCGCGTGCCGCCGCGCCCGATGGCGTCGAGCTCACCGATATGGATGGCAAGTCGATCGCCAACGGCGCGACCGAGGGGATGCGCGCGACCTATCCACTCCGCGACACCGAAGGCGGCATGGAATACGTCGGTGTCATGCTGCGCGGCGCGCAGGTGCTCTACGTCACCGCGCGCTTCACCAAGGGTGTGACCACACCGTTCGCGTGGGCGAATCTGCGGTCGGTGCTGCAGCACCACCAGTCCTGGGTCCCCGGTGAGCTGGCCTCGACGAGTGTCTGGCCCGACGCGCCGATGCTGCTGAAGCCGTCGGTGAAGTTCGAGCTCAGCGAGTCGGCGAGTCGTGAAGCCCAGGCCAAGGCGAACGAGATCGCCGAGCTATCGAGCGAGCAGGTCGAGCGCATCGCGAATCTGCTGATCACATCGGCAAGCACCGACGATCCGCCGACCACGCCGTGGCATCCGTTCCTCAACCAGATGACCTCGCGCCAGGTCGCCGGGGCGGTGCCGTCCCGGGTCGCCGAGATCCTGCTGCGCGACCTCGATGCCGTGACCTCGATGCACGACTACCGGGGCTGGTGCTGGGAGTGTTACGTCGGCGTCGGAAATCGCGCCGAGCTGCAGCTGCGCACGAACTAAGGCCGTAGCTTCGCCCACACCACGAGGTCGGGCTCGTCGCGGTCGAGCACGGCGTCGACGCTGCGCACGCCCTCGATCTCCAGCTGGCCGGCGAGCATGCCCATCTGCATGGCCGCAAACGTCGCGGCCGTCGGCGCAGCGATCTTCACGAGGTCGATCGCGCGATCCCATGACGTCGGGCCGAAGCGGAGCGTCAGTCGCGGACGCGGACCGGCGGTCGTGCACTCCGTGGTGACGCCAAGATCCATCCCGGCCCCTGCCTCCGTGTACAGCGCAGACCATGACGCCGGAGCGCCCACCCTCTTCGCGACGTCGGCGAGCTGGCCCATGAACGCGGCCTCGCCCTCCCCGCTCCGCGGCGGGATCATGATCGTCACGGAGCCGCGCTCCTCGGTGAGATAGCGCAGGCGATTGCGAATGCTGCCCGCCTTCATCGCCTCGACGATCGGCAGCCAGCGTGCGCGCACGGCGGCGGGCCCGACATCGTCCACCGCATCGCGCGCCGTGGCCGCCCCGACGATCATCGCGGCGGCGCTCAGCTGCTCGCGACGTGCGCTGACCACCACCATGGCACCCGCTGGGAGCGTGGCCGACGGCGCGACGGCTGCCAGCGCCTCTGCGTTCGACGGCACCAGCAGGTGCACGCTGTCCGTCACCGTGCCGATGCCGAGGAACACGTTCGCCGTGCCCACCGCGGTCGCGACGCGGAGCACGGGCTCGACCGGAATCGACCGCTCCTCGAGGATGCGGGTCAGGCGGACGAGATGCGGTCCTTCGGTGGTCACGTCAGAGACGATACACCCAGGTAGCTACTCCTTGCCGGTGACTGCGTTCTTCTGGGTCTCGCCATTGAGCTCGGCGAGCGTCGTACCGGTCTTGAGCGCGAGCTCCTCGAGCAGGGCGCGCGGGACGCCGAGGCTGTCGTACGGCTTCGTCGCATCGAAGCTGACGCCGAAGCCCTTCGACGCACTCGCGATCTCGTAGACCGTGTGCGCATCGATCGTCTGCAGCGCCCCGATCATCGCCAGTCGCGACATCTCCGGATCGCCGCCGAGTAGCTGCGAGGCCTCCATGAAGCGGAACGTGGTGCCCGAGATGCCGGCCTTCTGCGGCAGCGAGGCCGCGGAGCCCGCGGCGATGAAGTCCGCCGACGGATCGACAACGTTGGCGACCGTGCCGACGACCCACGGCAGCTTGCCGCCATTGGCCTTGGCAATCTCCTTCTCGCGATCGCTGAGCTGGTAACCCATCGCCTCGGCCTCGCCGACCGTGATCGTCGTCTTGGCGAGCGAGCTGCCCTCACCGGCGCCGGTCTGGCCCGGGCTCTTCTTGTTCTCGGGCAGATTGCCCGTCGGGAACACGTCGCCATCGGTCGGCGCCGTCGAGATCGACGGAATCTTGGTGTCCATGTCCTGGCTCTTCGCGCCCTGGTACTCGGACTGCTGGCCCTGCTTCTCGGCGTTCGTCGGCTTGAGGAAGTCCTTCGTCGACGGAAGCGGATCGCCTTCCCTCCAGCCGCGGTCCTTCAGGTACTGCTCCATGCGCGCCTTGTAGGCCGCAGCCTCGTTGGCGCTGAACTCACCGGGCTTGGCCGGACCCTGCGACTTCTCGGCCGCCGCAGCAAATGCCTGCGGATTGCTGAGCATGTCGTTGGCGACGAACTCGGCGAACTTGCCGAGCGCGATCATGCGCTCGCGCACGTTACCGCCGCGGAGCACGTCCATCATGACCTTGGCGTTCTCGGCCGGCTTGTCGCTGCTGAGCACCGCGCCGGCGTAGCCGGTGTCGGCCTGCATGCCGAGACCCGCGAACGCCGACTCGTGCTCGGTCGCCGTACGGCTCTTGGTGATGTAGTCGATCGCCTTGGCGCACATCGCGTCGAGGTTGGTGTCGACCTGCTTCTTCACCGTGCCCTCGGCCATCACGAGCTTGGCAACCTCGCGCTCGAACACCTCGCGCTTGGCGCGCAGCTCGGGATCCGCGCCCTGACGCGCCTGATCCTGTGACTTGCGGAACGCGTCGATGTTCGTACGCAGGAAGTCGTGGAGCCCGGTCGTGCGGTCGCCAGCACCTGCCTCGCGCGCGAGCGCGAACGCGACGTGCGGGTCGAGCAGCGTGTCCTTCTGCGTGGCGTCGGTGAGCAGCGTATCGAGTGCGGCCTGCTTGGCCTTGATCTGCGCCTCGATGTTCGCCTTGTCCTCGGGCTTCGCTTTCCTGAGCGAGCCGCGGAGCTCCCACAGCTCGTCGAGCTGGCCACGAACGCCCGACTCCTTCGGACCTGCCGGTTTTGCCGGGGTGTCGTCACCGAGGTGAATCTCGGCCGAGCGGACGGGGTTTGCTTCCTGCTCCTTGCGCGCGACGATGCCGGTCTTCGTCGACAGCTCGTCGGTTTCTTGCTCGCCCTGCTCGCTCTCGCCCGGCTTCTTCTTCGCGACCTGCGGACCGGATTGCTCCTCCTTGGAGTCCGGCACGTTCATCTTCGGCAGCGTGAACGCCTGCGTGCCCCACGTGTCCATCATGCTCGCGGGGATCGGGGCCACGGTGCCCGACATCGGATCGCGCAGCATGTACGTGACGACGCGCTTGTCGCCTTCGCCCTCGACCTTGACGCTGACGATCACCATTGCGTGACCGCCCGCCTGGCCGGGCATGTACTGGCCGACGAGCACGGGATGACCCGCCTGGACCGCGGCGATGATGCGGTCGTGCGGCGCGGTCTTGTTGGTGTACTGGCCGTCGCCCTTGTTCGCGAACTTGACGGCCTGGTTGGTGACGACCTCGTACTTCTGACCGGTCGCCATCTCGAGCTGGCCGTGCAGCTCGCCGCCGGCGAGGTCGGGCATGTCGATGCCGAACGCGCTCTTACCTTTGCCGTACGACTGGTCGTCGTTCAGCTTGGCGTTCATGTCCTTGTCCGCGAGGTGCGGCTGCAGGTTATCCGGGATGCCGTCGCCGTTGAGGTCGTCACGCTTGGTCTGCGCGCCACCATGCTTCTCGAGCGCCTTCTTCTGCGAGTCCATCACCATCTCGGGGTTCTGGCGCAGCTGGAACGCGAAGAACGGATCGACGTCGGCGATTGCGATCTGATAGGCCGTCGGTGCGCAGCTCTGCTGATAGAACTGCACCACGCCTGCACCGGTGAACGCGTGCGCGATCTCGGCGTCGGACATGTCGCCCATCGCAGCGCGTAGCTGCTCGAGCTCGTGGCCCTTGCGGCCAGCCGCGAGTGCTCGCTCGAGGAGCGACTTTTGCGCCGGCGTCTTCGCTGCCGTGATCACCTGCTCGGCCTGAGCACGCTCTGCCGGGGCGAGGTTGTCGAGCGCGGATTTCGCGCGGACATTCACGGCCGGAGCGTTCGTGGTCTCGGTGCCGGCGAGGTTGGCCTTGTCCCGCTCTTCCTGGGTCTTGGGCTTGCCGCCGGTCTTCGTCCCGTCGATGTCATCCTGCGTGCGCAGGGTGAGGCCTGCGTCGGTACGCTGCTGCTCGGCGGTCTCCTGGACCTTCTTCGCGAGCTGGCCGTTCGCCGCCTCGATGTGCTTCTGCGCGAGCGCGAAGCCACCGACCACGCCCTTCGAGTCGGCCGGCAGCGCCTGCGCCTGCTTGCCCAGGTTCGCCTGATGCTCGGCCGCGCTCATCACCTTCGGATCGAGCATTCGCGAGATCTCGTTCGGCGTCGCGGCAGCACCGAGAATGCGCAGCGAGCCGTCGGGGCTCTGCACACCGACGACGGGCTTGAAGCCATCGACATCGGGCTCACCGAAGATCGGAATCAGCTGCTGGTCGTACTTCTTGACGAGACCAACCGGACCGCCCTCGCCACCGGCGTTCTGACCGATCGAGAGGATCAGCTTGTCCTTGTAGACCGTGACGAGCTTGTCGCCATCCGCGTGCTTCTCGCGGAAGGTCATCTTGACCTGCATCTTCCCTTCGTGCTCGACGTACTCGATCTTCTCGCAGCTCTCGACGCCGCGACGGGCGATGTTGCCGCCCTGATCGGTCTGCTTCTTCGGATCGAATGCGCCGCCGGTCTCGTAGTTGCGCGGCAGGTAGCCGTTGCGCTCGGCTTCGATGAAGGTGAAGTCGGTGATTGCCTTCTCGGCAGCCTTGATGCGCTCCGGGTCCTTGCCCTTGCGCGCAAGGGCAACTTCGCCTTGCAGATCGTTGAGCTTGGCCTGCAGGTCGGCGCGCTGCTGGTCGTTGGGGATCCTGGCGATCCACTCGACGTTCGCCGCGTTCTTGGAGCTCGCCTCGACGCCCCACGCCGCCGATGCACCACCGCCAAAGGCCGCGACGTTATCGCCCGGCTTGATCTCGTTG
>JBBQFU010000373.1:0-7213 GCA_038322185.1 Haliangiales bacterium
CGGCTCGAGATGCTGACCTTCTTGCCGGACAGCTTCTCGAGCGCCGCGGTGATCTGCGACAGCTGCGAGGGATCGAGAGGCTTGGCGGACGTGACCTCGGCCGACACGCGGCCGGCCTTCTCTTCGATCATCCGATCGATCTCGCGAGAGATCATCGGCAGCGAGTCCAGGCGCTCGCCGTCGAGGAGGAGGTAGACGGTGTTACGCGTGGCCGTGACCACACCGATGTGCTGCATCAGCGCGTCGAGGACCTTGCGGCGGTCGCTGCGCTTGATGGCCGGGCTCGACAGCGTCTGCGCGAGCTCGGGCGAAATCTTCATCGCCTTGGCGAGCGTACGGAGGTCGGCGCCGATCTTGTCGAGGCCGCCCTGCGCGACACCGAGATCGAAGATCGCCTTGGCATAACGACGGGCCAACATCAGCGCGCCTCCTTCGACGGACCGGCAGCGACGCTACCGATGAACGTGGTGACGAGCTTGGTCTGATCGTCGCCCGTGAGCTTCTCGCGGAGCAGCTTCTCGGTGGCGCCGGTCGCGGCGACCGCGACTTCGCGCTGGAGCGCCGCGCGCGCGATATCGATCTCGGCGGCGATGCGCTGATCGGCGTCGCGCTTCATCTGCTCGGCCTGCTTGGCAGCAGCCGCGAGGATGCGGGCCTTGTCGGCGTCGGCGTCGGCACGGATGCCGTCGACGAGCTTCTTGACCTCGGCGTCGACGTCCTTGATGCGCGTCTCGTACTCGGTGAGCTTGCTCTGCGCCTGGTCGCGCAGCTTGGCAGCCTCGTCGAGTGCCGTCTTGATCTGATCGTGGCGGTCGCGCGCGAGCTTGCCGGCGATCGGGCCGCCGAACTTGCCGAGGATCAACAACAAGATCCCGAAGTTCAGGAGCATGAACACGAACGGAGGCGACATGCCCTCCTCTTCGGCGACCTCCATCACCGTGATGACCTTGGTCTTGCCCGGGTTCGCCGGGTCGGGGACCGTCTTCTCTTTCGCGTGCATCACGACGTTGCCGTCGTGGTCGACCATCTTGGCGTCGCCGAGCGGGCCGCCGTAGACATCCTTGTTGCGGTAGCTGAACCAGTTCCCGGCCCAGTTGAAGTGCTTGGTCGGATCCTCGTGGTGACCACCCACGTGGTCACCGTCAGCGTTCGCACCGACGTGCGGCTGATCCGCCGCCATCGCGCCGCCGTGCGGAGCGTGGTCGCGGTTCGCCGAGTCCATGTGCGGCTGCGCGAACGCGGCCGGCGACACGGCGAGCAGCGTGGCAATCAGCCACTTCTTCATCGCGCGGAGAGTCCTGGGCTTCATTACGAGACCTCCCGGCCGAGCAGCTTCGACGCCATCTGGCGCGCGAGCGCGTTCGCCTGCGGCAAGAGTTGGAGGCGAGCGGCCTCGGTCTCCTGCTTCATCTTGGCGGTGGCCTCGTCGATCGCCTTTTGCGTCTCAGCGCGGGCCTTCTCCGTCACGTCTTTCTCGTGAGCCGATGCCTCGGTGCGGACCTTGCGGCCCTCTTCGTTGGCGCGGCTGCGCGCGGCCGCGAGCTGCTTCTCATAGTCGGCGAGCTTCGCGTCGGCCGAGGCGGTCATCCGCTCGGCTTCCTCGCGGGCTCCATCGATGCCGGCCTTCCGCCGCTCGCGCAGCTGGAGGTATGGCTGGAACAGCAGCTTGTTGGCCACCACGAACAGAAGCAGGAACAGCCCGAACTGGACGAAGACCGTCCCATCGATATCGATTAACGGGGCTCCTGAGGCGAGGTTTACGACAGCCTGATGCATTGGAAACCTATCGACAATCCTGGGCTTGAGGCGGGGTGCTTATAATCTCGGCAGCACAGGGTGTCAACGTTGGGATGCGCCAGCTTTCTCGACGGTGCTGCGACAATTCGCCCGCGCGTCGATCCCTCATTGATCGCGTCCTGATCGCCACGCGCGCCGCGGTCCCATTGCGCCCGGGCGAACCCAAATCCGATCGGCGCGAGCGCGATTTCAATCCCTTCCACTGAGCACGTTCATTGCTCGAAATGCTGAGGTGGCTTCAGAGCGCTTTGTACGAAATGGCGCGAATTGATTGCTGCGCAAGCCGTGCATCTATGACTAACGTCCCGCCCAAGATGAGGATCGCTACCCGACTGCTACCCCTCCTGGCAATGGTCTCGGCATGCGCGATCGGTGGTGAAGACACCACCGAACCCACGCTCGAGAGCCTGCTCTCTGGGACCGCGAGCATCTCGCTCGTTGGATCGTCGTCGCGCGTGTCGCTCACCACGGACAATGAATGGTCTTTGAGCAAGACCGGTTCACTGAGCGGAAACACCGTAACGTGGAACATCACTGCAACGAAGACTGCAACCACCAGTGGCCACCTCGTCGTGCAGGGCACGATGACGGTGACCAACACCGGTAGCGGTCCGGCGACGATCGGAAACATCGTCGTCAACCTCCAGCGCCGCGTCGGTAACAGCTGGGTCACGACGGCCTCCGACATCGCGAACGCAACTCAAGGCGATGACGCGACGACCGCCAACATTCACAAGGCCGCGTCGTCCGAGAACAAGCCGATGTTTGAAGAGAACGATGCATCGGGCTCGCTGAACTTCATGGACGCGACGAACAACACGCTGTTCTCGCTCGTCCCGCAGGTGCTCATCGGTGCCGGCCAGACCCGGACCCTGCTGTTCTCCGCATCGTTCGACAACAATGATGCAGCGCTCAAGCTGACGCCCGGCACGCCGATTCGCGCCGAGGTCATCGTGACCTTCGGCAACGCAACGCAGAACGGCAACAGCACTGCGAACATCGATATCAATGGCAACGGCACCATCGATGGTGACGAGGCCCGCGTCCGCTCGGTTCCGTCGCGCCTGGGGCTCACGATTCCTGCGGCGGTCAACGGCAATGGCAACGGCAACGTGACGCTCAGCGATACGATCGCCGACATCAGCAAGACCGGCGACGTGACCTTCTCGAACGTCACGTTCAACCTCGGCGCGACAAGCGGCACCGTCACTGCGAACGTCAGCGGCGGCGCGAACGGCGGCAGCATCACGAACTGCGCCCACCTGACCAGCGCCGATCAGACCGTGACGAGCGGAGGCTTCACGTTCCCGCTCGTCGGCGGTTTGAACCTTCAGGACTGCTCGACGGTGAACGTCGACGGTACGCCGACGTGCACGTCGGGCGTCGGCAACTGTGGCTGGCAGCCGGGTGACCTCGTCACGTTCGACCAAACGCAGTGGGGAACAACCAGCACGACTGCCACTGCCCTCCTGAGCAGCTCGTTCGGTTCGGTTTACTTCGCAGCGCCCAATAACGGTGTGCTCGATGTCGGTATCGCAGGTGCTGGTGGCTTCTCGATCCGGCTCTCCAGCGCCACTGCGGTCGTGAGCTACTTGCCATCCGCCGGCAACCCCGCTCCGCTCACCGCGGACACAAGTAACCCGACGACCACGTCATCGGGCTCGCTGGGTGGCCAGGTCACGGCGCTCGCGCTGAACGTCGACTTCTCCGCGGCCGGGTTGCTTGGCGGCTCGGTGACTACCGATTTCGGTGCGCTCACGATCTGTGGCGTGACCGGGGTTCCGACCATGACCGTCGGGACGTTCCTCGCCGTTGCCGAGAACACGCTGGGTGGAGCGAACAACGGCTATTCGCCCACGACGATCGCCCTTGTCAGCCAGGATCTGAACAGCGCATTCCGTGATGGAAGCCCGTCGGACTTCGCGCAGGACCACTTAGTCATCGGCGCCTGCCCGTAGACGCTACAGAGAAGCTCGCCAGATCGCGCCATTATCTCCGACGACGAATACGACGCCATCCGCCCCGTCGATCGCACGGCGATGGTCCGCCGTCGGCAGCGTCTCCGGGGGGATCAAGGCCCAGTCACCGGCCAGCAGCTGCAGGATAATGCCTCGGTCGCCGACGACGAACAGTTGGTTCGCATCGCCCCAGATTCCGCGGAACGGGAAGTCGAGCGGTGGAAGCAATGCGGCGTCGAACTCGTCGACTCGGCTAAAGCTTGCTCCTTCAAGCACCGTGCGTTCATCTCCGACCACGACGAGGTCCGAATCACTTCTTGCTGAGATCGCATTCAGTTGTAGTGACGATCCGCTCGCAGCACGTATCACGCTCCACGCTTCACTCTGTGCTCTCTTCAGGACGATGCCGAATGCACCGACCGCATAGGTTGTGGTGCCAGCGGTGGTGAGGCCGTACAGGGAATATGCGGTTGGCTGCGAGACGATCCAGCTATCTCCGACGTGTTCGACCACCGTCCCTTGGTCACCGACGGCGGTGATATCGGTCGCGGATGTCCCGGTGAGCGCATACAACTCAACGCCGGCGTCGGTGACGACGCCCCAGCTTGCGCCGTTCCATTTAAACAACCGCGTATCGCCCACGGCGTACAAGTTCTGTTCGTCGACGCCCCAGACCGCGGTGAGCTCGTTGCCGTTGGTAACAGGAGCCGGCGTCATCACGGTCCAAGACCAACCGTCGTACCGCCAGGTCGCGCCACCGGCTCCCACTGCAAATGCGAGATCTCTGCGGCCGACCCACACACCGTATAGATCGTCGTCGGCTGGCTTCGAGACCGCCACAAAACCGTTCGTCGGACATCCGGCGCGATCGGGCGAGCATTGCTCGCACACGCCATAGCGGCACGTGCCGTCAGCTGGGTTCGCGCACGCGTTGTAGTCCTCGATTCCTTCGCCAATGCACGCGGCTACCTGCGCCACCTTTCCGCAGTGACCGGGCGCTGCGCAGTCGGAACCTGCGGGACATAGAAACCCATCGCCGCAATCGACCGTCTTGGACTCGTAGCAAGCCGCGGACATCGCCGTCAGGGCAAACGTCGACGCGAGCTGCCAGCGCATGCCGTCATTATGCCTGCTCACGAAACCGCGCGCGCGAATCAGGCGAACGGATCTCGTGGACCGAGGCGCGCCAGCCTCCGCGCCACACCCCCGCCGAGACGCATGTAAACGGTCGTATAACGGGCCGCTACGGGCCGACCGTTATAGGGGCGTATACACAGGCGCTGCAAAGGTCACGCGACGAGCCATGCACGTGACGCCTCGGCATTTCAAATCAGGTCAGTCTGCGTGATCGGCTGCACGCCATCGACGACGCGCACGCCGCCGACCACGACGAGACGCGCACGTAAACGGTCGTATAACGGGCCGCCGTTATACGGGCGTATACACAAGCGCTGGAAGGGTGGGTGCATGCTCACGGCGCCGAGCCATGGACGTGACGCCCAGCCAGTCAAATCAGGTCCGTCTGCGTGACCATGGGCTCACCTGAACGGATCGTGAACTGCAATGCCGCAACCCTCGAAGTCGCGCATGTTGCGCGTCGCGAGCGTGAGTCCATGAGCCGCAGCGGTGGCCGCGATGAGCATGTCCGCCTGGTCACGAACACGGCCTTGGCGAGAGAGCTGCCCTCGCATCGTCCCGGCGTGGCGCGCGATGTTCGCGGAGACATCCAGAACACGGCAATAGGCGTCGAGATACGCCTCGATCGCGCGCAACGTGAGCGGAACAGGTTTCGCGCTCAGACCGAAGTACATCTCGTGAAGCGTGATGGCGCTGACGGCGACCTCGCCGACGCCAGCCAGCCAGTCGACGACTGCCGGAGCTGGATTCTTGCGAAATGCCTCGCTGACGATGTTGGTGTCGACGAGAAATATCATCGCCGTTTCACGTTTCGTTTCGGAACGAATGGGTTGGGACGGTCGCGTCGTGCGGGCACGTTGAACGAGTAGTCCTCCTTCGCGCAGGCCTGCTGGATCAGCGCGAGGAGCTCGGCCGCAGACGGTTTGCTGCGAACCACCGACGCCGTCGGGTCCGCGCTCACGACACGCGCCACGAGCGTGTCACGCCGGTAGATGTCCTGCGGCTCTCGCGCTGCGAGGGTGACGAGCTCCGGCAGGTGTTGCCGCGCACTCGCGATCGTCCATCGTGGTTTTTTGCCTTCTCCCACATGTACATGATTGCGGCCGAACATGTACATGTCAAGCGCAAGACCGCATCGCACAGGGATTTCAGATCAGGTCAGCCTGCGTGATCAGGTGCACGCCATCGACGACGCGCACGCCGGCGACCGCTGCCGGGACGAAGACCGCGCGCACGACTTCGACATTCTTGCGCATCGGCGGAAGCGCGCGGGACGCGACCTCCTTCGCAACCTTCTCGAACGCTGCGCGCGAGACAGGCTTTGCCGCGGACCAGGCCTCGCCCACGAGGACACGCTCGCGGTCGACGGAGTCAGCGACGAGATCCCATTCGGGCTCGTTGCCGTGCCAGTACCGCTGGGCTGGCAGCCACGGGCCTCGTCGACCGAGCTGACCCTTGATGCGCGGGATCGTGTCGCGGCACAGGTCCTCCCATGCCTGTGCGCGAAGGTGATCCCAGTGCGACGCGATGACGGCGACCCGTGAGGCACGGGTGCCGACGGTGAGCGCAGCGCGATTTGGGGCGACAACGCGGAACCACAACCGCAGGAAGGGATCGTCGATCTTGTACAAGCTGCGCTTGCCACCTCGCGCTGGCTCACCGTAGGGAACGTCGCGGCGGATGAGCCCCATGCCGAGCAAGCGTTCGAGCGGCTTGCCGAGCGAGGTCGCGGCGCGGCCGAGCCTGCCGGCGATCTCCGAGAGCCGATGCGCGCCCGCGCCAATCGCATCGAGTAGCGGCCGTACTTCGAGAGCGCTTGGAGACTCCTCCAGGAGCAAGCGCTCCGGCTCGCTGAACAGCGCGCCGAGCGGATCGAGGGCGAGCTCGACAAGCCGGTCGCTCGCGCTGCCCTTCTTGGTGCCCGCGAGCTCCCAGTAGCGCGGCACGCCGCCCCACGCCGTCCAGTGATCGACAAGATCAGCGTCACCGACGCGGAGCGCTGATGCGAGATAGCGCAGCTCGAGCGGACGAATATCGAGCATCACGTGTGCACGACCGTAGAGCGGTGCGTCGCCCGCGAGGACCAAGCCCTGCATCATCCGCTGACTCGAGCCCGCAATCGCCACCCGTAGTCGCGCTCGCTTTGCGTCGTGATCGATCCACCGCTGCAAGACGCTCGGCAGCTCGGGAGAGCTCGCCACGAGATACGGCAGCTCGTCGAGAACGAGCGGCCCCGTGAAGTTACGGGCTCTCGCATCGGTGGCGAGCCGGGTGAACAGTCGCTGCCAGTCGGGGTAGATGACGTCGGAGAAGCCAGGAAA
>JBBQFU010000374.1:0-7093 GCA_038322185.1 Haliangiales bacterium
TACGTGCACGCGGGCATCCCGCGCGACGACACGTTTGAAGAGCGCTACCGCGACCTGTCGAGCCTCAATGACCCCGAGCTCCGCTTCCAGATGATGTGGAGCGACCCGGTCGCGACCGATCATGTACCGGTCGAGATGCAGCGCCAGAACCCGCGGTTCAGCTTCGGGCGCGAGCAGTTCCGCGCATTCATGCAGCGCACCGGAATGCAGGTGATGGTGCGCGGCCACGAGCAGATCGAGCGCGGCTTCGAGCCCTACTACGACCTCGGCGAGCACGTGCTGCTCGACCTGTTCTCGTGCGGCGGCTTCGACAACGACGATCTGCCGCGCGACTCGTCCTACCGCACGGTCACGCCGATGGCCGCCACCGTGCTCTACGGCCAAGGCGCGCCCGTATTGACCCCATGGCCGCTGAACTACCGGCCGTTCAACTTCGCCCCGAACAACGGCCTGTACCGCCAGCAGCCGCTACTCGAATACCGCTACGGCTGAGTCAGCGAGGAGCAGGCATCGGCGGTTGGCTCGAAAGCGACGCGGCGGCCGCGCTCGGCTGATCAGGGCGTGCGGTAATCGCCGTACAGCTGAAAGCTCGCCCAGTGCCACGGCGCCGCATACGGAGCCGCTTTGCCGCGCTTCATGCGCAGCAAATTGAGCTTTGCATTGCGTAACGCGTCGAGCGGGTCGCCGCCACCCTGCGAGAGCGCGCGATAGAACGTCGACATCAGCTCTGCGGTCGAGTCGTCGTCGACTTCCCACAGGCTGGCGACGAGTGCCGGCGCGCCGGCGAGCGAGAACGCATCCGCGAGAGATACCGGCTCCTCCCCTTCTGACTCGCGCAGCTCGGTTGCCGTGTCGCATGCAGACAGCACGACGAGCTCGTTGGATTGGCCAAGCCCCAGTCTCGCGATCGCCTTGAGGGTCAACGGTCCATCGGAGAACTTCAGGTGGCTCTTGCGCGGGTCGGTCTCGAGGATGCCGTGCGTTGCAATGTGGACGTAGCGAAAGCCTCCGACGAGCTCGGTGAACGTCTTGACCGTGGCCTGCTTGCGGCCGAGGACGCGTGCGTCCTTCATCGTCTTGACGATGCCATTCACCTCTTGCTGTGCGCCGTCGAGACTGCCGTCCGGGTTCGAGATCGCGAGCAACTTGCCGGTACTCCGCGGGCGGCCCGGTTTGAGCAGATATTCGAGCGTGCTCGCCGTCTGGATCGAGATCCGGTAATCCTCGACGGCGTAGCGCACCGGCTGGCCAGGCGGTGACACGACGAGCCCGTCGAACGGAACGTTATACAGCGTGCCAAACGGCAAGATGATCACGGTGCTCGCACCGGCGATGTACGTCCGTACCGGCGCGAGGAGCCAGTCCCCCAGCTTGCGGCCGAGCGCCTCGACCTCATCGCGCGCCTTGATCTTCTCGCCTTCCTGGATCAACGCCTTGCGAAAATCGGCGACTGCCGTCGCGAGCTCGGCGCTGGTTACCTTCACGCGCACGACCGCGGGCTGCGTCAACGCGGCCGACAGGATGAACGCGTAGAGCGCGTCCTCGGCGATGAAGTACATGACCAGGACGGAGTCTTTTGGCAGGTCTTTCCGGCGGTCGGTGAAGGTCTCGGGATTGAGCGCGAGTGCGCGGTAGAGATGCCCGTGCGTGACCTTGAGGTCGAGCGCGACTTCGCGGAGGTCCTCGCGCGTCTTCGCGATCTCCGCGTCGATGGCCTTGACCTGCTTGGCGCTGCGCTGGATCGCGGGCTTGTTCATCGCCTCGACGCGCTGCTTTTCGAGCCCGTTGACACGCGCACGCGCAGCCTCGTAACGATCGAGCCGTGCGCGCAGCTTCACGTCCTTGGTCTGCACCGACGTCGCGTCGAAGCCCTGCTTGAGCTGCGCGTCGCGCGACACCTCGAGGACCTCCATCGCGCGCGCGGTCTTGCCGAGCTTCAGCAAGTGCTCGACCGCATCGGCGTACATGTCACGTGTCTCACCGGTGTTCATGAAGCCGTCGCGACCGCTCTCGCCGCCGGCCGCCTGTAGCTCACGACCCATGTACTCGAGCGACTTCTCGTAGGCGTCGAGCGCTTCCTGATCCTGCTTCTTCAGCGCATGTGCGCGCGCGAGCACGTGCCACGCGGTCGCGAGCGTTCCGTTGTCGTCGGTCTGCTTGCCGTATTTGAGGGCCTCTTGCGCCTCGAGCAGCGCGCGATCTGCGTTCTTCTCGGCGAGCGCGATCTTCGCGAGCAGGGAATGTATCGACGCGAGGTCCGGCGGCCTCTGAAACCGCTGATCGAGCGTGAGCGCTTGCTCGGCGGCGCGCCGGGCATCCGCGACCTTGCCCGCCTGCAGGTGGGCATTGCCGAGCTCGCGCAGGGTTCCGGCACGAACGTCGAGCGCCCAGCTCTCGGTCAGCGGCTCGAGCAGGGCGGCAGCCTGCGCGAAGGCGATCGCAGCTTCGTTGGGATTGTGGTCCGCTTCTAGCCACGCTCGGCCCTCGAGGCGGCGAGCCACCGCGCGAGCTCGGGTCTGCCCGATGCGCACGCCAAACTCGTAGACCTCGTGAAAGCGCTCGCGCGCGAGCTTGCCGTCGCCCCTCATCACGGCCACTGCGCCAAGGATGAGTAGCGCGTTCTGCTCGTTCGTGATGTCCCCTTCCTTGCGGCAGTCGGCCAGCAACTTGAGCGCAGTCTCGTCGGCGTCAGCCGCGCGGCCGGCGCTGAGATTGATATTTGCGACCGTGAACCGGATCGAGCGCGCGGTAGCCGCGTCCGACTGTCGGTCCGACAGGTTCCACGCACGGCGTGCATGGTCGAGCGCCTCGGCCAGCCGCCCATCGTCGAGGTTGAGCGTTGCCAGCTCCGAGTGTGCTCCCTGTGCGCACCTCTCGTGATCGAGACCCTCGCACAGCGCGACACCGTCGAGGAGTGCCTTGCGGTAGGCGTCGCTCGTGCCGATGGCCGCCTTGAGACGTGCGATGTGCTGATCGCCAACCATGATCATGAACGGATCGCCTTCGCTGACCGCTATCGCGCGGGCTTCGATGCCCAGCGTGATCGCCTCGTCATAGCGCCCTTGCTGCGCGAGCACGGACATGCGGCCTTCGCGCGCGGCCATGCGCGAGAGCGTGTTGCCGATGCGATCCTGCACCGCCTGGTAGGCGAGGAGAACCTTGGTCGCGCCGATGAAGTCATCCTGGTAGGCCATCGCACGCGCGCGAGCGATATCGTCGCCAACGGTGATGAAGTCGCGCGCATCGTTGACGATCGCGCTTACCGCGGGGCTCATCGGCGTCGTGACGAGCGGGCCGATCACGGCGAGGCTTCGGTTCGCGAACCCGTCCTGCAGGGTCAGCTTCGCGAGGACGAGTCGGGTCGCGTCGTCCTTCGGGTTCGCGCGCAGCCGCACCTGTGCTTCGAGCTCGGCGAGCACGCGTTTGCGTGCGAGCGACACCGGTTGGGCGTTGCGCGCCGCTGTGAGCTGGTCGCTCGACATCATCTGTGCGTCCGCCGACACCGCGAGTGACCACCAGCCGTCCGCGCGCCACGGTCCAGAGGCGGGTAGCTTCATGAGCTCTTCCGCTGCGCGCTTGGTCAGGCCCAGGTCGGCGAGTGACCTGACGAGGCGAAGGCGCTCTCTCGCAGACGTCGGATCGACCTGGAGTGCTTCGTGCGCCTGGAGGCCGCGCAGGCTCGCCGTCAGGACGTCGCGCCCGTCGATGCCGTTCTGCAGGGCGAGGGCAGTGCGAGCATGGTCTGCGGCCACTTGCCAGCTCCCCCGCGCCGCCTCGACACGCGCGAGCACGAGCATCGGTGGTGCGTATTTCGTGTCCAAGGTGAGTGCTTTGGTTGCGAGCTTCTCCGCCCCCGTAAGGTCATTGCGCGCACGCGCGATATACGAGAGCAGCAGATGTGCGTACGCGTGATTCGCGTCGAGGCGCAGGCTGATCTTGGCCGCGGCCTCCGCCTCGTCGATGCGCTCGGCGCGCAGCAGCCGGAATGCGAGCGAGCTGTGTGCATTCGGGTCATCCTTGCGGCGTGTCGTCAACTGCGTGAGCAACGCGAGCGCGAGGTCTGACTCCGATGCAAGACCAGCGGCCTCCGCAAGCTCGCCGAGTACAACGCCTGCCGTCGCAGCGTCGATCTTCTCGGCCGCGGCGACCGCGTCGTCGATCCGCTGCCATGTCGTGGCACCTTCATGCTGTGCGATCGAATCGCGCGCCGACTGCGTTTTCGACTCGAGACTCTTCCGCAGCCCGATGCGCTGCTGCGCGAGCTTGGCTTGTTCGCGCTGCTTTGCCGTCACGCCTTTGGCCTGCACGGCTCGGCGATATTCAGCCACGGCCCTGTCCCAGCTCTTGTCGGCCTCGTGTTGCGCCGCAAGCGCGAGCCGAGCGGTCGGGTCGTCCGGAGACTTCTCGAGCCGTTGCTCGACGCGGATGTACGCCAGCCAGCTGACAAGGGACGCATCACCCGGCCGCTGCTTGAGCCGGCGCTGATACACCTTCTCGGCCTCGCGCCATTTGCGCTGCCTGGCCAGCAGCAGCCCGCGGGTGCTCTCGACGCGGGCCGGATCGTACCCCTGCTTTGCGAGCCGCTCGTTGTGCTGCGTCGCGAGCGCGTACGCGCTGACCTTCATCAGACGTGCGACGAGGTCCGATCGTCCTGCGGTGTTGTCCGGGTCGCCCTTCAGCTGCCGGAGCAGCATGTTGATGCCATCGATCCGATCGATCCCTTCGCTCGCCTCCTTGTGGTCGGCAATCACGCGGAGAACGGCTTGCCACTGGACTCGCGCATCGTCGAGCTTGCCACCTGCCGCCGCCGCGTTTGCAGCCGCAATCGTCGGGCCGATCGCTTTCAAGGTTCGCTCGGCCTGTCCGCTCGGCGTCCCTCCTTGGACCCACGTCAGGTAGATCTCGGCGAGCCTCCAGCGCTGGCCCACGTAGTTCGCCGGGAACGATTCGAGAAACACGAAAAAGTCGAGAAGCTCTTCGCGGCTGAGTACGTCGACGACTTCTTCGAGCCGCTTGCCGCGGTGCCGGCCCACGCCGACGACCGTGTTGAACAGCTTGATCTTATCGCGCAGTGATTTCATCTCCGCGATCATCGCGTCGAGCGCCTTGTCGCGAAGCGAGACCGATGGGTCCGCGAGCATCGACTCGACGGTGATGTACACCTTGTCCTCGTAGACCGCCTGCAGCTCGATGTGCAGTGCGAGCGCGCGGAACAGCGCTGATTGTGCGAGCGCGTCGGGGACCTTCACCTGGCGGCCAAAGAACGCGCCTACCTCGACCGCGTCGTTGATGGCCTCGAGTCCGAGCACGGCAGTCTGGTCCTGCAGCTCGATGATCTTGCCGCGGGCAAGCCGGAGGTCGAATGACACCACCTGTTTCTGGGGTGGCACGCCAGGGACCATCGGAAACAGCTCGCCGAGATCGCCGAGGCGCAGCCCGGCAGCTTTTCCGCGATCGATCGTTACACGCTGCGTCTTCGCGTCGACCTTGGTGACGATGGCGCCCATGTCGACGAACGTGTCCGCGCGTGCGGATACGGACAGCCCTACGATGGCGCACAGACACACGAACGCCGTCGAAAGCCGCATCCCCCATCGTAACACTCCACAGGTCATCGGCCTCAGGCCGGCGGCGGCGGGACCAGCGTTGTCGGCTCCTTCGTGCCGGCCTTCGCAAGCACCTCGTCGATCATAGCCTCAGCGGTGCGCTTCCCAGATGTCGCCACCACCGCTGGCGCTGGATCGGAAATAGAGATGGCGCAGATCAGGGCTGATCCACGGGGCCGACTCGAAGCCGAAGTCGCTCACCTCGCCCAGGCAGATCGGCACGCCGAACGGCAGGCTCGGGTCGGCTCGTTGTGCCAGCCAGATATCTCCACCCGTGTTGCAGCCAGGACGGTTCGAGTCGAACACGATGGTGAGCTGGTCGGGGGTCACCCACGGGCTCTGCTCGTAGCTAGCGGTTTCCGTGAGCTCGGGCACCGGCTCCGGTGTTCCCCAGAGCGCGCCTTGCCGGACGCTGCGGAAGATATGAAGCGTCGGCCCGCTGCGCTTGGACATGAGGTACGCGACATCGGGAGATGTCGAGAAGAACGCTGCGTCCTCTTTGCCTGGAGGACTGGTCGCATCGAGCTCGCTCAGGGTGTCAGGCGTCGACCACAGAGTGTCCATCTTCGCCGATGCGCGTGTGCTCACCATGATCGTGGCCCCGCTTCCGCTGCCCTGACGGAACCAGATCGTGAGGCCGTCGGGAGCGATCCGGGGTTGATTATCGTTATCGGTCGACGACAGCGTGGATCGCATCGGAGGCGCCCATGCGTCGCTGACCGTCGCGCGCGTCGAGTACCAGATGTCCTCGAGGCCGAGCCCACCCGCGCGAGTCGACTTGAAGTAGATCTCCGTCATGTCCGACGTCAGCGTCGGGTCGCCATCCAACGCGTTGTCGGTCAAGTCCATGACCGGGCGGGGCATCGAGAACCCCCACTCCCCGGCGCCGTCGAGTGGCGCCGCGTCCGGCGGTTCGGGCAACTCGACGGGCGTGAGATCGAAGATCTTCGCGCAGCCCGCGAGCATGGCCCCAGCAGCAACCACGCCCACCCGTTGATTCCACATTCCTCTCACCCCTTCACCACCCTAGCGCGAGTGGCCTCACAACGGCGGCTTCAGTTACTGGACCCGAGCGTTGACCAGCGCTCGCAGCTCGTGGACCGGGAACGGTTTCTCGAGCCGAACGTTGGTGACAGCATCGAGGAACGAGTGCGCGTTCGTGGTGAACGCGCCACCGGTCAGAAACACGACGCTGTCCGCTTGCTCCGGGAAGGCGCGAGCCAGGTGATGATGAAATTCGATCCCCGTCATCAGCGGCATCATCAGATCACACAGGATCACGTCAAATTTCTCGCCGTTCGTGATCGCAGCGAGCGCATCCTGCCCGGAGGTCAGCGTGGTGACATCGTGCTCCGCCGTGAGGGCGCGACACACCGCGGTGCCCATCATCGGGTCGTCGTCTAACAACAGGACGCGCCCACGACGTGCCGCCGCGCGGGTCGGTGCCAACGCGATCTTGGTACTCGGCTTCGACTTCGACGGCGGGA
>JBBQFU010000375.1:0-7047 GCA_038322185.1 Haliangiales bacterium
ATGGCGGCACCCCGCAAGGCGGCGTGATCTCTCCGCTGCTCGCAAACATCTACCTGCACGAGGTTCTCGACGTCTGGTTCGAGCGCGAGGTTCGACCTCGACTCGACGGGTCAGCGAGTCTGATCCGGTATGCCGACGACGTTGCGATCGTCTTCGAGCAGGACGTGGATGCGAGACGCGTGATGGCCGTGCTGGTGAAGCGATTCGCCAAGTACGGGCTCACGGTCCACCCCGAGAAGACCAAGCTCGTCGACTTTCGAAAACCGGGTAGCGACCGGAATCCAGGAAGCTTCGACCTGCTTGGCTTCACGCACTTCTGGGGCAAGTCCCGGAACGGCTGGTGGGTGGTACAGCGAAAGACTTCACGTAGTCGCTTCGGACGCGCGCTTCAGCGTGTCGCCGACTGGTGTCGTAGGAATCGCCATCTTGCGGTAAGCGAGCAGCATGTAACGCTCGCGAAGAAGGTGGCCGGTCACTACAACTACTTCGGCATCACCGGGAACGGTCGAGCACTCGGGCGCTTCTTGCACGAGGTGACACGTGTCTGGCGCATGTGGCTTGATCGCCGCTCGCGTCGAGGACACATGAACTGGGAACGGTTCAAGCTGCTCAGCAGCAGGTACCCGCTCCCAACTCCGCGCATCGTGCACAGCGTCTACCGTTCGTAGCGAACCCCACGCACCGAAGAGCCGGATGCTGGAGATCTGCAAGTCCGGTTCTGTGGGAGCCCCGGGGCTAAAATCCCGGGGCCACCCGACTGACGAGCCTGAGCGTCGGGCGCTTCGCGGGCAGCGGGTTGGGGAGCCTGCCGTCGGCGTAGCGCGACTGGTGCGTGCGCTCGTTCTCCTTCGCGAGATGAAACAGCCAGTAGTCGTCGAAGTCGCCGCTGGTCCGCAGCGCGCGCAGGCGCAGGATCGCTTCGGCACCGGTGAGCGACCAGCGCGCACCGGTCCGGCCCATCCGGTCCTGCACGAGGTAGCGGCACGCACCCTCGATCACGCCCGTCGCGATCGGCAGCCCGTCGGTGAGCGCGCGGTCGTAGTGGAGGAGTCGCGTGTGCTTCACCAAGTAGCTTGCGGCCTTCTCGACCGGCCGCGCAGCCGTCGCGTCGAGGCCGTGGCTCTTGGCCATCAGGCGCAGGCTCTTCGCGATCACACCACCGCTGGCTCCGCCAAGCAGCTTGACGAGCTGGTGCTCGACCCACGACTCGGCCTCCGGCGTACCGTCCTTGTGAAACGCGTACGCCGCGCGCCACAGGTATTCAAGCGCATGGACGATGTCGAGCACGATCGTGATCTCCGCGCCAACCTTGCGTGCCGCGCGCTCGACGCGCTTGATCTGGTCGCGCTGACCATCGACGAGGACGACCCACCGGCGCCGACGGTTCGGATCGCGTCGCAGCGCTTCGTCAAACGCGTCCTCGATCACCGCCTGCGCCGAGCGCTGCGCGCTCGCCCAGACGCGCTTGTTCGTCGGCCGGGGCCGCACGGCGGGGTCTCGATGGTCGCGCAGGCCGTGCAACACGTCGGCGCTGGTCCGATGCCAGCGCGCGATCGAGTAGACCGCAGCGACCTGTGCCATGCGCTTGCGGTTGGGCTTCTCGCCCTTCGCGAGTCGCGTGTGCAGCTTGGGCTCGGCCTCGGCCGCCTTGCGCGTCGCCTCGCGCAGATCCTCGTGCCGCATCGCGATCCCCTTGCCGTCGAAGCTGAGTACGAGCAGGTCGTCGGTGATCTCGGGCTCGCACAGCCGGTCGCGGTAGAACGCGTCGAAGTCCTGCGCGGCGCGCACCGTCAGTTCTTCGACCTGACGCTTGGGCACGCTGGCGCCGGTGCGCTTCGCGATCAGTTCCACGACCTCGTCGAACGACGACTTCGCGCTCTCCTCGGCGACGATCCGGCGTACCTCATGCGTGTACTTCTCGTCGGGAAGACCCAGTGCCGCATCGAGAGGCGCGAGCCCCTCCACCCCGGGCGCTTGGTACAAGAGCCTCTTCACCTCGATCTCGCCGACCGGTGTCTCGATCCGACGCGACGAGGCACGAACCTCCGCGCGCTCGACGCCATCGGCTCCCACCACCTTCACGCGGCGCTCCTGCTCGGCGCGTCGATCGAAGTAGCCTTGCATCAGGTCGCGCAACAGCGCGGTGCCATCCTTCGCGAGCAACTGCGACACCTCGTCCGCGGTCGCTCCCGCGTCCGCCATCCCCATCAGGCGCTCGATGATCTTGTCCATCGCCACGTGAGCCTCGCAGAACGGGCTGTCATTGGCGATCCTCGCGGTGCTCGTCTTGGTCATCAGGCCGCGGACGCTACCCGCTCGCGCTCGATCCGGACAGCGCCTCCGAAACCAACCTCGCGGAATCGATCAGGTTTCTGCCGTCGCGAAAGATCCGCACCCATAGGATTTCCTCTCAAGGGGAGATACATGCGGAGACTGACAATTCTTACTGCAGTGACGGGCATTACATTCGCCGGGGCGATGGCGGACGATGGACTCGAGGCGACGACTGACGCCTCGGTTTCCGCCGGAGAAACGAGCGCATCGCCCAGCCCCGGAAAGATCGAAGCCGGTATCTATCTCGGAGGCTTCATTAACAACAACGCTGGTCAGTTTTATGACCCCGACTTGGAGCAGACGCGGGGCATCCAGATGCTCCAGCTCGACCGATTAGCACCGGAGTTCGGTGGTCGTTTTGCCTTCTTCCCGCACCACAACGTGGGTGTCGAGGCCGAGGGTTCTGTGGTCATGGCCTCGACGAAGATCAGCGGTGACGGCGTTCAGATATACGGTCTTGGCCTGCAGGCGCTGCTCCAGATGCCGGGCCGCATTACGCCGTTCTTGGGCTTGGGCTTTAGCGTGCGGCACACGAGCTCTGACGAGCTCGGTTCCGACACGGATGTTCCGATCCACGTCGGCGTCGGCGCGCGCTTCTGGGTGTCCAATGCGGTCGCGATTCGCTTCGACGCTCGCTACCTGCGTGGACCTTCATATCCGCACCCGGCCAGCGACCCAAACTGGACGCTTAATGCCGGCTACGGCGAGATCAGCCTTGGCGTGAGCTTCAACCCGCAGCCGCGCGCCGTCGAGGTTGCCGCCGTCGTCGTCTCGGATCCCGATCCCGACAAGGACGGCGTCCTCGACCCGAGCGACCGATGCCCCACCGAGAACGGTGGCACTAACCCGGACGGGTGCCCCACGCGCGACAAGGACGGCGATAGCGTCGTCGATGCGGACGATATGTGCGTTGACCAGGCCGAGACGGTCAACGGCTTCCAGGACACCGACGGCTGCCCGGATACGATCCCGGACACCGACGCGGACGGCTTCGACGACCTCGTTGACAAGTGCAAGGACCAGGCAGAGGACAAGGACGCGTTCGAGGACGAGGACGGTTGCCCCGACCCGGACAACGACGGCGACGGCGTGCTCGACGCCAAGGACAAGTGCCCCGGTACCACTGGACCGGTCGAGAACGCCGGATGCCCCGACACCGATGGTGACGGCGACACCGTTGTCGATCGCCTCGACAACTGCCCCGAGGAGAAGGGCACTGTGAAGAACCAGGGCTGCAAGGCCAAGCAGCTCGTTGTCATCACGAAGGATCAGCTGAAGATCCTCGACTCGGTGAAGTTCGTCACGGGCAGCACCAAGCTGTCGCCCGCGTCGAACAAGCTGCTCGACAACATTGCTCGCGTGCTCCTCAGCCACCTCGAGATCTGGAAGGTCAAGGTCGAGGGTCACACGGACGACGTCGGCGACGACGCCAAGAACATGTTGCTCTCGCAGGGCCGTGCGCAGTCGGTCGTGAACTACCGCGTGAAGAAGGGCGTTGCGCCCGAGCGTCTCGAGGGCGTCGGCCATGGCGAGACGAAGCCTGTCGAGGACAACGCCACGAAGAAGGGCAAGGCCCAGAACCGTCGCGTCGAGTTCAACATCATCAACGAGTAGTTCGTAGAAACGGCGTGTTCGGCGAACCCGAGCACGCCGTTTCGCGTTTCGGTACTCTCCGCAGACTGTGAAGCGGTTGGTGCTCGTCTCGTGCTTGCTTGTGGCGTCGAGCCACGCGCACGCTGATGACACGGCAACGCCGCAAGCGGCAGTTGTCGAAGAGGCGCCGCGGCCGAAGAAGAGCCGACGAGCGAAATGGATTGCCGCCGGCAGCATCGCCGCATTTCACGGTGCGTATCTGACCTGGCAGTACTTCGCTTGGTACCGGAAAGGCAGCGAGGATTTTCACCTCGAGGGACCCTACGACGCGTTTGCGCCAGATGCGTTTTCCGGAGGTGCCGATAAGCTCGGCCATACCTGGGGCAACTACGCCATGACGCGCGGCACGACCGCCGTACTCGTCGCTGGCGGCTGGCCGAAGCTTCCGTCGAGCTTGGTCGCCTTTGGACTCACCGAGTTCGCGTACCTGCTGATCGAGATCCAAGACGGCATGTCCCCGTACGGTTTCGGCAAGAAAGACCTCGTCGCAAACCTCCTCGGCGGCGCCTTGGGTGTCCTCATGGACAACGTCCCCGCCGTCGATCGCCTTTTGGACTTCCGCCTTGAGTACTGGCCCTCGAGCCAGTACCGCAAGAACTTCACGAGCACCGGCGACGTCGACGGCGCCCAGGACTACACGGGCCAGTCGTACATCCTCGCCCTCCACCTCGGCGCACTCCCCGGCCTCGCCGACCAGGACTGGGGCTACTGGAGCCGCTTCGTCGACCTCGCCGTCGGCTTCGAGGCCAAGCACTACTACCCGCTCCCCGACGACGACAGGCCACGCCAGACGCTCTACGCCGGCCTCGCCGTGAACATGCAGGGCGTGCTCTCGCACCTGTTCGACGATTCGACCGGCCGCCGCATCGGCCGCGGGTTGTTCGAGGCCTACAGCCTGCCGTACACGACGTTCCGCTTCGTCGAGGCGAGCCGATCCCCGTAGCCGGCCCGTGGGCCGTATCGCACTCGCGATATGCCTGAAAACGATATTTAGTAGCGCCGCAAAACGATAGCGATGGCCCTGTGGCGCGCAGCTCCGTGATCTACGCTGGCGTGCTCGATGCTGCAGGGCGCTCGCTGCTGCGCGACGAGTAACCGGCACCAGCGAACCACCGGCCGGCAACCAATCTGACGGGTGCTTGCCCGCGCGGTATGATCTACCCAGATGATCGATGTCTATGCCGAGTTCGTCGCGGTGATCGCGGCGCTCGAGGCGGCAAAACTCGACTACGCACTGTGCGGCGCGCTCGCGCTCGCCGTGCATGGTGCTCCACGCGCGACCAAGGACATCGACCTGATCGCGCGCAAGGAAGATGTAGATAGGATTCGCGAGGTCGTGCGGAGCGCTGGCTTCGTGTTCGAAGCACTACCGATGGCGTTCTCGGGTTCGGGCATCGAGGTTCAACGATTCACGAAGCTGATCAACGGACGGCCGCTGATGCTCGACGTGCTGTGGCTCACGCCTAACCTCCAGGCGATCTGGGACGATCGACAGCGGCTGACCTGGAACGACGGCGCCCTCTGGGTGGTCTCGCGCGATGGGCTCATCACGCTCAAGCTCACAGCCGGGAGGCCACAGGACCTGGTGGACATCCAGAGCCTCACGGCGGCGGGGACAGACCGTGAAACGCGCTGACGCGACCGATTCGCTCGATGCGCGCCTTCGGTTTGCGTGTGCGCCACCGGTGGATGCGTCGACCTTGGTGGATGGCGTCGACATGTCGCCGGGCGCGATCACAGATCGGCTCAGGGCGCTGGGGGAGATGTCGAGCCTGTGCCTCGAGCTTGCGAGGATCGGCGAGGAGCTTTCGCCGCCGAAGTAGACGTTTGTGCTCGCAACCGGAGCAACCTCAGTTGCTTCGCCGGCAGCAGGCGCGATAACGCTCGCCGCTGCCGCACGGGCACGCCAGATGGGGGCACCGGCTGGCCAGGACCGACGGTCCGGGTGACGAGGTCACGGTTCTTGGTGAGGATGGCCTCCAGCCCGCCGCGCTGGTTCACCACGATCGTGGTCCGTTCGATGATCTGGCGCCGGAGTTGAGATTTCGGCGCAGGTCAATCCGGCAAGCCGTCGTACAGCGCCGCGATCTCGATCATGGCCCCGCCCGATAGCTGCACGGTTCCCTCGCGAACGTCCCGGTACTCCCAGACTCCAGGCGACGCACGCCGGAAGATCTCGACACGCGCTGGTCCCTGGCTCACGAGGACGTACTCTTGGAGCGACGGCAGGAGCTGGTAGTGCCGCCACTTGTTGCCCCGGTCTTCCTCCTCGGTCGAGGGCGACAGGACTTCGACGATCAGGGTTGGATTCGTGATCGTCGCGCCCGACGGGTCGGTTGGATCGCCGTCGATCGAGCCACACACCATCGACACGTCAGGGTAGGTCGCCTTGCCGGTCGCGAGCACGCGGATCTTCTGATCGGACTGAAACGCCACGCAGCCACTCTTGCGAGCGGTGTCGACGACGGCGCCCACGCGCAACGCCAACGCGTTGTGGCGTCGCGAGCCGCAGGCCATGGCGGTGATCTCGCCGTCCTCGTACTCGTGCTTGAGCTCGCTGTCGCGCTCGTACGCGAGGTACTCCTCGTACGTGTAGCGATGGCGCGAGGGACGGTGGGGGCTGGCCATCACCGTCGACGGTAGCATCGACGCCATTACGCGGCCTCGCCGTAGGCGATCTTGCCCATGCCTTCATATTCCCAGCGAGCGGCCTTCCACAGGTGCTCGTGCGTGATCGGGGACTCCTCGTCAGCCGCGAGGAACGCGGCGCGCACGACGGCGTTCTTGATGTAGCCGCCCGTCATCGCGTACGCGCGAGCGAGCCGACCGAAATCGATACCGCTGGCCACTTCTGCCTGGCTCGGGAGGAGCGCCTTCCACAGCTGCGCGCGCTCGAGCTCCTCGGGCACGGGGAAGCGGACATGCACCGCGATGCGCCGCTTGAAGGCGTCGTCGATGGCGGTCTCGTGATTCGTCGTGAGGATCGTGATTCCCCGGAACGCTTCGAGGCGCTGCAGCAGGTAGTTGACCTCGAGATTCGCATTGCGGTCGTTGGCGGAC
>JBBQFU010000376.1:0-7047 GCA_038322185.1 Haliangiales bacterium
GGGTACGCCGCAAGCTGCCCGCTGCGCTCGTCGCCGAGCGTGCAGGGATGTCGCGCCCGACCCTACGCGCCATCGAGCGGGGCGACTCGGGTGTCACGCTCGGCGCGGTCGCAAACGTGCTCAACACGCTGGGACTCGTCGATGATCTGACGCTGGTGGGGCGCGCTGACGACCTGGGCCATGAGCTCGAGGACGCGAAACTCCTCGAAGCCCGGGTCCGTGCGAGCCGGTCGAGGACCTGACGGTGCCCCCGGTTCGTCAGACCGTTGAAGTGTGGGCCGACTGGATCGGCCTTGCCGCCGCGGCGCGCGTCGGCCTGGTGCACGCGACACCGAGCCGCGGTAAGCAGGTCGTGACCTTCGAGTACGACGCGGATTGGCTCGCGGCCAAGCCCAATCCCCACCTCGATCCGGCGCTCCACTCGACAGCTGGCATTCAATACCCGGCCAGCGGCCGCGAGAGCTTTGGTGTCTTCGAGGATTCATCGCCCGACCGATGGGGCCGAGTCCTGATGCAACGTCGCGAGGCGCAGCTCGCTCGCGAGGAGAGGCGCGCTCCGCGCAAACTGCTCGAGCTCGACTACGTCTTGGGTGTGTATGACGGGCACCGCATGGGTGGCCTGCGGTTCCGCATCGGAAGCGGGCCCTATCTCGACGACAACGCAAACCTGGCGTCCCCGCCATGGACGTCCCTTCGCGAGCTCGAGCAGGCAAGCCTTCACCTCGAGGCCGAAGGCGCCGAGCAGGACCCGAAGTACAGCGCCTGGCTCCGCATGCTCCTCGCCCCTGGACGCTCGCTTGGGGGAGCACGTCCCAAAGCGAGCGTCATCGCACCCGACTCGGCGCTATGGCTCGCAAAGTTTCCAAGCCGCGAAGACGATCGTGACGTCGGTGGTTGGGAGTACGTCGCCCACGCCCTGGCGCGCCGCGCTGGCATCGCGACCGCGGATGCGCGTAGCCAGAAGCTTGGAAGTCGACACCATACGTTTCTGACCCGGCGCTTCGATCGAACCAACACCGGGCGGCGGATTCACTTCGCCTCGGCCATGACCATGCTCGATCGCAGCGATGGCGAGCCTGCGAGCTACCTCGACATTGCAAATCTACTCATGCAGCACGGAGCCCAGACCGCCGCTGATCTCGAACAGCTATGGCGGCGCATCGTGTTCTTCGTCTGCATCTCCAATATCGACGATCACCTGCGCAATCACGGACTCCTTCTGACGCCGAAGGGTTGGACTCTCGCGCCAGCCTACGACATCAATCCCAACACCGACGGAGGCGGGCTCGTTCTCAACATCTCCGAAACCGACAACGCACAGGACCTCCAGCTCGTTCGCGATGTCGCGAAGCACTTCCGCGTGAGCACCAAGAAGCGAGCCGATGAGATCATCGCCGAAGTACAGAAGGCCGTGCGTGGCTGGCGCCGAGCGGCCACCGCCCTCAAGATTCCGCGATCCGAACAAGACCGCATGGCGGCGGCCTTCTGTCTCGCGGAATAGGGTTCGAATAATCGCGCGCCGGTGACAGCGGTTCGATTCGTGGCTGCGATCGACGACGTGAAGCGCTTCACGAACGCTCACGCGGTCCAGTCGTATCTTGGACTGACGCTCGGCGAGAGCTCGAGTTCGGAACGCAACCAGAAACTCGGCATCAATAAGGCCGGCCCGAGCGAGCTACGTCGAGAACTTGTTCAGGGAGCTTGGGTGGTGATGCTTCGGGCGAAGAACGATCCGATGGCGACGTGGGCAGAAAAGATCGCGGCTCGTCGGGGCAAGTTCATCGCTGTGGTCGCCTTGGCCAGGAAGCTGGCGGGGATTCTCTTTGCGCTATGGCGCGACGGGACGTCCTATCGCCCGTCGAAGAGCGCGGCGACGCCCGAGGAGCCGATCGCGGCGGCGTAGGCCAACGTCAGACGACACAATCCTCGTCGATATCAGGTGCTGGTTGTCCAACGGTAACGACCGCGATAAGAGTTGTTGGGCTGGTCGACGTGGTCGATCATGACCCCGACGGGACGAATGCGGCGTTACCCACGGACCCCGTTACTGCGCCACGAGCGCGAATAGTCGATTGGGACAACCCGACACCTTCTTGTCCGGACACACCGTCACCGAGAACCGACGAAGCGGCAGGTAGCACCAACCCAAATCCTTCGGAGGGCGGAGCTTCTTGGTTCACGCCCGATGCTGGAGTCTCACCATGAACCCACGACTGCTCGCCCTCGTCACATCTCGCGCGCCGGGCGCGACGCTGCTGATCCGCATCATGGTCGGCGCGGTCTTCGTCTCGGAGGGCATCCAGAAGTTCCTCTACCCCGCAGCTGTCGGCGCCGGCCGATTCGCCAAGATCGGCATCCCGTCGCCAGAGCTCGTGGGTCCGCTCGTCGGCGTCATCGAGATCACGTGCGGCGCGCTCATCTTGCTCGGCCTGCTGACCCGGCTCGCCGCGCTCCCGCTGATTGGCGTGATGGTCGTCGCGATCGTCTCGACGAAGATCCCGATCCTGCTCGGTGAGGGCTTCTGGGGCTTCGAGCTCCGCAAGCTTCCCGAGTACGGCTTCTGGAGTATGGCGCACGAGGCGCGTACCGACTTCGCGATGCTCCTCGGTTCGGTATTCCTCGCCCTCGTTGGCGCAGGTCCACGGTCGATCGATCACCGTCTCGCACGGAAGAGCGCATGACCGCGAGCTCGATCTCGTCCTCGTCCGACACGGGCGGTCGGGGGCTGGCTACGCACCACGTTGGGGCGATGTAGTTGTCGCTCAGCACAACACAAGGAAGGCTGGCACTACCACGTTGCCGGCCGCTGCAAGTCTGAAGTCCGACATGGGGCGAGCTTGGCGACTGTGACGGCGTCGTGTTCAACGAGCGCGCAGATGGGCAACCGTTGCCTGCTCATCAAGACAGCGCCAGGGCACTCGCGTCGACGGCGCGGACGAAATCGTCGATCGTCATGACGAGCCTCGGCGATCCATCGATCGATCGCCAGTCGGTCGGCTGCACGGCCGAGTAGTCCGAGGGGAAGAACGAGTAGCCCTCAAGGTCCGACCATCCCGCGCGGATTGACACCTGAGTTCCCTCGCGACTTATGCGCAGCCAGGCCGTGCATTGATCGGAAAAGTCGAACGGCATGAACACCGCGGCGCCATCCGCGAGGGAGCTTGCGTGAGCCTTCCATTGATCGAGCAGCGCCCGCATCACTGCGATAACGTGGGTTCGGCCCTCGCCCGCAATGTTTTCGTCCAGCGCGAAGTAATACGAGTCGCAGCGATGACTCCAATCCCCAAGACGCAGGACGAGGTCATCGTGGCCCCCACTACCTGGGCTGTCCCACTGAAACGCAAGCATCATTCGGATCACATACCGCGAGTAGTTCCGCCAGAAGTGTAGCGGCCGCGCGTGTCCGAAAACAGGGGGACCTCGGACGCATGCCCGCGAAATCAGATCGGTGCCCCGTTTCAAACGACCGGCATCGGCCGTCATGGGCAACGGATTGGGCAACAGCGAACCGTTGAGGACATGGCCCCCAGGAAGATCCTCATCCTCGGTACTGCAGGCTCGCTCGCCCGCGTGGCCACGCAGCTCTTCCTCGACCCCACGACCGCGCGCTCACGCTGTACCTCGCGTCGCTGAAGTCCGATCGCGTCCACACCGTCGAAGGCGATGTGATCGAGGCTGCGCTCGAACAAATCCGGCGTCGGCGCCGCTCGGAATTTGCCTCTTCGATCAAGTCATCGATCTGATCGAACCCATGCGCCTTCGAGACCTGCCGAACTTCCTCGACGTCTGCGGTTGGATTCTTCACGAGCAACTCGACCACATCGGCCGTATCCCGGCGGCCACCGGAGTACAGCTTCAGCGCAATCAAGTCGGCCAACCGCGGGTAGCGCAAGGCTGACTTCGCACCCAAGCTGATCGCGTTTCGGATCGCGTCGTTCGCAGGCGTTGTCCGCGGCCGATACGGATTCACGAAGTTGATCACCTCGCACGGCTCGATGGGATCGCCGTCGTCATCGACTTCGAGCCAGACAACGAGGACACCTCCGAGCGGATCCTCGTCATCGGGCATCCGCAGCGTTGAGTACAGCCCCGCTTCTTCGACCGCGACCTGTAAGCGCCGCAAGTCTGCGAGCTCGATGTTCGTCGCGAGGTCGACATCATCCGTGCCGCGCACGTAATGATGGGCCGCGAGCGCATACGCACCAATCAGTGCGGTCTCGATGCCAAGCTTCGAGGCGAGCTGAGCGACGCGCTCAGCGAGCTCGATCGGCGTCTGCGCGACCATTGTTCGCCAGCTTCTCGATCAGATGACCGCGGCGGCCGAGCTCCATGACCCGAAGCATGCGCTCCAGTGGGGTCTTCGCGATCGAGACGCGGGACGGCGAAGCACTGGCGCTCTGTACGCGCAGCTGATGCTTGGTCGTCGTGGCCATGGCTAAAGGTAGCTCGACTTGGAGTACCGGCGGCCGAAAAGGCGAAACCCGCCTGAGCAGCCAGGCGGGTTTCTATCGTAGCGGGGGCACAGTCGGCACATCTTTCTACGCGATCTTCCAGGACTTTTCGGGCTTCTGTCCATCTCCGAGTCGCGCCATGAAGTAGACCGTACGTGGGTCGCGAAATCGTCGCCGATTTCTCATCGACGATTTGTGTTGTCGCCGACCTCCTCGCAGGAAACCTCGTCGCGATCATCGGCCTGCCGTATTCGCCGGGCCGCGTCGCGGACTGGCGGTAGCACGACGTCGGCGGTGTCTGAAGCATCGTCGACGTCACCTAGTTTCGGCGTGCACCGCGCTTAGATCCAATGCCGGTCGGTTAAGCGAATTCCTGGATCATCTCGATCCCTTGACCGTGCTGGCCACCTGAGCGATTCGGAACTGTAGCGGACATCGCGTACGCGACCTCGTCGAAGGCGTGGAACCGCTGGCATGGGAACCTGAAAGTTATCCACAGAAAATGTAGATCCATATCGATCGGTTACGCCTTATCCGATCGGCATTGCGCTTAGATCCGGATAGTCGGACGATGATTCTACATCAAGGAACCGGATCCCGACCGGACCCGATCACCGAGTCGATCCCCCTCAGCGCCAAGGGGGCGTGGGCGCTGCGGAGCGACGACGACGGGTTCTCGACAAATGGATGGTTCGAGTCTGCGGACACGGTCGCGCCGCTGACGTTCTGACCGAGAAGTCTGGCAAGCTGCGCTCGCGTGGCCGAATCGACGTTTCTGTGGTTCCTGCATGTTTGGCGACGCAGTGAGGCTCGATGCGCGTAAACGCGGCAGCGTCGAAGCGCACGGTGGTGGTAGTCTTTTGGCGTGCAGGGGCTCACAGAGGACGGCGCGCTGTGTTGGATCGTCGACGCACGCGCGTTCCCGAGCCGCAGCTCGCCGCGGCGATATCTCGTCGCGACGGTGCTCGCGGTAGCTACCGGCTGCGGGTGGCACGGGGCCGGTGCGCCGGACAGCGGGCCTCGCGACACCTGGATGACATCGGCCTGCGTCGAGTCGTCGCCCTGGCCGATGGTGGGGCGCGATGCCTGGAACTCGAGCCATTCGTCGAGCACCGTTCCAACGAATCAGCCGAGCGTCGCGTGGACTCATACCGTGCGACCCGACTCGGTCTGGCGCATGCCCGTCGTCTTGGCCGGATGTGGCCGCATCGTGACGCGATCGGACGCGGGTGTTGCTGTGTTCGACGGCACAGGCAACGAGCTAGGCAGGTTGCCGGTCCACGAAGCGATCTCCGACATCACGGTCCTCAGTCCGTCGGACATCGTGGTGAGCCACGGGTGCTCCGTATCCCGGTTCACGGCGGACGGTTTGCTCGCGTGGCGGCGAGATTTTTGCGACTCCTTCGCCTCGACGACAAAGCTCGACGTTTCCGATCCAACCCGTATCGTGCTGGCGCAGGGTACGACGCTGCGCGCGCTCGCTTCGGACACCGGCGAGGTTGTATGGGAACGCCGGAATCTGTTCGACAGCAGCCTCTTGACTCGGGCTGCGCATCCTGCGCCGTACGTCATCTCGACGTCGGCGAACACAGTCTATGCGACGTCAGCGACCGACGGCACCACGGTATGGCAGCGCACCGTCGGAAACCCGAGTGGCATCCAGGGGCTATCGTCTCCGGTCGTCGTCGGGGATCAGATATGGGTCGCGACGATCTCGGGAACGATCGCGAGCCTCGCGATCGACAGCGGCGTGCCGAGCTTCACGCGCGACATGCGTATGGGGCAGTTGCTCGTGAGCGGATCCCGCTCTGTGGTGGCGGCGGTCGGCACGGACGTGGTCTCGTTCGATCTAATGGGGTCCGAGCAGTGGCGCGTGACGCTCGGCGCGGTGGTAGACGGCGCGATCATCGGCGCGATCGCGATCGACGCGAACGACGTCATCGTCGCTGCGACCGCGCGCGAGATCGTCGCGGTGCGCAGCGGTATCGTGCTGTGGCGGGTCCCCTATCAGGGCACGTACGCAAACGCACTCGCGATCGATGCCGATGGCGACATCGTATTGGGAACGACCGACGCTCGCATCTACGTCGTGCGCGGCTCGTAGCCTCGTACTGCTCAAGGCGGGCGCGCAACCGGGCCGACCCGCAGGTGCATCCCAGAAAAAGAAGCGACGCGGACGCATGCCGATGATGCAGGCGATGTCGAAGGCGCTGGCGCGCAGACCTGCGACGCGGCGGGTGTCGACACCAGCGACATCACCGGCGACAAGCGCCCTGAGTGACGGCGTTCATCACAATCACAAGCATTCCGACGTAATCCCCGGTGGCGCGGTCCATGCCGCGCGCCTGGACTGGCGATCCGAAGCGACCTGTCGTCTTGGTCAACCCGTCGGACCTACCACCCGACATGACGCTGAACTCGGCTAGCGTGCTGCCGACGCCGAACCACTCTCGAGATGGAGCACGCTGGTGACGTATCGCCTTCCTTCTTCGGTGAGCTTGAGCCCCACCATGGAGTCGCGGTCGGATTCAACTAGCTCCCGTGGAACCGCGACCGTGCGCTGAACAAAGTGAGCACCTTCCGCTTCCTTCACCAC
>JBBQFU010000377.1:0-6999 GCA_038322185.1 Haliangiales bacterium
CAGTACACGATCCCGAAGCGCAAGGGCACGCCGCTCGACGAGATCTATCCGTCGCTCGAGGCCTGGATCCATCCGGTGGTCGCCACCGACTTCCAGCTCTCCGATGCACCGACCGGCCTGTACGGCGCCGAGCGCAACGGCGTGATGCGCCGCGAGTGCGGGCGTGGCCACTGCGGTGTCGATCTGTCGGGACCGATTGGTCGCCCGATCGTCGCGGTCGCCGCGGGCGTCGTCGTCCACATCGATCGCTCGCGCGATGGTCGCGATGGTCGTAGCGGACGCTACGTGCGCATCGAGCACCCGGACGGCGTGCTCACGTCGTACATGCACTTGAACTCGATCCGCCGCGGCATCGACGTCGGTACGCGCGTCGCCGCGGGTGATCAGGTCGGTACGCTCGGTAACTCGGGCATCAACGCCGCCTCGCCGCACCTGCACTTCGCGCTGGAGCTGCCGAACAAGCCGGGCACGCACGGCGATCACACGAACACGCGCTACCTCGATCCGGCACCGTTCCTCGTGCGCGCGACGCTCACCGAGACGGTGGATCGCAGCCACCCCGCGAAGCCCGCTTTCTGAGCTAGCTGATCTGAGCTAGCTGATCGTCGCGGCGAGCAGGAGCACGAGCTCCGCGATGGCCGCTGCGGTCGCAACCACCGGCGACGTCAGCCCGTTGTCGCGGCGCTGCGCGTCGAGACCGATCGCGAATGCGACCGCAGCCGCGACCACGAGCGCGAGGATGCCGACCTTGCCGAGTGCAAAGCCAACGACCACCGCCACGCCCACGCTGAGCGCACCGATCAGCCACATCGGCGCGGGCGAGACCACGAGCGAGCGGGACGCGTCGTCATCCATGATCGGATCGCCGAGCGACTGCAGGAACACCGCGGCCCAGCGTCCGACGAGTGCGGTCGCGAGGAACACGCCGAGCCACATCGTCTGCGGCAGCCACACGATCGCGAGTGCGCGCAGCAGCGTGCCGAACACGAGCACGAGGATCGACATCACGCTCGGCGCTGCCGGCGGCGCGCCATCGATGCGCTCGACCACACCGCGCTCGACGAGCGCGGACGATGCAAACGTCAGGACCGCGAGCCCGACCAGCGCTGCGACCGGAGCGGGCAGGCTGATCGCGCGCAGCAGCGTCGCGGTGAGCCACGCGAGGAGGCCAATCGGTGCGCCGATCGCGAGCACCCAGAACGGCGACCGCGCCTCGTTGCGCGTGAGCGAGTCGGGCCAGCGCCACGGCGTGGAGTGAACGAGCGCGACGGCACCGCCATACAGCGGGCCGAGCCGGCGCATCCAGTCCTCGCGGGAAGTCCCGGTCTCCATCGCCTCCATCGTAGCCTGCTACTTGACCTTCGTGCCCTTGACGAGCATGTCGAGCGCCTTCACGTCGTCCGCGCCGTCGACGATGAACACGTCTTTCCCGGTCTGGCGCACGAACACCTTGCCCTTGTCGGTGCGAGCCACGCCCGCATCGGGCTTGCTCACATCGGCGCCCGGGAAGCGCGCCTTCAACGTCTCGACATATGCAGCTGCGAACTCCTGCGCGTCCTTCTCGGTGTCCCACGAGGTCGCGAGGTAGCCGGTAATGCGGCCGTCCTTGTCCTTCACCACCGCGTAGCGATCGCCACCCCAGCCGGCGCTCGCGTCGGCCTGCTTGACGTTCCACTGCTGCAGATAGATCTGGAACTGCAGCTCGCCCATCACGTTCTGCGTGAGCTCGGTGCCGGGCAGCTTCGGCAGCGTCACCTTCTTGGGCTCCTCGCGCTTGCCGATCAGCTTCGTCGACGGGTGCAGCACCTGCTCGGTCGACGTGGGCGGCTTCTTGTACAGCGCGTCGATGGCCTTCCAGCCACCGGCCTCGTAGGCGCGCATCGAGACGATGGCACCCTTCATGTACGAGTCGATCATCGGGCCGATGATCACGGGCGGCAGCTCGCCCATCGTCTCCATCGACTTCTTCATGTCCGGGTCCATGCCGCCGAGCGCAGCCGACTGCTGCTTCATCATCTCGGCGTAGTCGGCGACCGTCATGTTCGCCATCGACTCGATCTGCGAGCCGATCAGCTTCGTCATCATCGCGAGGGCGTCGGGGCCTTTCGAGTCGGTCGCGAGATACGCGATCATCGAGAACGTGGCGTCACCTTCGACCACGAAGCGGCGCGCGATGCCGGCGTCGTCGTCGAGCGTCGGCGGCATGTACTTGATGAGGTTGAAGTGCTGATCCTGCAGCGCGTGCGTGAGCTCGTGCGCCGAGATCGTGTCGAGCATCGTGTCGTTGTCGGGCGCCATCACGATGAAGAACTTCTTCGTGGCGGGGTCGTAGTAAGCAGCCGCCTGCGACGTCATCGTCTGCTCGAGCACCTTGGGCAGGTCGATCGCCTTGGTGTAGAGGCCGATGTGGAGCAGTGACTCCTGGAGCTTCTCGGCCTTCTCCTTGGGCAGCTCCTTCGCGAGCTCGCGCTGGACGAACTGGCGGAAATCGTCTGCCGACTGGAATGCAGCCGGCACGGGATTCGGCATCGGCAGGCCGCGCAGCTTCGCGAGCTTGACCTGGATGTCTGCGACGCGCAGCAGCGCAGCCTCGGCGCGCTTGGCCTTCTCCTCGGGCGTTGCCGGCGGTGCTTCCTTGGTGACCCAGGGATCCGCCGCGGAACCCGAGCCCGAACCCGTGGCGACGGCCGCAGACCCTGCGGCGCTTCCCGAGCCCACGGGTGCTTCCTTGACGGGCTCCTTGTTCTGGCCACGGCAAGCCGCGAGCAACAACATGATGGCGATCGAGCTGCGCATGCCCGTGGTTGTAGCTCAGGTCGGCTTCAGCTCCACTCGAGTTGCGCCCCAGTTCGCATCGGCTTGCTCGAACCGCGCCACGGCAGGGTGGCGCTCGAGCACACCCTGCACGATTCGCCGCATGGTTCCGGTCCCTTTGCCGTGGATGATGCGCACCACCGTGAAGCCCGCCTCCTGCGCGGCGCGGACATACTCCTCGACCACGTCGGCGCAGTCCCGGGGCTGGAACGTGTGGAGGTCGATCGAGTCGGTCAGCTCGGGTGTCGCAAAGTCGTCGTCGTTTCCGTCTGGCATCAGTCTCCTAGCCGGGCCAATGGTTGCCGCGCGGCGCGAACGGGATGATCTTGCTGCGCAGCGCGGGCGGCACGCGCGCATCGAGGATGCCGGCGATCTCGTCGGGTCGATACAGCTGCGAGAAGTGCATCAGCACGATGTGCTCGTTCTGAAACTTGTCGGCGCGCTCGATCACTTCGTCGAGATGAACGTGGCAGCCGGACCGTGCGGCCTCGAGCGACTTGCGCTCGTCGAGGAACGTGCACTCCATGATCAGCACGCGCGCGGTCAGGAGCTCGGGCGAGTGATCGAGCACCGAGATGAGCGTGTCGGTCGCATACGCGAGCTCGAGCCGATTCTCGTGGTCGCTGACTTCTTCGCCTGCCCGCCGCCGCGCCGCGATCTCCGGACCCGGTAGGCCGTGCAGCTCGGCGCGCAGCTTCGAGACCCGTCGCACGATCATGTACGCGAGCGACGGCACGGGATGAAACGTACGCACCGCCCGCACGCGGAGGTCCCCGCGCAACGCGATCTCATCACCCGGAAGCATCCCGATCGCCTCGATCTCGAGCGGCCAGCGCTGGAGCTTCGACAGCGCGGCGAGTGCCGTCTGCAAGTCTTCGACAATCTCGGCGGGCATCACCACGCGTGGCGGCTTCTGCTTGCCGCTCAGCGCGCGGATCCCGAGCATCGCGGGTAGCGCACCCACGTGGTCGGCGTGGCCGTGCGACAGCAGGATCGTGTCGGTGGCCGCCGACGACCGTGGCGAAATTCCTGCGTCGAACACGAGGCCGAGCTCGGGGACCGCCAGCGAGGTGTAGACCCCGCCCACCGAAACTCCCCTGATCGTGTAGGGGCCGGCCGTCACCGAGGTCAGCACTGCACGCAGTGTAGCGCCACCTGCTGGCCACCGGAGTTGCCATCAGATTCGAGGGGGCATTTGCCAGCGCGAGCCTGCTAAGATTCGGCCCGCATGTCGTTCTGGTACTCCCTCCTGGCAGTCTTGGCGGTTCTGTTCCTGCTGTCGATCGCGCTGCCGGTGCCGAGGCGCGTGTGGGCGTTCACGCTGACCACCAAGAAGTACTTCTTCCTGTGGCTAGCGGACGTGTTGATGCTGCGCCGGCTGTGGTTCGGAATCACGGGCCGCAGCGCGGAGTACCAGAAGGTCACGCGTCCAATGCTCCTCCGCATGTTCTGCGAGGACATGGGCCCGACCTTCATCAAGTTCGGTCAGATCATCGCGTCGAGCTCGGGCATGTTCCCCGACGCCTACGTCAAGGAGTTCCAGCGCGTCCTCGACCGCGTGAAGCCGTTCCCGTTCGAGGATGTGCAGCGCACGCTCAACGAGGAGCTCGGTGCCGAGAAGGCCGCACACCTCGTCGACATCGAGCCCAAGCAGCTCGCCTCCGCCTCCATCGCCCAGGTTCACTCCGCCAGGCTCCGCGATGGCACCCACGTCGTCATCAAGGTCCAGCGCCCCGGCATCATCGCGCGCTGCATGGCCGACATGAAGATCATGCGGTTCATGGCCAAGCTCGTCGCGAAGTTCAAGAAGAACGCCGAGCTCGCGAACCCCGTCGGCGTGATCGACGACTTCACGAACACCCTCACCGAGGAGCTCGACTTCCGTAAGGAAGCGGCGAACCTCGACAAGTTCAACGACATCATGCGCGAGCTCGGGCACAAGCACATCCGCTGCCCGGTGCCGCATCACGAGTACACGACCCGCAAGGTCCTCGTGATGGAGAAGTTCGTCGGCCTACGCGTCGACAAGTTCGACGAGATCAAGGCCAAGGGTATCGATGGCGAGACCAAGCTCGTCGACGGTCTCCGTGCCTGGTTCCAGTGCGTCGTGTTCTACGGCTTCTTCCACGGTGACGTGCACGCCGGCAACCTGATGCTCCTCGACGACGACACCATCGGCTTCCTCGACTTCGGCATCGTCGGCCGGTTCGATGACAAGGCGCGCTACCTCGTCACCGACTACATGATCGCGTTCGCGTCCGGTAACTACAAACGGCTCGCCGAGATCATCATCGAGATGGCGGGCGCCCCCGACGAGCTCGTCGTCGATGACTTCGTCAAGGATCTGGGCGAGACCTACCGGCCGCTGCTGACCCTGTCGTTTGCGGAGGTCAACTACGCCGACTTCTTGCCCGGCATTCAGAAGACCGCGACGCGGCACAAGATGCGGATGCCGAACGAGTTCATCCTCATCACGAAGCAGCTGCTCTACTTCGATCGCTACGCGAAGTCGCTGGCGCCCAAGCTCAACGTCTTCACCGATCCGCGCCTGGTCCTCGGCATGATGCAGGACATCCAGAAGGCGCGTATGGCGCACGAGGCGAAGCAGAAGGCGACGCCGACGCCGTAGCACTTCTCGGCGCGGTGACGCTCCAAGCAAGCGTCGGCGCGGTGACGCTCCAAGCCGCGCAGCTCTCGGCCGTGTCGCCGCTCAGCCGAACTGATCGTCGATGCTCTTCTCGACGCGCGGCGCCTTCGGGGCGCGCTCCTCGCCGAGGTACTTCAGGAACAGTCGCAAGAACTCGGTGCGCTCGGCATTGATGGCCTTGAATGACAGGCCGACCTGGAACTCGTCATCGACCGTCGTGCACCACGCGACGCGTGCGGGCAACCGGAGCGCCTCGGACTGCATGTCGTCATCGAACACGAGCGTGATGTCGACCGTCACGTCGGAGCCCGCCGGAATCGCGTCGCTCACGTTCGCGCACAGGCCCCCGTTGGACACGTTCCGCGTGCGGCCCTCGGTCGCCTTCTTGCCAAACGTCACCCGGATCGCGACTTCGTGCGCGTAGCGGGGGTGCTGGCGTTCGGCCTCGTTCACGTGAACAAATTTTCGCCTGCCCTGACCAACCTCGCAAGTTAGACCGTCCAAGGGTGTGATGTAGGTGGGGTAGCTGTCCGGTCGGCGGACGCGCCAACTCATCGTGATCTCGTGATCTTGGTCAGCGCGTGCGAAAACCACCCATCCGTCAGGGCGTCGAGCTCCGCATGAGCGAGGCGCGCTTCTATAAGAATGCGAGCCGCCCGACCGGCCACGCCGGCGGTGGACCCGGTGCCTTCGTCGGCGGGTTCGACCTCCTGAGCGGACGCGATCGCTGCGCTTCGCGCATGTAACCAGGAGACATATGCGTGCGTAGCGAGTGTGATCGCGCGACGCCGTTCGCGACGGCGGCTGATGTCGAACGCGGTGAAGCGCGGCTCGTTCGGGTCATAGATCAGACGATCGAGTCGCCATGACACGCGAATGTCGTACGACAGCGCGCGGCTCACCGTTGGATCGGTGACCTCGCGCCAGCTCTGGCTGTTGCCGACGCGTGACGTGATCGCGGGAACCAGCGCGGACCAGCGCGACCGTGTGCGCCAGCCGGGGACCGGATCGTCGGCGAGGCCCGCAGCGCGAAGCGTCGCGTCGACCACCGCGGACAGCGGAGGCGCGCCGTCGATCACGAGATCGGCGAGCTCGTCGCTCGACGCGGCGGCGAGGGCTGTGCCGCCGCTGACGTTGGATGCGGCGAGGGCTGTGCCGCCGCCGACGTTGGCTGCGGCGAGGGCTCTGCCGCCGCTGACGTTGGATGCGGCGAGGGCTCTGCCGCCGCTGACGTTGGCTGCGGCGAGGGGGCTGCCGCCGCTGACGTTGGATGCGAGGGGGACGGTACTCACGCGGCTGAGGCCGATCGCCCACCGCATCAGCGACTCGACGTCGCCGGTCCTCGTGCGCGACAGCATCTTGTCATCATTGAAGCCGCCGGCGCGAGTCAGTGCATCGCCGACCTCATCGTTGTCGACGTCCACGCGGCGCTCGGAGCCCGTGTCGTCGAAGTCCGCGCGACCCTCGTAGCCCCCCGGGGCGTCGAGGTCTGCACGACGCACGGAGACGCCGGCCTCGTCGAAATCTCCGTCCTGAGC
>JBBQFU010000378.1:0-6937 GCA_038322185.1 Haliangiales bacterium
CAAGTACATCGGCGAGCTCGTTCAGAAGACCGAGTCCGAGATGCTGAAGACCAAGAACTTCGGCCGCAAGTCGCTCAAAGAGATCAAGGAGCTCCTCGCCGAGATGGGTCTCCAGCTCGGTATGAAGCTCGACAACTGGCCGGGTCCGAACCCGCTCAAGAAGCCCTGAGCCCGAGCTCAGGTACCACCTACGAGAGAAGTCTCATGCGTCACCGCAAATCAGATAAGAAGCTTGGCCGTAAGTCGCCGCACCGCCGCGCGATGTTTCACAACCTCGTGACCGCGCTGCTGACCCACGGTCGCATCGAGACCACCGAGGCCAAGGCCAAGATGCTCCGTGCGCACGCCGACAAGGCGATCACGTGGGGCACCTCGGTTCACGCCCTGGTCGCCAAGGGCGACGGCGCGACCCCGGTCGAGAAGGCCCAGATCCTCCACGCTCGCCGTCAGGCGAAGCTGGTGGTGAAGACCCCCGACGCCCTCCAGCGTCTGTTCAGCGAGATCGGCCCGCACTTCGCCACCCGCAAGGGCGGTTACACGCGGATCATCAAGACGCGCGTCCGTAAGGGCGATGCCGCTCCGATGGCCTTCGTCGAGCTCGTTGGCCTCAATGGCCAGGCTGAAGCCGCGTCCGCCTAAGCAGCCTTCCTAGCTGTCACCAACGCCGGTGCCCCCAACTGGGTGTCGCCGGCGTTCGTCGTTTCGGCGGCCGATCTCGGCATTAAACTTCGCAACGCCCTTCGGCGTCGCTGCGCACCCCGGCAAGCCGGGGTTTGCAACTATCAGCGCCTCCTGTGACCTTCGCCGCATGAGTCACCCAGCGCTTTTCGGTATACAGCCACGCGCCGGTCGCTGTATCCAACCGCCGTCGTTCTCGTCGGTAATTAGCCCTTTCTGGAGTCTCCATGCGCAAGCTCTCGCTACTCGCCCTCGTCCTTGCAACCGCAGCCTGTCGTGACAGTGGTGGTGGTGATGACACGCAGAACCCGGACTCCAACACGAGTGGTAGCGACACCAAGATCCAGGCGATCCAGGACGAGGCGATGACCAACGGCACTGCCGTCACCGTCAAGGGTGTCATCGTGACCGCGATCGATGCCTACGGTGGCAAGACCGGTGACTTCTGGATCCAGGAGCCCGAGGGTGGCGAGTTCTCCGGCATCCACGTCTTCGGTGCGCCGCTCGATCAGGTCGCGGCTCTGGCGATCGGTGACGTCGTCGATGTCTCCGGCGCCGAGAAGGACGACTTCATGTACTCGGAGTTCGATCCGGGCTACGCGATCACCGAGCTCAAGCCCGTCTCGGGCGGTGTGATGACCGTGACGAAGACTGGCGCCAACATGGTGCTCGAGCCGCAGGTCGTCAACGCGGCGGAGATCGGCGCGCTCTCTGACTACATGGCGCGACACGCCGAGTGGGAGAAGTGGGAAGGCGTTCTGATCAAGATCGAGAACGTTCGTGCGACGAGTAGCGACGCTTGCGTCGGCTCGATGTGCACGGATGCCACGCTTCACAAGTTCGAAGTCACCGGCGACGTCGTCATCCAATCCTCGCTCGCTGCGATGCCCACGCCGGCAGTGATGCAGGCGGATTGCCTGGCGAGCATCACCGGCGTCCTCGACTACTTTTTCGACTACCAGCTACTGCCGCGCACGACCGCCGAGATCGTCGCCGGTGGTACCGGTTGCGAAGCCATCAGCAGCGCCACGATCGCGGATGTGCGCAGCGGTGCTGCGACGGGGACCGTCGAAATCAACGACGTCTACGTCTCGGCTGTGTCGTTCAACAAGAAGAACTTCTGGATCTCGCAGTCGCTGACGGCGGCGCCGAATCAGGGCGCGATGGTGTTCCGGTGCGCAGGGAGCGCGTGCAACAACACCGCCGTGCTCGACGCATCCGTCGTGGTTGGCGCGAAGGTCAAGGTCATCGCCTCCGTGGCCGAGTTCAACAACGGCAACGCCGCGAACGGATCGATCACGCAGCTGCGCAGCCCGGTCACGACCGTCCTCGCGGCGCCGACCACGGCTCCGGTCCCGGTCACGGGGCAATCCGTGACGAGCCTCCTCGCGACAACCGGCGAGCCGTACGAGGGAGTGCTGGTAACCCTCTCGGATGTGAAGGTCACCACGGTCGGCACCAATGGCACATTCGGCGTCAGTGACCTCGCGGCGTACCCTGGTGCGGTTGCCTTCAAGGCCGACGACGACATGTATCGATTCGTTGCCGGCGACGCTGACGACTGTTACGCGTCGATCACCGGGATCTGGACCTACACGCCGTTCGAAATGCGTTACCAGTTCCTCCCGACGGACGTGGGCACCGGCACTGGTACCTGCAACTAAGAGCTCGCTCCGCCAGCGAGGCCCCGTTCCGTGGCGGGCCGATTTTCGACCGGCGTCTCGCGGCATCAGGCTCTAGCGAGTCTCGATCGTCCCTGCGGTCACTGCGCCGTTTTCGACGGTAGAGCTGCCCTTGGTGTACGTGCCGTCTTTCGTGTTGATGCGAATCCGGCCGCCCCCGCCCCCTGCAGCATTGGGCTTTTCGTCCTGCCCGCAATTCGCGTTGGTGCCGGATGCAGCCGCAATACCTGGCATGGCACCGCTTCCAGCAGGATAACAGTTGTAGAACGACGGCAGCCGGACAGTCATGGCCGTGTGGCGGACGCCGCTGCGACATCGCTGCACGCAAGGCAGATTTGCTCGACGTGACGGTGATCGGTGCCGCAGCAGCCGCCCAGCACGGCGAATTGAGGAAAGCTGCGGCGCAGCGCACGGTACTGCCGCCCGAGCTCCACTGGGTTGCCGTCGTCAAGATCGGGCGCGGCATCGAGCTCGGCGTGGCTGCGGGTCGAGGCGTTGGCGCGGATGCCGCGCACCCGCTTGATCCACGCTTCGTTCGCCTCGAGCGCCTGCTCGAAATGCGTCGGATGCGCGCAATTGATCATGTAGTAGGCCGGCGCCGCGTCGGTCGCGGCATCGACCGTCTCGATCGCCTGCTTGAGGCTCTGGCCGGTCGGCAGCCGGCCGTCGGTTTCCACTGTGAACGATATCACCACCGGCATCACCGCCTTGGCGGCGGCGCGCGTCACGCCAATCGCTTCGTCGGTGTTGGTCATCGTGAAGGCGCTGACCAGGTCGGCCTGTGTCTGTGCGAAGGTCATGATCTGCGGCGTGTGCAGCCGCTCGGCATCATCGGTGCTCATCGTGCTGGCGACATAGCCGTCGCCGAGCGGGCCGACGTTGCCGCTGATCGGCATCGGCGAATTCGCGGTCTCCATTTCGTCGCGCACCTGCACCATCAGGTCGATGGATTGGCGGTTGAGCTCGGCAAGCGCCTCGGCTGTGTAGCCGAGTTTGGCGCCCCAGTCGGCGTTGCTGCGCCAGGTCGGGCTCTCGAGCACGAAGCCCACGCCGGCATCTACCGCGGTCTGTGCGTGCTGACGAAAATAATCGAGCAGGCGATTGCGGCCATGGTCGGTTCTGAGCAACTCGAACGAGGCAAACTGGTTGAGCTCGATCCCGTCCTTGAAGATCAGCGTGGTCTCGAGCCCGCTGTCGGTGAGGAACAGGCGATCGGAAAGCTGCGGCAAACGATTTCGATACTTGGACATGATCCATCCGAGGTTGTTGGACGGGCGATCGTCGCTGTCGGAACGTCGCTCACGATCGAAGCACCGGAATCAGCGCGCGGAGCCCGCTGTCCCGCCGCCGGACAGTCATGGCCATGTGGCGGACGACGATGTTTGCGTCCGGGAGCGGCCAACGCGTCGGTGCATCGGCCCACCGTGGAGCCGATTCGTGGATAAATGACGGCATGAGCCTGCTCGACCAGCTGAACAAGATGACCGTCACGGTCTGTGACACGGGTGACCTCAAATCGATCGAGAAGTTCAAGCCGCGCGACGCGACGACGAATCCGTCGCTGATCACCGCGGCGGCACAGATGCCGGAGTACGCGGCGGTCGTCGACGACGCGCTCAACTGGGCTGAGCATCAGGCCGGTGGCGATTTGACCAGGGTCGTCGGGCTCGCGCTCGATCGCCTGTCGGTCGAGTTCGGACTTCGTATCTTGAAGATCGTGCCGGGGCGCGTGTCGACCGAGGTCGATGCGCGACTGTCGTACGACACGGCCGCGACGATCGAGAAGGCGCGCAACTTGATCGGGCAGTACGAGGCCGCGGGTGCGAGCCGCGAGCGCGTGCTCATCAAGATCGCGGCGACGTGGGAGGGCATTCGCGCGGCCGAGGCGCTCGAGCGCGAAGGCATTCGTTGCAACCTGACGCTGCTGTTCGGCATGCACCAGGCGATTGCGTGCGCCGAGGCCGGCGTGCGGTTGATCAGCCCGTTCGTCGGGCGAATCCTCGACTGGCACAAGAAGGCCGAGAAGCGCGACAGCTATCCGCCGGCCGAGGATCCGGGCGTGGTGTCGGTCACGAAGATCTACAACTACTACAAGAAGCACGGCTACCCGACCGAGGTCATGGGCGCGAGCTTCCGCAACCTAGGCGAGATCACCGAGCTGGCGGGCTGCGACCTGCTCACGATCTCGCCGAACTTCCTCGCCGACCTGCAGACGCAGGACGGCCAGCTCGTGCGCAAGCTCGATCCGGCGAAGGCCGCGACGCTCGACATTCCGAAGACGCCGATCGACGAGGCCGCGTTCCGCAAGGCCCACGACAGCGACCAGATGGCGAAGGACAAGCTCGACGAAGGCATCACGGGATTCTCGAAGGCGATCGTCGCGCTCGAGCAGCTGCTCGGCGAACGGCATCGCGCGATGCGGACGAAGGCGAGCGCGGGGCAGTCGGCTCGCGACTTCTTCGCGGTCTACGACCTCGATGGCGACGGCTACATCACGCGCGAGGAGTGGGGCGGGGCGCAGGCCGTGTTCGCCGCGCTCGATGTCGACTCCGACGGCCGCATCACGCCCGAAGAGATGGCAGCGGGCCTCGGCGGCGCCTTCATGCTGGCCAAGGGAGCTGGGCACTGAGCACGTCGCCGCCGCAGCATCCGTTCGTTTACGAGATTCATACCGAGCAGTGGCTCGCCGAGCTCGGCGATGGTGCGACGCTGCAGACGGTTTCCGATGGCGCGCTTGATGCGCTGGCGGCATTCGGCATCACGCACGTGTGGATGATGGGCGTGTGGTCGCGCGGCCCGCTGGCGCGCGAGTGTGCGCTGCGCGAGCCATCACTGCGGGCCGCCTACGACGACTCGTTGCCGGGCTGGACGGATGCCGACGTCACCGGCTCGCCGTACGCGATCGCCGACTTCTCGGTCGCGCCGGCGTTTGGTGGCGATGCAGGCCTCGCCGCAGTGAGGGAACGGCTGGCGGCGCGCGGCATCGGGCTGATCCTGGACTTCGTGCCGAACCACCTCGGCGTCGATCATCCATGGCTCACCGAGCGGCCCGAGCTGTTCGTCGGCGGTGACGCGGCGTTCCCCGGTTCGTTCGAGCGAGCAGGCCGGTTCATCGCCCATGGCAAGGATCCGTATTTTTCGCCGTGGACTGACACCGCGCAGCTCGACTACCGCCGGCCCGACACGCGCGCCGCGATGGAGGCCGCGCTGCTCGCGATCGCCGCGCGCTGTGATGGCGTGCGCTGCGACATGGCGATGTTGGTGCTGCCCGACATCGTCGAGCGCACGTGGGGCGGTGCCGCCGAACCCTGGGATTTCTGGTCGAGCGCGATCGGTGCGGTGCGCCGCGTTCGGCCCGACTTCCTGTTCGTCGCCGAGGCGTACTGGGATCTCGAGGCGCGCCTGTGCTCGCTGGGCTTCGACTTCGCGTACGACAAACATCTCTACGATCTGGTCGTTCACGATCGCACCCCGGAGATCCAGGGCCACGTCCGCGCCGCTGATCCGCCGCACCGCGTGCACTTCCTCGAGAATCACGACGAGCCGCGCGCAGCCAGCACGCTCGCGGACCTCGGGCGACATCGCGCGGCGCTGGTCCTGACGCTGGGCCTACCAGGCATGCGTCTCGTTCAAGATGGCCAGCTCACCGGCCGCAAGCGCTTCTCGCGCATCCAGCTCGCGCGGCTGCCGCAGGGTGACGGCAACGACGCGGTGGCCGCGCTCTACGCCTCGGTCTTGCCCGCCTTCGCGGCATCGGCCGTCGGTCGCGGCGAGGCGGAAGTGCTGATGCCGCAGCGCGCATGGGATGACAACTCGACGTCGGACTTCTTCACGATCGTGCAGTGGACGCGCGCCGATAGCTTCGATCTCGTCGTCGTCAACATGGCGGCGCATCGCGCGCAGTGTCGCGTGTGGCCGACGGTGCCGTTCCTCGCGGACCACACGTGGCAGCTCGCCGACCGACTGGGCGAGGAACGTTGGGTTCGTGTCAGCCGCGAGATGGCGAAGGAAGGCCTGTTCTTCGATCTGCCGGCGCGCGGGGCGCAGCTGTTCGTGTTCACGCGCTGAGCGTCGGCTCGCGGGTGTTCAGCCGAAGCGCTCGCGCAGCGCGCGCCGCACGTCACTGAAGGCCTCGAGCTGGAGCATGTCGACGAGCACCGTCTTGTCGAACGGCGGTACGCAGAGGCTTGTGTCGCGCGGCTCGTAGCCATGGGCTTCGAGCACGTAGAACGTGAGCGCACCGTCGGCCCAGTACCAAACCTCGGGCACACCCAGCCGGCGATAGACCTCGAGCTTGTCGATGCCGCCGCTCGTCCAGACCACCTCGAGCGCAAGATCGGGGCGATTCTTCTCGATGTCGTGAAGGATGTAGCACTCGTCGGGCTCGAGCCCGACCTCGCTTGGAGCGTGCTTGAGCAACCACGAGCCAACGGCCTGATAGCGAACGCCGAGCTGATCGAGGTACGCCTCGACGATTGCAGCCAGACGTTTCTTGATCACTTCGTGATCGAGAGAGGGCGACATGAGCTCGAGGGTTCCTTTCACGTAGGTCACCCGTGGCCCCGCGGCGTCTGCGC
>JBBQFU010000379.1:0-6888 GCA_038322185.1 Haliangiales bacterium
TCTCGCCGAGCTTCACCCCGGTGTCTTTGGTGATGGGTGTGGTACCGCCGACTTCGATGCGGCGGATGGTTGCCGCTGCCGTGCGCGCCACGACCTCGAGCGAGACCTCGACCTTGCTACCGGGAACGGCCGTGGCTGATGCCGCGGTCGCGCGAACATAGAGGCCGCTCGCGGCGGCGATCAGCTCGTCGAGTGCGCGGCGTGCATCGCGGATGCGGGGTTCGTCGGGAAGCTTGTCGAGTGCGCCTTGGGCGAGGACCAGTGCGGGAATCGCGCGCTCGGGATGATCGCGATCGAGCACGCGTTGCGCGGCGGCGATCTGCTTCGCGTAGGGTGCGGCGGCGTAACGAGTCCAGCTGGTGTCGATGCCGTCGAAGAGGGTCTTCTTCGCCGGGCTGCCGGCGAGGTGCACGAAGTACTCGACGTTCGGGCCGCGCTGCTCGGCGACGCCGAATCCCTGGCTCTTGTGCTGGCTGCGCGAGCGTGCGGACAGCTCGCCCATGCTGAGGCCGAGGCGTGGGTCATACGTGCCGACGTCGAGCTCGATTGCATCCTTGGGGGGTGGGGTCGGGGTGCGGCCCCACATCGAGTGGTTGCGGAACAGGCGCTGGGCCTTCCAGACCTTCACGCCGTCGCGGAGCTGGTCGGCGAAGCGCTTCGGATCGGCGGCGGCCTCGAACGCTTCGCGTGCGAGCACCGCGGAGGCTGTGTGGTGGCCGTGGTTCGGTGGCGTCTCGGTGAAGCGCGTGATGATCACGTCGGGCTGGAACGTGCGAATGACCCAGACCATGTCCGCGAGTGCTTCGTCGCGCTTCCACAGCCCGAGCGTCTCGTCGGCGGTCTTGCTGTAGCCGAAGTCGCGCATGCGGGTGAAGAACTGGCGGGCGCCGTCGATGCGGCGGGCGGCGAGGAGCTCCTCGGTGCGGATGACATCGAGCAGGACGCCTTGCTCGCTGCCGATCAGGTTCTGACCGCCGCCGCCGCGGGTCATCGAGAGGTACGCGACGTCGAGGTGCTGGACGTTCGCGAGGTACGTCAGCAGGCGCGTGTTCTCGTCGTCGGGGTGAGCGGCGATGTAGAGGACGCGGCCGGTAGAGCCGAGGCGGTCGAGTGCGTGGGCCAGCTCGCCAGCGCTGGTGTCAGCGTGGGCGGGCGTGCCGAACAGAATGCAGGCGGCGACCAGAGCGCGCATCATCACGAACCTCCGCGGCTGGCGAGCACGCGCTGGAAATACTCCTCGTAACTCGCCACGACCTTGTCGTCGCGAAACATCGAGGTCGCCCGCTCGCGCCCGGCGCGGCCCAGCGCATCGCGTGCGCGCAGTCCGCCGAGGATCGCCGCGGCGAGCCCGTCGAGATCGCCAAGCGGCACGAGCGTCCCGACGCCGGATGTCACGACCTCGGGCAATCCGCCGACCTGGTAGCCAAACACCGGAACACCGCACGAGAGCGCCTCGAGCGCAGCAACGCCAAAGCTCTCGCTCTCGCTCGGCAGCACGAATCCATCGGCATGACCGAGCAGGCCCTCGAAGTCATTGCGCGACCCGAGGAAGCGCATCGCATCCGTAACGCCCAGCTCCTTCGCGCGCGCCTCGAGTGCTGCGCGCTCCGGGCCCTCTCCCACGACCACCATCCGCGCGTTCACCGTGCGCAGTCGCGCCACGACCTCGGCGAGATCGAGTGGCCGCTTCACCGCGCGCAGATTCGAGACGTGGAACAGCAGCGGCCCATCGCTCGGCTCATCGAACAGCGCTTCGAGCACGCGGCGGTCGCGTTGCGGCGGCGGCGCGAACCGGGTCGTATCGACGAAGTTCGAGATCACCTCGATGCGCCCGTCGGGCAGGTCGAAGCACGTCTGCGCTTCGCTTCGCAGATACTGTGACGGTGTCGTGATCCCGTCGCACTTCGCGAGTGCAAACGCGGTGGCCGGATTGAGGCTCGGGTGCGGGCCCAGCCGCGTGACATCGGTTCCGTGCAGCGTGACCACCATCGCGGGCGCCGCGGCGCCGAGCACCTGCGCAGCGACCAGTGCGCTCGCGGCGTGCGGAATCGCGTAGTGCAGATGAATCAGATCGATCGACTCGCGACGCACGAGGTGAATCAGGTGATTCGCGACCGCGAGCCCATACGGTGCGGTCTCGAACATCGGCGCGACCGGCACCTCGATCTTCTCGAAGCGCACGCCGTTGAGCTTCAGGCGCTCCGGCATCCCGGTCGCGAGCACGATCACGCGATGACCGCGGTGTCCAAGGTTGCGCGCCAGCTCCGACGCGATCACGCCGCTGCCGCCGACGCCGGGGAAACACACGACCGCGATGGAGAGGGGACGGGTCACGACTTCACTGGCTCGAATGCATGCGCGCCCGCGAACGGGTTGTCGCGAAAGTGGCGGAGCGGATCGACGAGCCCGGGCGTCATGGCGGTGCGAACGGGCTCGCCGTGGCTCACGCCGATCATGCTGCCGTAGTAGCGGTCGCGTGCGTCGATCGCCGAGACTGCGCCGGGTGCGCTGATCAGCGTCGCTGCCTCGTCGCCGGTGCGGCGGGTGACCTGGCTCTGGTAGCACGCGATCGCGCGAGCCTTGCGTGCAGCGACCGATGACGTGTCGATGATGAAGCTCGGCGTCATGCGGTGGCGCATCGCGTAGTAGAGAACCTGGCGCGGGACGAAGCGCTCGCCAGCGCCGGATGCAAACTTCTGCACGCCGGCGTAGAACACGGCGCGGCTGACGAGCTCGCTCGCGGCGGCGTGGTCGGGATGGCGGTCTTCGATCCACGGTGCGAGTACGAGCTCGGGGCGGCGGCGGCGGAGCACCTCGACGACGGTGGTGATCTGCGCGGTCGTCGGTGCGAGCTCGGTGTCGGGGAGCTGAAGGTTGTCGCGCCAGGCGAGGCCGAGCTCGGCGCTGGCGGCGTCGGTCTCGCGGGCGCGTTCGTCGACCGTGCCGTGGCTGGCCTTCTCGCCGCGCGTGAGGTCGACCACGCCGATCGTGTAGCCGAGCTCGCCGAGGCGGAGCACGACGCCGCCGCAGAACAGCTCGACGTCGTCGGGGTGTGCACCGAATGCGAGAACGTCGACGCCAAAGTCCGTCATGACAGCTCCTGGATCGCGGGAGCGAACGGCAGTGCAGCCGCGAGCACGCGCTCGACCACCGCGCGATCCCCAAGCCGCGCGGCGAAGCAGGGCAGGCCGAGGCGGCGCTCCTGGAGCTCACCATCCGGCGCGAGCCACGCGCGTGCGCGGCGAAGCGTGTCGATGAGCTCGTCGTCCTCGTACGCGGTGATGCGCTGGACCTTCGCGACGAACTTGTTCACCGAGCGCTCCACCGAAGCGCGGGTCTTCGCGAGGCCACGGAGGATCTGAGGATTCGTTGTCTTGGCCGCGATGTCGTCGTGCGCGGCGACGAACGACTGGAGCAGCTGCGTCGCATCGTGAGTGCCGGCGCTCGGACGCAGGCGCGACACGAGGTCTGGCTCGCTACAGCGCTCGAGCTGCGCGGCGGTGAGGCCGAGGCGCGTGAGCAACTTGCGGGCGCGCTGGTCGACGATGCGGAAGTGGCCGCGCTCGATGATCATCGGCATCGGGCGATCGAACGCGCGATACAGCGACGGCAGCTGCGCGAAGTACGCGACCTCGGCGGGGCCGCCAACGTACGCCGCGGTGGGCAGCAGGGTGTCTTGAACGATCGGGCGCAGCAGCGCGCTCGTCGAGAAGCACATTGGATCCGCGGTGAGCACCGTGGCGCGATCGAACGTGCGCGCGCCGCCGACCTCGATAAACCCATCGGCAGCAGGTTCGAGGCGCACGCGGGGACCCGTCGGACCGTCGGGATGAAAGAACGATAGCGGCGAACCGCGCCGTACGTGAATTGGAACCGAGCGGCCGGCGTGCTGCAGCTCGTCGCACGTCGCGATCAGCTGCTCGGAGATCCGGACGGCATCGGTGATCGCGCGTGCATGAATCGGCGCGACGATCGCGGCGAGCGCGGGGTCTCGTGGATCGATGACAACCAGGCCTTCATCGGCGAACAGCTCGGCAAGCAACCCCGCGAAGGCATCGGCCCAGCGCGCGCCTGCGCGGTAGTGGCGGCGAACCCGCTCGACATGGGCGGCCGCATCGGGCCCGCTGCCGAGCAGCTCGGCGAGCGTCGCGACGCAGCGCGAAATCTCATCAGGCAGCGCGAGGTGCGCGATCGACACGCGGTTCGCCGCGTCGACGGTGATCGCCACCGTCTCGCAGCGACTACCGGAGGCGACCTCGCACGTCGCGATCTCCGCGACATCGTGGTCCTCGGTCTGCAACCAGAACATCGGCACGACCGGAACACCGGTCTCGGCGGCGAGCGTCCGTGCGATCACGATCGCCGAGGCTGCCTTGTAGAGCGTGTAGAGCGGGCCGAGGAACAACCCGACCTGCTGCCCTGTCACGACGGCCGCTGCACCCGACGCGAGTGCCGCCAGGTGTGCGTCTCTCGCCGCACTCGGAGCGAGCCGGGCATTCTGCGCGATCAGCACGCGGTGCACTTCGGGCGCGATCGCTTGCCGAGCCTGCACGACGATGCGTGCGCGACTCTGCGGATCGAGCCCGGGCAAACCGTCGTGCACGCGAGGTCTACTTCCAGGTCGCGACGGTCTTCGTGATCTCGCCCTTCCAGAACGCCTCGAATCCGGGGTCGGCGGGGCCGAGCTTCATCGCGCGTGCGGCCGCGGCCTTGGCCTGGGCCTTCTTGCCCTGCTTCCACAGGATCTGCGCGCTGAGCCACTCGTTGCGGAGCGTCGGCTTGATCGCGACCGACTTGCTCACGTACTGCTGCGCGCGCTTCACGTCGCCGGCGCCGAACAGGTAGTTCGCCGACATGAAGTGCGGGCGCCATGCATCCGCGAGGTTCTTCTCGATGGCGGCGTCGACCTGGCTCTTGGTGTCGACGGTGATCGGCACGCGAACGCGAACCGCGTCCCACTCGAGGTCGAGGGCGGTGCCCATGTCCGTCGTGTCGCTGAAGATGAACGTCAGGCGCTCGCGCGGCTGCGTCAGGGTGACCGGCGTGACCGTCACGCGGGCGACGTCCTTCGCGGCATCGTGGTTCTGGCCCGCGTTGACGTCGCTGTTGAGCGCGACCGTCCACTGCTTCTCGCCGGGAATCATGAACACGAGGTACGTGCCGGCCTTCACCGTGGTGGTGCCGACCCTGAAGTCGCGGGTCGCGGTGAGCTTCGTGCCCTGGTTTGCACCGGCGCGCCACGACTTGTCGTACGGCACGAGGGCGCCCCAGATCTTGCGGCCCTTGACCGCGGGGCTCGAGTACTCGAGCGAGAAGTCGGTGATGCCGACGCGCTGCCCGACCTTTGCCGGTGGGCTGAGCTGGGGCAGCTCGAAGTTATCGTCCGCAAAGCTGGCTGCCGGGAATGCCAAGCAGCTGACCACGACCAAGGAAGTCCAACGCGAGAGGGTGCTCATCGGGCGCAACTACAGCCGTAGTAGACGAAAAATTCCAGGGCCCCTCAGTTGTTTCGGCGAAACACTCGATTCCACGCGGCACCCCTCCCGCAATCCGCTACGACAGCCTCGGATCGCGTGATTTAGGCACGGGCGCGACAGGTGTGCCGACGCGCTCGGATGACCGTGGATCGGGCGTCGCAATCCGGCGACGATCGCCAACTATCGCTGCGCATCGTTCACGAAGGCAGGGGCGGATACATCGAGATCGAAGACACGCAGTACGCGATCGAGCACATCGACGGCGGTCGTTTCTGCATCCACTGCCGACGCAACATGCCCGCGGAGCATCTCGCGGCGCTGCAGCGTCTCGCTGAGGACACCTGCTGCCAGGCCACCCATGTAGATTCCAGCCCCTTCGTGCTTCTGTTGGCTCGCCGCGATAGCGAGGACGAGTCCGAAACCCACCATGACCGTGTCCACAATGGGCCCGACTCGGCTCGAATTGCAAGTGGACGGCGTATTGCCACGTTGCCGAAACAACGAGCACCCACCGAGCAACGCGACGAGCATCAGCAGGGTTAGTGGTCGGCGCATCACAACACGATCGTCGATCGCCGGCGTCAGCGGTGCGCGTTCACGCCGAGATCACGCGAATCCTGCCATCTGCAAGCGCTCGGTTCGCGGGTCGGCCTCACGCAGCGGACTTGCGACGGGCCGCTGGCTTCTTACGCGCGACCTTCGACGGCGCCGACGTCGCCGACGCATAGTGCGCGAGCGTGCGCTCGACCGTCAGCTCGAACGCCCGGATCGACTCATCGAGTGCCTTGCGCGGCGTGTCCTCGATGCGCGTGTGCGAGACGCCCGGGCTGCTCTGCGCAAACACCATCGCGGTCGGTACGACCTCGGCCATCTCGGCCGCATCGTGCAGCGGACCCGAAGGAATCTCGGGTGCGCTGCCGCAGACTTGCTTCACCGCGGTGCGGACGAATCCCATCAGGGTCTCGTCGAACAGCTTCGGCGTGATGTGCAGGAGCGGGCTCCAGGACACCTCCACCAGGTGCTTCTTCGCCGCCACCGCCGCGGCGCGCTTCGAATCCGCGAGCATCTTCTGCAGCACTTTGGCGTCGAGTGCGCGCAGGTCGATCGAGATCTCCGTCGAGCCCGGCACTGCCGTCACGAAGTTCGGCTCGACCTTCACCACGCCGCACGTCGCCACGACACGCGACTTCGGCGTCTTGCCCGAGTACTTGATGCTGATCTCGCGGCACGCGAGCGCAAACTCCGCGGCCGCAAGAAACGCATCCTTGCGCAGATGGATCGGTGCCGCGCCCGAGTGTGCTGCCTGGCCGACGAAACGCAGCTGGTGCCGCTCGACGCCCATCGTGCCGAGCACGACGGCCACGTTCTTCTTCATCGCGTCGAGCACGGGTCCCTGCTCGATGTGGAGCTC
>JBBQFU010000380.1:0-6878 GCA_038322185.1 Haliangiales bacterium
GCCACCCGCCGGACATCGAATGGCTCGAGCAACGCGAGAGGGAGCTCGGAGTTTCGTTCAGTCGGATGATCGCTGCAGAGCGACACCTGTTGAAGAGCCGGACGTACTCCCAGATCCAGCGTCTCGTCGAAGTCGCACTGAGACAGATCGCGGCCGCGTTCGATCGGGCACAGCCAGATTTGATCTTCTCGGAGGACGTGTCCTGTCTCCACAGCTACATCCACTGGGCCATTGCGCAGGAGCGCGGCATCCCGTTTTACCGGATCGGAAGTGCTCGCCTCCCCAAACGCCTCGCCGTCTACGCAACGGGATTTCAGCGGCTCGATCGCCAGCTGCGGATCTACAACGAGTTGCTCGCTCGAGGGCTGACGGACGCGGAGCGCGAACACGCCACCGAATTCATACGCGCCTTTCGCGAGCGACCGTTTCGAATGCCCGTGATGGCTGCGTGGGATCGGGTGCCCAGCATCGATCTGGGCGAGGTGCGGCGCTTTCAGCAGATCGTCAGCTATTACCTCGGCGACACAAGCAACCCGACGATGGTCTCCCCGACCGAGGTGATCCTGCAGCGGCTCCGCCGCATCGCGCGCTTGAAATTGGCCGAGCAAGCCAACGTATTCGAGCCAGCCCAGGCGGGCGAGAAGTACGTGCTGTTTCCGCTGCATTACCAGCCGGAAGCGACGACCCTGGTGCAAGCGCCCCTGTACCTCGACCAGATCGCACTCGTCCAGGACATCGCGCGCAGCCTGCCAATCGGACATCGCTTGTATGTGAAGGAGCACGTAAGCAGCCGCGGTCGACGTCCCGTCAGCTACTACCGGGCGCTTGCTGCGATCGAACAGGTTCGGTTGCTATCGCCTGATCAAGACACGTGGTCGCTCATCAAGAACGCGGATGCGATCGCAGTGATCACTGGCACTGCCGGCTGGGAGGGTCTGCTGTTCGACAAGCCCGTTGTGACCTTCGGCGATGCCTTCTACAATGACCTTCCGCACGTCTATCGTGCGAGCGAGACACCAAAGGACGGCTGGTACCGTCTGTTCAGAAAGGCGATCTTCGAACATCGCCCGGATCAGACTGCGCTGCTGGCGTTCGTCGAAGCACTTCATCTCGGCTCATTTCCTGGATCGATTCACAATCCGAACAAGATCCCAGAGGTTCTCGAGCCGGAGAATATCGACAACATTGTGACGGCGCTCGTCCAGCGGATGCAGGAAGATCGCGAGCCGACCCCGTTGCGCGCCGAGCGTTGAACCATGCGTATTGTCTTCCTGACTATCGAGCGATACCCGAAGGCCCGCGCCCGAGCCGGTGGTGATGTTCGAATCTGGCAGGCACTCGCGTCCCTTGTGGCGCTGGGCCACGAGGTCCACATCGTCACCGCCAATCCCGACGCAGCGCTCGAGCCCGAGATCGAGGCGATGGTCAAGAGCGTCACGACGATCAAGCCCAAGTCTCCTCCTCCGCGCTCGTTGAGTTGGGCGCTGACGCGAGTGTTCAATCCCGAGACACTCGTCATGCGGGTGCCGGACATCTACGGCTACCGCACCGAAGTCGCACGAGCGATGCACCGCATCCAGCCTGACGTCGTGTGGGCGGAAGAGCAGCGTTCAGCTGTGCTCGTGCCGAGCGGAATTCCGTACCTCTTCGGCCACGTTGATTTCTACTTTCGTTTGATGCGCGTGCGGAACACGTTCCGCAAGATCCGGCGTCCGAACACGATGACCAACGCTAGACTGGAGCAGTTCGAATACGACCTCGCCCGTCGTGCTCGAATGACAGTCGTGGCATCCGAGACCGACGCGCAGCACTTCCGGCAGCGCGGAATTCCGGCCTTCTATATTCCGGTGGTCGGCCCGACGCAGGCTGCCCCCGATCGCGGCAAACTCTCGACCGGCCGGTTCTTTCTGTTCGGGAAGGCTAATACCGCCATGCGTGCAGCGCGCCAGCACCTGCGAAGGGTTGTGTGGCCGATGTTGGATCGGGAGCTCCAGCGTGATTGGCATCAGGTCGGCGACCCCCCCGACGAGCCAGACGGCGATCCTTCGTGGAAATGGATGGCCGAGCGATTCAACGTTCACGGCTTCGTCAACAACCTGAGCGCGCTATTCGAGTTCGGCGATGCCTCGGTGATGCCGTACCCCGTGGATTCTAGCCACGCGAAGTACACGTCGGTGATGGGCTTTGGGATGGTCAACATCGGTTACGAAGCAGCGTTTCGATGCCAGCCAGAGCTGGTCACTGGTGAGAACTGCCTCGCTGCCGACACCACCGAGGGTCTCGTCGACGCGTTGCGCACGTATCGCGCTGACGCCGCGCTGCGACGCCGGCTCGCCGATGCGTCGCGTTCTACTTACGAGAAGCTGTTCTCGTTCGAGTCGCAGGTCGGCAACTTCGAGAAATTGCTCGCGCAGGCGGCGATCGCTCAGCGCGCATCCACTATTTAGCTACTTCGAGAACACGAAGCGATTCTCACCGACGCCGAACTTCGCGACGGCGTGAGGATCGCGCTGGTAGATGCGCTCGACTCGATCGAAGTCAGTGCCGCGCTCGAGTCTGCGAATCGATGTTGCCCCGCCGGTCTCGAGCTCGGCTCTTATCTGCTCAGGCGTCAGGCGGTCGTTCACGGGAACCATCACGTGGTCGAGCATGTAGAACACACGGTTGGCCGGTATACCGAGCATGGAAACAGCGACGCGCGCTGGTTCGTGAAGCTCCTGAGCCATGATGTCGCGACACAGCTCGTTGATGTCCCAGAAGTATCCGCCCGGGTTTTCGATCAGATAGAGCCAGCCAACGCCGCCGGGCTTGAGGACGCGAACGAGGTTGCGGACGCCGCGCTTCCAATCTCGCGTGTGATGGAGCACGCCGTTGGAGAACACGATGTCGAACGAGTTGTCGGGCAATGGGAGCTCGACGACATCGACCAGACGAAAGTCCACGTTCTCGATGTTCAGCTGCGCGACTCGGGCGCGCGCATCGGCCACGCCAGGCTCCGAGAGATCGACGCCGGTTACACGTCCGGCACCGAGCAGATGCCACGCGACGGTATAGCGACCGCCACCACATCCCGCGTCCAATACGTGCGCCGAGCCGAGCGCGGGCAACTGGACGTCGTTGCGTTCCAGACGAGCGCGCAGCAACGTTACGGGCTCACCCGCAAACGATTGTGCGTTGAACTCGCGGAACAGGTGACCATAGTGCTGGCCGGTGACGCCTTCGACGGGGTGCGAGTCATCGCGCTCACTTGCAGGTGAGCTGATGAGGGGCAGCTGAGACTTTGCCGACGCACGCAGGTACTCGGCCAGGCTGTCGATGAGCTCGACCAGACCCGATTTGGGATCGTCACCGGTCGCAAACACGCGTTCCATTCCGTACTTCAGGTACGGCACACACCACGCTCGCATCACCGACGACCACTGCGTTTGTCCCAAGGCGGCGGTCGCCTCGCGCAGGCGACCCGCAGCGTCCTCCAGGGCGCCAGTCCATAGATCGGAATAGAAGCCCGGCTGGGTGGAGGAGTGCATGGGCAGATCTAATGTGTGGAACGTCTGGCGGTCAATGCTCTGCCATCATCATGAGCAACCGAGCAGTTTGCGCGACCCCATCGAAGTCGAGCGTGGCGGTCGCAGCCGCATGCAGCCGTCGTGCGGTCGTATCGAGTGCGAACGCAAAAGCCGAACGAAGTGCCGTTGCGGGTGTTTCAGCCGCCTCGCCGATCCCCAGTGCTACAAACCGAGCCGCATTGAACCGTAGTTCCGAGTTTCCCGCTTCCCCGGTCATGAACGGACGAGCGCCGGCCCATGCACTGTCCGTCAAGGTGCCGATGCCTGCCCGACAAACCACTGCGAGTAGCCGACGGTACATCGCCCGATCAAAACGTGCCGGCTGCATCCACATTGGCGCATTGCCGGGAAAGAGCCGTGGCTCGACCCAGACGACGTCAAATGGCGGTCTCGGGCCACGGCCCAACGACGCAATGAGCGTGCGATACGCCTCCTCCATCGCCGAGGTGCCTCCGACAGCAACGAGCAAATCAGTACCCTGAGACTCGGGGCGTGCCTCGTCGGCGCACAAGCCGACTCGCGACAGCACCGTGAGTGTCCCGAGCTCGGGCATCGCAAACACGTCCGAGGCGATCATGCGCGGACGCGTTCGTGCCACTAGCGTCTCGCAACGTTCACGCAGCGGTGCCGCAACCTCGACGACGTGATGCCAAAAGAAGCTGCCGGAGAGTACGGCGTCGCTTCGTACTGCGAGTACCTCGACGAGGTTGTCGGAAACCACCAGGTCAAAGGTATCGAGGCTGGGCAGCTGGGCAACCCATTGCCCGGCGGTCCCGCTCCGCAGCGAATCGAGGTTTGTTTCGGTGCGTAGGTCGTGAATCACGAGCGCATCGCTCGCGCGGAATCGTGCGATGGACTCGCGGCGAGCAAACAGGGTCACTGCGGCACCGCGCGCGACGAGCTCGTTTCCGATGAGCACTAGGCGCCGAACGTGACCGAACCCGTGGTCACACGCGATCAGTGCAATCGACCTCGTCACGACGGAGTCATGTAACCCATGGTCGCGTACGTCATGTGCGCGTGCTGCTCGACCTCGCGGGCATCCAGCAGCGACCAGCCATCGAACACGAACATTGGCGCGCGAGCTCGCGAGATCAGCCCCGCGGGCACGTTGTGGGGATGATTGTTGAGAATCATCATCGCATCGACATTCGAGACGGCATCCAGTGGTTCGATGGCCGATACACCATGGCGCTCGAGCTCCGCCGCGCTGATCACCGCATCCCAGCCAACCACCAGAGCACCTTCTTGCCGCAGTTGGGTGATGACGTCGAGTGCCGTCGACCCGCGCGTATCGTTGGTTTCGGGCATTCCTTTAAACGCGATCCCCAGCACGAGGACACGCATTCCACGGAGCGCGCGGCCCGACCGCTCGGCGTACCTGCGTAGCGCCTCCACGGGGTAATTCGCCGCCTGTTGGTTCGCCGCTCGACCAGCGCGCGCGAGTCCCGCATGTACTGCGTCGGGATCGACGGCGGCATACAGGAATGGGTCTTTGGTCAGACAGTAGCCGCCGACGCCGGGGCTCGGCAGGGGGATCGGATTGCGTGGGTACCCTTCGTTGGCGGCCAGGATCAACCGAAACGCGTCGATATTGTACCTGTCGGCGAGGAGCGCCAAGCCGTTCGAGAACGCGAACGAGAGGTCGCGGAAGCTGTTGTTGGCGAGCTTCACGAGCTCGGCAGCCTCGAGACTGTCGACGTGAACGACGGAGTTCGTGACCGTGCTCCAGAACGCACTCGCGCGCTGCGCGCACGCAGCGGTTAGTCCACCGACGATTTGCGGCAACTCGCGCACTTCGCGCATCGCCTTGCCTTCGACCGTTCGCTCGGGGGTGAATGCGACGTGGAAGTCCTCGCCGGCGACAAGACCCGAGATTTGTTCGAGCATCGGAACGTACGCGCGCGTGGTTCCGACCGGTACGGTCGAGCGCAACATGAGCAGGTCACCGCGCTTGAGCCGGCCGGCTACGGTGCGAAGGACCGCGTTCAGCGCCGAGAGATCGGCCTTGCCTGTCCCATCCACGGGCGTCCCAACGGCCACGATGGCGACGCCCTGATGTGCGTCGCCTGGGTTCCCGGCAAAACGAAGTGTGCCGCGCTCGATACACGCGCGTACCGTGTCCTCGAGACCCGGTTCGTACGTGTGAATCTCGCCGCGCTGCAATCGCGCAACGACTTCGGCCGCGACATCGATTCCGGTCAGTTGATAGCCGCGGTTCGCAAGCACTGCGGCGAGCGTCGTGCCGATGAACCCCATCCCATACACGGCGACGCGCTCGCCATGACGGCCGTGCCGCGCAACGAGATCATGGAAATTGATCACGCTTGTCAGCTGATCTTGCGCGTTCGTCCCGAGAACGTACGCGACGCCTTCGCGGGTCAGGCGCGGTCTGGCGCGGATCTGGCGGTAGACCTCCGAGATCATCTCGTCGGGCGGCAGCCCGGCTAGCACTGCGATCGGATCCTTGATCATGACGGACTTCACCGGTTGCGTGAAGTCGTGACCGTCAGCGAGCAATCGAAGCACGTCACCGTTGTTGAGAATGCCGAGCACGTGGTTCGTCTCATCAACCACGACGGCGAGACCGAAAAACGCGACCGGCTCGCGCGCCATCCGCTTCACGGTAGCGTCGATCGTGTCATCGGCCTTGACGAGGACGACCAGTGAATCCAGGCGTGGCTTCACGGAAGGGGGGTGTCTTCCCAGTTGTAGATCATGCGCGTCCCGGGCTCGGCACCTGGACGTGGGCTCGCGAAGCGCCCGCGGTAGTAGTCGCGGTTCAGCAACTCAGCCTCGGATAGCTGGCGTTGGCGCTCGCCGAGCATCACACGCCAATTCGGAACCTCGGCATCGAGGCGACTGCGACGCTCCGCTGGCTCGAGCTTCGAGAAGTCCGCGAGCTCCTTGAGCTGCGCCGGTGTGATCGAAACTGGTCCGTCGCGTGACTCGTCGGCCTCGAGCACAGTGAAGTGGCGCTCCACGACCTCGGCGCCAAGTGCCACAGCCGCTTTCGCGGCGCTGACCCCATCGCGTGCAACGAGGGAGTGGTCGGAGAACCCGACGCGAGGGGCGAGCTCACGCAACCACTCCATGCGCGCAAGATGCATCTGTTCCACCGGCGTCGGATACAGCGTCACGCAGTGCAGGAATGCCCAAGACTTGGCTTGGCGCAGGATCTCGGCCGCGTGAACGATCTCGTCGTCATATGTCGCACCCGTCGAAACGATCACCTCGCGGAATCGGGTCACCAGGTCTTTGAGCATCGGAAACGACGCACAGTCATAGCTTGCGACCTTTACCGTCTCGAAC
>JBBQFU010000381.1:0-6766 GCA_038322185.1 Haliangiales bacterium
GGACCCCATCGCTCCCGTGTCAGCGCCGTCGTTCGTTGCGACCTGGTTCGACTCGGTTTTTTTCCCGAGCAGCACGAACGCGCCGACCGCTCCGGCGATGACGATCAGACCGACGAGAGTGTACCACTTCCCGCGGCCACCCGACTCCTTCGCATAGTTCGAGATCGAACCAGGAGGAACGACGAGGTTGTCGAGTGACGACGCAGCCGACTTGCTCTTGGGCTTGGTCTCCGTGACGAACACGTCGTCGGTGCGACGCGCCGGCAAGTTGTGCTTCGGTTTGTCCGATTTAGTTTCGGCGACCACCTTTTCCGCGGCTCTCTTGTCGAGAGGCGGTTCGGTTGGCGCGCGCTTGATCGGCAGGGGAGGAGGCTCGGTGGGCGGTCGGCGTCGCACCGGCGGCGCAATATCGGACGGCGATGCGACCGATGCGGCAGCCTTGGACGCTTCGGACGCGGACTTGTCGCTCGCGACGACGGTCGAAGCGTTCGAGGGCGGCGGTGCATCGCCATCGGACTTGGTGACAACCGCGACCTCGGCCACTTCGGCCTTGGTCGCTGGAGCTTCGTCCGGGTCGCGCTTCGCCAGGGCCTCGTCGGCGCGCGCGGTGTTGGGGGCGCCTGCAGCGGGCTCTGCGCTGGCCTCGGCTGCCCGTTCACCGATCGCCGCGGTGGCGGTATCGGGTACGTCTGCCTTCGCCGGCTCCGTGCCTGCGGTCACGGTGGATCGCGCCTCTGCGGCATCCGCCGCGTCATCAGCCTTCGCGGGCTTGATGCCTGCGGTCACGGTGGCTGGCGCGTTGTCCGCAGGGTCTTCAGCCTTCGCGATGCCTGCGGTCGTCGCCGCCGCATCATCGGCCTTTGCGGGCTTCGTGCCGCCGGTCTCGGTGGCCGGCGCGTTCTCCGCCGCATTCGCCGCGGTCTGAGCACCCGGCTCCGCCTCTGCGGTCTCGAATTCGCCCGTGATCGCTGCGAACGCATCAACTCGCAGGGCACCGGCTCTGAACGCGGGTAGCGCGGGCTCGGGCACGGGCGCGGGTTCCGCGACCGCGGTCGCCGGCTGGGCGCGCAGCGCATCCGACTCGACTTCCGCACCGAACGTGGCGCCAAGTGGTTTCGTCGTCGGCAGCGGCGGACGCGTCTCTTCTTCGGCATCGACACGCATCGCCTCGAGGCCTTCCTCATCGAGCGAGATCGAGCCGCTCAGCGTCAGCGTCGCCGCCGCGAGGTGCTTGTCATCGGCGGCCTCGTGCATCGCAGGGAGGCTCGGCATGGACGGCGGAGTCTTGGCGCGCTTGCCCTTGCCCTTGCCCTTGCCCTTGCCCTTGCCGGCCTTGGTCTCTGGCGCGGCGTCCTGGGTCGGAACCGATAGGGGTGTCTTGATGCGCCCCTTTTTCGTTTTGGCAGGCGGATCCGGAATGCGGACCGCGGGCGGCACCGTGGGGTTTCTCCTGCGGTTCTCGGCCCGGATCTGCGGCAGTACGTCGGCGAGTCCAGCACTGCGCGCCTTGCTGTCCTCGGAGAGGAGCACCACGACCGTGGACTCGCCACACTCGCCCACGTCGATGTCGGCGACCGTGGTGAGCAAGGGATTGGTTACGACGCTGCTCAGCGCGTCCTGCGTCGATGGGGTGAGCATCGAGACGATCAGATCGATGCGCTCGTCGGCGATCCACATTGACAGCTGACTGCTGACCGTCGACACATCGTCGGCAATCGTGGCACTCGCGTGAACGTCGAGACCGTGCATTGCGAGGTCGCTCGCCAGTACGACAAGCGTGGCGTCATCGGCGGCGAAGACGCCGACTCGCAGGGGCATGCGGAAATCATATCCTTCCGTGACCCTCCGCCCCAATTCGTAGCCAGCCCTCGCGCACGACCTCGAGCCTTCGCAACGCTTGTTCGAGCGTGCTCGTCATCGGAATCGTGCGCCGCGTGCGGCCTTCGGTGCCGTGGTTTCGCCGTAGCTGGTCTGTTGGTTCACGGTGATCGTGCGCGCGATCAGATCGACGTCTTCGCGCCAGCGCAGCGCTTTCACTTCGCCGCTGCGCAGTCCCGCTTCACCGGCCAGGCACGCAGCTGCGTACCAATCGGGGCCTTCGATCTTCGCTGCCGCGAGAAGACGAGCGTACTGCTCGAAGTCCCACGGCTCGATCTCGGGGCGTTCGACCTTGTAGAGGCCGATCTTCGGCGCCTTCGCGATCAACTCGCAGTCGACCGCGGACTTCATCGGCTCGAGAGAACCGGGGAGAACCGGACCGAACCGGGGAGAACCGGACCGAGGTTGATGAATCGCTGTGCAATGCAGCGTGCGTCCGCGCAGCGGACATCGCTTCGGACAGATCTCGGACTAACAAACGGGCCGCATCAGGCGTTCGCGACGCCCGGATCAACCCCGGTCCGGACTATCCGGACTATCCCAACCCGGTCCGATCAGACCTGCGTCAGCGAAGCCGCCCGGCCGGCGAGCACGGTCGCCGCATCGGCGCGTTGCGCTGCACGCTCGGCGTCGCGCGCGGCGTCTGCATCGTTGCCGGCGCGCGCGGCGATCTCTGCGTGGGCGGAGGCGGCGTCGCGCGCGAGGTCCGCGAGCGAATCGTGATGGTGCCGATCGCGATGAACGCGCCGCATGCCCCAGCGAAAGATCCTGAGCTGTAGTTCGGCCGCTGCCGACTCCGCGAACATCGTCATCGGACGCAACGTGGCTTCGATCATGCCGACGGTCGCTCTCGTTTCCGACTCCTCGCCGGCGAGGAGCTCGTCGACCGAGACGAGCGTGGCAAGCGCGGTCTTGCAGATGTCGAGCACGTGGTCCTTGGATTTGGTTTCGTGCGCGTAGACGATCAGCAAGCGAAGTCCGAGCGTGAACGCGAAGTGATTCCAGTCGCGCGACGGGATCGGCGTCGCATCCGCGGCCGGAGCGAGCCCCGGACCGACGACCGCGAGCAGGTCGTCATCGGCGATCGCTCGGCCGCGCAAGAATGCGGTCATGGCTCGCTCCAGAGTCGCGTCGCGGCGTCGCCGCGGACGTGCGTGAGCTCGTCGGGTCCGGCGGCCCAGCAGCCCGCGTCTTCGGTGGTGCACAGCTCGGCGATGCATCGCGGGTTTGGAGCGGTCACATCGTAGACGCGCACGATGCCGTGCCACGATCCGATCGCGACGCGACGACCGTCGTCGGACATGGCAACGGCGGTCGTGTTGCGCGTGAATGGCGGAATCACACCGTGTCGGGCGCCGGATTGTTCGTCGACGATCGTGATCGTCTCGCCACACAAGGCGAGGCGCCCTCCACCACGATCGAACGAGGAGAGCGCCGAGCGCGATGCGACCGGCGAGTCACACCACTTCTCGACACCTCCACCACTCGCAGCGCGCCAGCGAAAGAACGGTCCCTTCTCGGCGGTCCAGCCGAGCACATCTCCGCGGCTCGAGAAGCCCGCGAACTGCACGCGGCCGTCGACGCGGAGAGTACCGATGCGCTCGCCCTGCCGACCGTAGACGGTCATCTCGGTCGACGTCTCTGTCACGCTGCCGATCAACACGAGCCGTCCGTCGTCGGAGATGTCCATGAAGCGATCGCCACCGTCCGAGCCGGGTGCGCGAAACAGCTCGCCGCTGGCGTCGGACACGACGGCGTCGTTGCCCCAGTCGCCGCCCGCCAGGAAGCGCGTGCCGTCGCGCGAGACCTTCGAAACATAGTCGCCGAATGTGCGCGGCTCGGTCGTTCCGATCGCGGCGAGGTCCTGCGCGCTCCAGACGCTTGCCGACCGGCCGCACGTGACGAGATCGCCGGGAAACGCGATGCCCTCGATCGATCCGAGCTCCCCCGGCTCGCGGAGCGTGCCGGCCGGCTGAAGAGTCGTCCCATCGAGCAAGCCGATGCGGCGGGGCGTCCCGGACAGCGACCACACGTGGAGTCGGCCCTCGTACTCGCCCACCGCGAGCCGATCGCCGGTCGGATCGAACGCGAGCGAGATCACCTTGCCGCCACCTCCGCTCGCGAACACGCGCCGGAGCCGGCCGTCGTCGAGGTGCCGCTCGGCGATCCACGTCGTGCTGCCACCGCTGTAGAAGCATGGTCGCGTCGTGCTCGCAGCGAGCGTGCGTACGGGGTCGCGATACTGAGCCTCGAATCTAGGTCCGCTCCTAGCGTGCAGGGTGACACTTCGGTCGTGGGCGCAGAGGACGAGCTCGCCGACCGCCACGGCCGCGTCGAAGTGGTCGACCGGCCGCTGTTCGCCGGCGCCCGCGACGAGGAGGGCCTCACCTTGCTTCGACAGTGCGACGAATTCGTTGGTCGCTGCGATGGTCGACGCTTCTGCAAGCTCGGTGGGCTCGCCGCCGACCACGGGAATCGCGAGCGTCGTCGCGTCCTGGCGGGCGACGTACACGATCGCGCCATCCGGGCTGACGTCGAACCTCGAAATGAAGATCGAGTCGCGGTCGACACGGGGCCACGGTCCCAGCGTCGCGAGGCGGTTCAGCGCAGCGTCGAGGATCGCGATCTGCCAGCGCCCGCGCGCAAAGATGCGGTCGCCACGAACGATCAGGTGCTCGACGTCCTCGAGATCGTGGAGCGGCACGCAAGAGCGCCGGCGCCCGGTCTCGGTGTCCCAGACAGAAATGCCGTGCCCACCGGCGAGTAACGTTCCGTCCGGTGCCCACGCGATCGCGCTGCATCCGGTGCGAAACGCCGACACCAGCGAGGCATCGTCGAGGCGCCACACGCACGTGATGCCGCGATCGTCGGAGGCTGCGAGGCGACCTCGCGTATCGTCGACGACGATGACCTTCACGCGCTCGCTCGGGCCGACGATCGGCGGCGTCGGCGCGAGGTCCGCGAGCGCGACGATCTGGACATGCTGATGCCCTGCGATGCATGCGAGATCCAGCGCGGGCGAGAACGCGATCCGGTCCCCGAGCGTATACGCGACCGGCGTGAGCTGGCCGGTCTTGAAGACCGTGCCACCGATCGCGAATACCGGCCCGGCATGCGCAGGAGTTCCGGACTCCGGGTACCACTGAAGCGGCCCGGTGACTGAACCCTCCCACGAGCCATTGCTGCCCGTCGCCAGCACGCGCGACCCATCGGGCGAGAGCGCGACGTAGCTCGCGTGGGGAGCGTCGATCCTCATCCGCTCCTGCCCGGTCGCAGGATCGACCAGTCGGACGCTCCCGTGAACGAACACAGCGAGCAAGCCCCCACCGAGCGCTACCTCCCAGTTCTCGATCGGCAGCGTGCGCAGCACGGCGCCGTCTTCCCCAAACACCTCCACCGCGTCGCGCGTCGACCGTGCTGCGAGGAGCGCGGATCCAGAGGACTTCGCGCGCGAGACACCGACGGAAAATCGCTTCGCGCGGTCGTGCCCGACCGCGACGACGCCGCACGGCCCCCACGCGACGGTGACGCCAGGGGTGCCGAGCCGACGGGACTCGCCGGTCGCGACGTCGATCATGAACGTCGCCGTGTCCGTCCCCACGGCAACGGCGGAACCGTCGGGCGCGAATGCCAGCGACTGGATCTTGTCGGGCAACTCGGCCGTGATCGAACGCGTGTAACCGAGGACGTTCGTCACGACGCCTCCGCCAGAGCTCGCGTCGCGGCGCTCAGGATCCCATCGATCGGCACGATCGCGCCGACCTTCGGCGACGCGCCGAGATCGACGCGGATCGCGTGGTCGGACGCGAGCGCCCACAGCACGGCGCCGTCGGCGCGGAACGCGCCCGCGTGAACGGTGACGCCGAGCCGCGCGATCGTCTTGCTGCCCTCTCGAATCGCGTCGCCGGTCAAGAACCGCCAGCGACCGCCGGCGAGCGCGAACGCGAGCGATCGGCCGTCCCGCACCGGTGACTCGCCGCTCCGTACCGTGAACCGTACGCCCTCGAGCACGGTCACGCGGCCCACGGCGACCTTGTCGGGATCGACGAGACCCTTCTTCGGCTTGGCAGGTGCCTCGAGCGCCTTCTCGAGCGAGCTACCTTCGGCGACCGTCGTCCGGTCGGCGAACCGCACCACGTACGGTGTCTCGTCGACGTCGAGCAGGTAACGACCGCAGCCTGAGATGATCGGCGCCGTTCGCTCGTCGTGACCGCTCGTCGACGGCGCGCCATCGAGGCCCATCGAACGTAGGATCTCGTGGAGCTCGCCCTCGACGAAGCGACCGGCGGCGACATCGAGGGCGTGCGAGTAGTTCACGAGGACCAAGTCGCCGATCGCGAACACGTCTCCCATCGGGCGGTGCCAGGCGCCGACAAAACCACCGTCTCGATCGATCGCGATCAACGCGCCATCGGCGACGAGCAGTGCGCCCTGACTCAGCACGTAGACTTCGCCGACGCGGCCGATCGGTCGCGTCTCCGCGTCGGGGTGTGGCAGCTCGATGACCTCCGGCGCTTCCGCGGTCTCGGCGGGTCGCGGCTCGAGCTTCGCGATCCGATCGCACGCGACCGCGAGCTCGCGATCGAGCTGGGCCTCGTAACGGGCGCGATGCTCCTGGTTGTCGCCGATGTACTGGAACAGCCGCGTGGTCTGCACGGCCTTGTAGAGCGCCTGCGCCTCTGGCGCGGGTGCCGTCATACCGCCCTCGAACTTCTGACTCTTGTAGTGCCCGCGAGGCGGGACCGGGATGCGATCGATGCGCGCGGCCGCGGCGTCGATGCCGCGACCTGCGAGCCACGTCGTGAGCGCATCGCTCGTCGCGCGTCGCAGATAGTGTGCGGGCTCGTAGGGCTCGTCGAGATGCTCGCGCGGCATCCCGAGGCCGAGT
>JBBQFU010000382.1:0-6710 GCA_038322185.1 Haliangiales bacterium
TTCGCACGATCGCGTCGTCGTCGAGCCACGGTGTGTCAGACTTCACCGTTTGCGCCGGCCGGCTGCCCATCGGGATCTGCCGAACCGGATTGATCGATGCCTTATCGCGCGCGATCGCCCACGAGAAGAAGCGCGACAACAAGTTCATGTTGTGCCGGATCGACGCCTCGCTCAGCGCACCCGCTGCGCGCTGCTCGTCGATCCACTCCATGACGCTCGCGAGGCCGACGTCCGCCAGCTTCATGCGTGCGAACTTCAGCACCACATGCCGGCGACCGCGGCTGCGATCGTCAGCGGCGTTGCGATTCGTCAACCCCTCCAGGAACGCCTCGAACGCTGGCTTGAAAGCGGGCGCATCGGCATCGTCCTCGATGCCGACCTGGCCCCGCGCGATGCGCGACTCGATCTCCTGGACCCAGCGCTTCGCCTGCGCCTTGGTGGCCTGGTGGGACGGCTTGTAGAGCCAGCGGCCGTCGACCCGGTACCCGACGTACCAGTTCGGCTTGTCCTTCGTGCCGCGATTGAACACCGTGCCCATGTCGCCCCCCGCTTACTACATATTTACTACACGGGTACGACGCACGAAAAGACCCGAGAATTCCGGGCCAGGTAACTGGCTGGAAATTCTCGGGTTAGTTGGCGGAGCGGACGGGACTTGAACCCGCGGCCTCCGGCGTGACAGGCCGGCGTTATAACCAACTTAACTACCGCTCCAGAACAGCTGATTTTCAGTAGGCGAAGCAGGGTTCGAACCTGCGACCACCGCCGTGTAAAGGCGACGCTCTTCCGCTGAGCTATTCGCCCGACTTCCGAGGGAATGTTGTTTAGTCGGGCCAAGGCCCTGTGTCAAGCCGGGATGCATATTTGGGTGCGGCCTGGTCAGCGAATCTTCTCGAGGTCCCGCACCAGGTAACCGAAGTTCTTGCCGTGCGTTAGCAGAGAGGCGCGGGCCTCGGCCGCGAGGTTCACGGCCTCCTCGCGCTGGCCGCCGGCGAGCGCGGTGTGGGCCGCCGCCCAGCCAACGACACCCCGCGCGACGTTCCGGTCCCGCGTCGCATTGGCCAGGAAGGCCTGCGCCTCGGCCACCAGCTTGCGCGCTGCAGGCAGGTCGTTGCGGTCCGCGGCGACCCGCGCGGCATAGGAGTAGACGTAGAGCGAGCGCACCGGATCATGCGGTGTCGGCAGCTCGGCCATCGCCTGGGTGCAGGTCGCGGCCGCCGCATCGAGCTGGCCGGCACGGCGCTCGAGCTCGCAGCGCAGGGAGAGCGCACTCGCGAGCTCGATCGCATCGGTGCGCTGTCGCTGCCGCGTGATCACCTCGTTGATCAGCGCGCGGGCTTCATCCTCGAGCCCACGGTTCATGCGATCGAGGAGCTTGCCGTGCAGGGCACGCGTGACGTCGGGGTGGTTCGCGCCCAGGTTGCTGGAGCGAATCGCGTAGGCACGATCCCAGAAGGCTTCCGCCGCGTCGGCACGGCCGGCACGACGCTCGAGCGCAACCAGGTTCATCAGCGGATTCGCGAGGCGCAGGTGCGTGGGGCCGAGCTCGAGCTCGCTGATGACAATGGCGCGCTCGAGCGCCTTGCGCGCGTCTTCGATGCGACCAGCCTCGTCATAGGTGAGCGCGAGACCGTTGAGCAGGCTCGCGGCGTAGGGGTGGGTGAGGCCGGCGAGCTCCTCGAGGATCTTCAGGGCAGCCTCGGCCTCGCGAATCGCGTCGTCGAGCTGGCCGAGCTGACGCAGCGTGGTGGCGATCGCGGCACGCTGGTTCGCGATACGCACGTGATGCGAGCCGAAGGCGTGCTCGAGCAGCGCGAGGGCGCGACGCTCGTGATCGAGCGCCTCGGCATTGCGATCGAGCACGCGGAGGGCACCGGCGATGTTGTGCAACAGCTCGGCTTGCTGCTCCTGATCGTTGCCCGCGTTCGCGAGCGAGATCTCGGCGTGCTTGGCCCACCGCAGCGCCTCGGACGGTGCGCGAAGACCCGCCGCCTCGACGGAGACCAGGCCGATCCAGCCGGCAGCCTCGCTCGCCGCATCGCGGGCTTCCTCGCTGGTGCGCACAGCCTCGAACAGCGTCTCCCGCGCGGCCTTCGGATCGCCATCGGCCGCCTCGGCGAGGCCGCGCTCGACGAGCGTGCGCGCGACCGCGCCGGTCCAGCCGAGCTGCTTGGCGCTCGTGATCGCGGCCTCGGTCGCTGTGCGCGCCTCGCGGAACTGACCGGCGAGACGCTTCGCACGGACCTGCGCGATCGATGCCTCGACGGCGACGATCGCGGGCGCGGGCGCACTCGGCAGCGGCGCGAGGCTCGCGAGGTTGCTGCACGACGACGGCGAGCGCAGGTTGCTGCCGATGTCGATCGCACGCGCACTCGCGACACCACCCGCAGCGACGATCGCGACGGCCGCATCGAGCTCGCGGAGCCGCGTGTCGAGACAGGTCATGCGGCGCTCGAGCACGAGCGGCGTTTGCTCGCGCGTGACTGCCGTTGCACGACACGCGCTCTGTTTCGTTTTCGTCCAGTCACCGACGTAGGTGTCGAACAGCTTCTCGATCGCCGGCCACGCCGCGGCCTTCACCTGACCTTCGATCGCGACCTTGCGCGTTGGGTCCCAGATACCTGCGAGGTCACGCTCGAATCCGCTGCACGGCTCAGGGGCACCGCCACGCGTGGCGAGGATCGTGATCGTCGCGGCCGCTGCGACCGCGACGGCACCGGCGATCGCGAGCGCGAGTCGCGAGCGCCGGGGCGGCGGCTTGATCGTGACGAGCAGCTCGTGCATCGCGGGAAACCGCAGCGCCGGATCGACCGACAGCGCCCGCTGGATCGCATCGCGCAGGCGCGCGGGTACCTTGCTGGTCGTCGGCAGCGGCAGCATCTTGCCGGCGCAGATGTTTGCGCTGATCGCGTCCTCGGTCGTGCCGTCGAACGGGTACTGGCGGTACACCCCGGTATAGAGCGCGACCGCGAAGCTGAACTGATCGGCGGCGGGCCCGACCTTCTCGCGCTTGAACTGCTCCGGCGCCATGTACGCCACGGTGCCGACGATCGCATCGGACGCCTCGGCCGGACCTTGCTGCGCGATGCCGAAGTCGATCACGCGCACACGGCCGTCCTTGCCGATGATCACGTTGTCGGGCTTGAAGTCGCGATGCACGATCCCCGCTGCGTGCGCCGCCTCGAGACCACGGCCTGCCGCGACGAAGACGTCGAGCACCTCGTCGAGCGGACGCTCGGTCCGCATCCACGTGTTGAGCGTCGTGCCCTCGACGTACTCCATCGCGATGTAGACGTCGTCGTCGATCGTGCCGACGTCGTAGACCGCGACGACGTTCGGATGGGCGAGCTTCGCGAGTGCCTGCGCCTCGGCGAGCAGCGCACCGCGCGCACCCGAGAGCGAGCCCTTGTCGCTGAACGGCTTGATGACCTTGAGCGCCACGCGCCGATCGAGCGCCGGGTCGTAGGCGGTGTAGACCTCGCCCATGCCGCCCGCACCAAGCAGCGACAGCACGACGTACCGGCCGAGCGTGGCACCGGGCTGGTGGGTCGAGACGTCCTCGTCCCACGCGCCCTCAGGTATCGCGGGCGCATCGCCGGTCGCGGCACCCATCGGCCGCGTGGCGGCGTCGCGCGCACTCGGCGACACCGGCGCCGCTTGCGCCAGGCCCGCACTGCGCTCCGACGGGCGTACGCGGACCGTGGCCTGGTCCGGCTTGCGCCCGCGGTCGTCGTCGCTCACGACCCCGACTGTAGCGCGGGCCCGTTAGAGGCTGTCGATCCAGTTACGGATCATCGTGACCGCGGCGCTGTCGGCGGTCTCGATCCCGAGCGCCGGCATTCGCTTCTTGGTGTCGAGCGAGCGCATCCGCGTGACGATGATCGAGTGATCGGGGTCGCCCGGCTTGGCGACGATCGTCGCGCCGCCGTACGAGGTGCCCGCGACGTTCACGCTCGACTGATAGGTGCGCGTCGCCGACACCGACGAGATGTGAGTGGTCTCGAGCCGGAGCATCGGACGGTTGATCAGCGGCGACTTTGAGTTGTGGCAGTGACCGCAGTTGGCGTGGAAGTAACCGAGGACCGCGCGCTGCTGCGTGGTGCCCGGCGTCGGGAAGTGAACGACCGGTTGCGACAGCCAGCCCGCGGCACCTGCATCGTTGAGATCGACGAGGTCACCGCTCGCAGCATAGTCGAGCTGGAACTGCGAGAAGCCGAGCACGCGCGACGCGACGTTGCCGTGACAGCCGAGGCACATCGACTGCGGCGGGATGTCATGCGCCGTTCCGTTGACGTTGCTCGCACCATTGATCGCCGGCGTCGCGGTGGTGCCATCGGCTGACCAGCGATAGGCGACGAACAACCACTCGGCATCGGCCGCGCCGTACTTCGCCATGTAGCGCGTCTCGACGAGCGTGCCGTTACGCGTGAACTCCTTCCACAGCTTGGTCCCGACCGGGAACTTCCAGTAGTCGGGCTTGGTCGTGTCGATCGTCGCGCCCGGCGGCAGCGAGATCCAGCGCCGCTTCGCCGCACCATCGCTGTACAGCGCCCAGCGCGGCGCGAACTCGTGCACGCCGGTCGCCGCGAACAGGCCAGTCTCCTCGAGGGTCGGCGGGATCTGGTCGAGCGGCAGGCTCCCATCCTCCGGCACCGGCACCAGCGTGGGTGGCAGGTAATCTTCCTCGGTGCCGACGGTGAGCTCGGTATCGAGCGGCGTCTCGTAGGAGAACTTGTCCGGAACGACGCACGCCGCCGAGCTGGCGAGTGCGACGAGCAGGACGGTCCGCATGTGCGGAGGTTTACGCAGCCTGCCCACCGGAAGGTGGCGGCTAGCGATCACCTCACGACAGCTCGACCCAACGCTGTCTCCTCAGCGCACGCCGAGCGCTAGTGCGCGTCGCGCGGATCGGTCGGCGGCATCGTCTCGACGATGCGCCAGTCGACGACACTCGAACCGCCGCGCAAAAACTCTTCCGGCTGCGGGTGGTTGAGCGCGTAGCGCAGGACCTCGTCCATGTGCTTGACCGGATGAACCACGAGCTGCTCGAGCACGCCGGCGGGCACGTCCTTGAGGTCCTTCTCGTTGTCCTCGGGGACCAGCACCGTGGTGATGCCCGCACGGTGCGCCGCGAGGATCTTCTCCTTGAGACCACCGATCGGCAGCACGCGGCCCCGCAGCGTGACCTCGCCGGTCATCGCCACGTTCTGGCGAACCGGGATCCGCAGCAGCGCCGACGCCATCGCGGTCGCCATCGTGATTCCCGCCGACGGACCGTCCTTGGGGATCGCGCCCTCGGGGAAGTGCACGTGGATGTCGACCTTGTTCTGGAAGTCATTCGACAGGCCGAACGTGCCGGCCCGCGAACGCAGGTAGCTCATCGCCGCCTGCGCCGACTCCTGCATCACCTCGCCAAGCTTGCCGGTCAGGGTCAGCTTGCCCTTGCCGGGGACGATCGTGACCTCGGCGGACAGCAAGTCGCCACCGAACATCGTGACGGCCAGGCCGTTCGCGAGCCCGATCTCGTCTTCCTTCTCGCGGCGCGCCTCGCGGTACTTCTCGACGCCGAGCCAGCCGGGCAGCTTGTCGGCCGTGACCGCGAAGACTTGCCCCTCGGTCCGGCCACCGGACAGCCACTCCTTCGCGATCTTGCGGCACACGGTCGCGATCTCTCGCTCGAGGTTACGGACGCCCGCTTCCCGCGTGTAGCGATGGATGATCGCCGTGAGCGCCTCGTCGGTCCACGTGACGTTGAGAGCCTTCACGCCGTTGTTCTCGGCCTGCTTCGGGATCAGGTACTGCTTCGCGATCGCGACCTTCTCCCACTCGGTGTAACCGGGGAGCTCGATGATCTCGAGCCGATCCTGCAGCGGCAACGGAATCGCGTGCTGCTGGTTTGCCGTCGTGATGAACATGACGTCGGACAGGTCGTAGTCGAGATCGAGGTAGTGATCGTTGAACGTGTTGTTCTGCTCCGGGTCGAGCACCTCGAGCAGCGCGCTCGCCGGGTCACCGCGGAAGTCCATCGACATCTTGTCGATCTCGTCGAGCAGGAACACCGGGTTGTTCGAGCCGGTCTTCTTGAGCGACTGGATCAGCTTGCCGGGCAGGGCGCCGATATAGGTGCGGCGGTGGCCGCGGATCTCGGCCTCGTCACGCACGCCGCCCAGCGACTGGCGCACGAACTTGCGGTTGGTCGCGTGTGCGATCGAGCGGGCGAGCGACGTCTTGCCAACGCCGGGCGGTCCGACGAGACACAGGATCGGGCCACGCTGCTTGGGCACCAGCGCCTGCACGGCGAGGTACTCGAGGATGCGCTCTTTCACCTTGGTGAGACCGTAGTGCTCGAGGTTGAGGATGTTCTCGGCCTCGTTGATGTCGTGGCGGTCCTCGGTCTTGTCCTCCCACGGCAGCGCGATCACCCAGTCGAGGTAGTTGCGCACCACGGTCGCCTCGGCAGACATCGGCGACATCTGCTTCAGCTTCTTGAGCTCCTTGAGGCAGCGATCCTTGGCCTCCTTGCTCATCTTCTTCGACTTGATCTTCGACTCGAGCTCGTTGAGCTCGTTCTTGAACTCGTCGCGGTCACCCAGCTCCTTCTGGATGGCCTGCATCTGCTCGTTCAGGTAGTACTCCTTCTGCTGCTTCTCCATCTGCTTCTTGACGCGAGTGCGCAGCTTCTTCTCTACCTGACGGATCTCGATCTCTCC
>JBBQFU010000383.1:0-6643 GCA_038322185.1 Haliangiales bacterium
CAGCGATTCAAGCCGATGCAGCAGGCCGCGGGGCTCGCGAGCACGCGCTTCGTCTACGATGCGGCCAAGCGGTTCGTCATTGGCCGAGACCAACGAGCTCGGTCACGAGACGTTTTACGAGCACGAGCCAGGGACCGGCGCACGCCTGGCGACGCTGGGGCCCAACCGCGCGGGATGTGCGGTGGGCGTAAGCTCGGTGTGTCCACCGGGCACGCGCGGTCTCGAGGAGGACCGCGTCCGGGTCGACGGGCTCGGCCGGACGATCGAGCGCTTCGAAACGTTCAGTGAAGACGGTCAGATCTACACGCCGCGCAAGGTGGAGATCGTGACCTACGTCGACCAGCGGCCCGGCGGGACGACGCCTACGTCCGTCACTCGACAGACCGCGATCGATACCGACGCTGGCGGCACGATTCGCTACCGCCAGGCCAAGACCGAGCTGGACGGCCATGGCCGGCCGATCCGCGAGCGGGTCTACATCTCGGCCGTCGCTGATCAGGTCACGACGTTCGGCTATCGCAACGACGGCATACTGCGCGAGGTCACGATGCCGGATCCGAGCTCGACCACGGACGGCGCGGTGAGCTACCTCTACGACTTCGACAGCATCGGCCGCGCGACCGAGATCATTCGGCCCGATGCGCTGGACGTGAAGGATCGCAGCCGCGTTCGCATCGACTACGACGGCCTGTCGCGCACGACCCGGGAGGTGGTTGGTGTCGCCGGCGGCCTCGCGGCGAGCACGACGACCGTCAGCGACCGCTACGACCGGCTTGTCCGCGTCGACGAGGAGCTCGGGCCAATGAGCTGGGCATCGACGAGCTACGCGTATGGAGCGGACGACCTCGTCGCGACGATCGTCGATCCCGAGGGCGTGACCACGCACCTGCGTCACGACCTGGGCCAGCGGCGGACCGAGATCGAGCGTGCAGGGCGGACCTGGCGTTACGGCTACGACAAGAACGACAACATGGTCTCGCAGCGCGTCCCCGGAGCGGAGAGTGTGCTGGCCGCGGAGGCGTTCACGTCGACGACCGCGTACGACGCCCTCGATCGGCCGTCGTCGCAGATGATTGGCCAGCGCGATCTATCTGCCGCGGACCAAGCGCTGTTCGCGACCGGCACCGAAGTCTACTCCTGGGATCGCGGTGCGGGACACGTCGGCTACCTCAGCTTCTGGAGCACGTTCGCGCCGGGCTCGGCGACGCCGGCGATTCGGATCGAGCTCGACTACAACGCACAGGGCCAGCGCACGCGCACCGAGCACACGTTGAACCTCGCCGGGTACGCCAACCTGAGCCGTCAGCTGTCTCGCGACTATCACCTGAGCGGCGCGGTGCGTCGCACTGATTATCACGACGAGATTGGCGGCATGAACGCGACCTCGAGCGTCATCATGCAAGATGCGCGCGGTCTGCCCGAATCGGTGATCCTGGCGCTGACCGGACAACCGGATCACGTGATCGCCGCGCAGACTCGCAACGTCGCGGGCTTGGTGACCAAGCGCCGGACCGACGTTACGACGACGATCGGCTACATCGAGTCGAACTGGCTCTATGACCGGCTCGGTCGCGTCAGGAGTCAGGTCGTGCAGCGCGGTCCCGGTTCGACGCAGATCGTCCGCCAGGCTCTCGAATACTTCGGCAACGATAACCCACGCAAGATGGAGCACTGGCTCGGCACGGCGAACCGCAAGCAGTTCGAGTACACGTACGATCAACGCCATCAGTTAAAGAACGTGGTCGAGACCGCCGGTGGCGCGTTCTCGGCGACCTACGATTTCGATGACGCAGGTCGGCTCACCCATGCGATCGAGGCCGCGCTCGCGTTGCCGGGGAGTGACGTCAAGCCGCGCAGCGTGAGGTATCAGTATGCCGGCGTCGACCCCGATCGGATCTCCGCGTTGATGAAGGCGGACGGCACGACGTTCGCGAGCTACGAATACGATGCCGCAGGTAACCGCACGTACCAGTGCCAGGGGGTGATTCGCACGGCGACCACAGGTCGTGCGGGGTCGCGGGTGCCTGCCGTCTGCGTCGGCGAGTCCCTCGAAATGGTCTACGATGGCAAGGACCAGCTGCGCCGCGTATCCAAGAAGGTCAACGGCTCCGATCGTGGCGGGGAGGAGTTCTGGTACAACGGCTTTAACCAGCGGATCGCCACGGTCAAGCGCGACAAGAACGCGCGCACGACCGGGATGATCTGGTGGCTAGACGATACCGAGGCGCACTACGACGCGAGCGGCGCCCTCATGCAGGTGTACTCGCATCTATCGCTGGGCACCCCGGTCGCGCGCGTGACACGGACAACGGACGCGAGTGTCAGCGTCGAGCTGCAGTTCCACGACGGGCTGGCGAACAACACGCTCGCCGCAGTCGATGGAAATACCGGCGCGACAAACGCGGCTTTCGTCTACGCGCCGTTCGGCGAGCTAGTCGAGTCTGTCGATGCGGGAGGTACGGTCGGGGCTGGCGCTCATCGTCGGCGGATGAACGACAAGTTCGTCGACGAGGTCAGCGCCCTCGCCTACTACGGCTTCCGCTACTACGACAAGCTGTCGATGACGTGGACGCAGAGCGATCCACTTTATCGCTTTGTGCCGGACCTGGCGAAGCTGGGCTCTTCCCGTCGCGCGAATCTCTACACGTTCTCGCTTCAGAATCCGCTGCGCTACCTCGATCCCGATGGACGCGACAGCACCACCTGCACGCAGGACGGCAAATGCACGACAGCGGAGAGCACTTCGGAGGAGGCGATCGAGAACTCCGAACGGAGTACCAGCGCAGACACCCCGACGCCGACCCCTGCGCCAGCCGAGAAGCAGATGGGTACGGGACAGAAGATCGCGATCGTAGTAGCGGTGAGCCTCGTATGCGCGAAGTGCGGAATCGTTTTGGGGGCGGGACTTTTCAGCGGAGGCGATGAGGCAAGCTCCTTGATGGCTGCGGCTCCTGGAGGATGCATGGCATCGAAAGCGTCCAGAGGTTGCGGAGGCGCCCGAGACGCAGCAAAGGGACTGCCGGACGACGCATTGGTCTGCCGAGGTGGCACGTGCACTGCGGATCGGTTCGTCAACGGCTCCGGGGTCACTGTCGACAGCGCCGGCAAGCTGCAAGGCGTATCGGTCCAAAGTGGGCCGGGCGCGACGCTTGAACAATTGACGGCGACAGTTCCTAACAAGCAGGTCGGTGTGACAAGTGTAGGGAACGTGCGCGCTGCGGGCGGTGATGTGATCCCGAGCGCGCGCCCGGGCAACCCGCTACACTCAACCATGAGCGGGATTACGCCGCAGCGCGCGGAGGAACTGTTCACTCCAACGGTCCAGAATCCCAGCTTACGATGAGTTCCACGACGTCATGACAATTCAGGAACTGGATGAAATCCGATGCAGATGCGGAGCAGCAACGCCAGGGCCCTGGAAGGCCTTCGTCGAGGGCCGCGACCACGAGAGCGGATCGTCATTCATCATGACCGGCGAAGGTGCGAACCGCGGAGAGGACATCGAGTTGTCGGGGGCAAGACCTGCCGACTACGACTTCATTGCGCACGCGCGGCAAGACGTCCCCAGGTTGCTCGCGGAAATTGCGCGTCTTCGCGATCTGTCGAAGTGAGGAGGCGGGGGGCGAACCGGACCGCGGTTGAATCGGGGCGAACCGGACCGCGGGCGAATCGGACCGGGGGCGAACCGGACCGCGGTTGGGAGCGAACCGGGAGCGAACCGGACCGCGGTTGATTCGCGCAAAGACGTCTCGCTAGTGTCGGCTCGCGCTTCCAGGAAAGTGCTGGACGCCGCGGCGCGTGTGGCACCAATGCCCCAAGACCACGCCGCAACGGCGCGTGCGCTCGTCGCACACGCCGACCGCGGACGACGCCGCGACGACCGATTCAGTTCGTGGTTGCCAGCGGCGGCTTGACGGCGACCCGCGCAAACCGGCTCAGCCAGTAGGTGCCGTAGGGAAACTCGACGTCGAACCCCGCGAGCCACTGCAGGCGTGCGTGGCGGTAGAGCGCCTGCCACTCCTTGTTTCGTTGTAGCGCGGCAATGCGCGTCCACTTGTTACGCGCCGCCACGCGTGGACGCAGATTCCGCCGGGGCTCGCGACTCGTGGGGCTGTCACGCCAGGACTGTCGCAAGATAGTCCTGCGTCCCACCACGCGACGGCCGGTACGCATGCGCTCTTGGGCGAGGTCTTGTTCGACATCGGCGATGCGCCGCTCGAGCTCGGCCAAAAACTCAGCCTTGCCTTCGAAGTGGTCGGGGAGCTTGCAGACGAGGTCGACGGACTCTGGCATCGGTCCGTCGTCCCGGAAGAAATGGCGCGGACGATGCGCGCGCATCGATCTGCCGGATAACAACGCACGTACGAAGTTGGGTCCTGGCCAGTGATGCACCTTCTCGACGAGGCCATCCTTGACGGGATTGGTCGCTATATAGACGAGCTTGTCGAGTAGGTCCTCGGCCGTCAGCTCGACGACACACGACTCCTCCGCCGCCCAAAAGTTCTCCCACCGACCGCGGAGCGCGTTCTGCGATTTGGCGAGCAGCTTGTGAAAGTGCTCCCGGAACTCGACGTGATTGCCATCGCGGTCGTAGAGCGCGGCGTGGTGATGGTTCGACATCATCTGCGACAGAATCACATCGATCTCGAACCGGCGTGCCGCCTCCGCGAGCAGGTAGGTGAATGCGTTGTTCGTTTCGTCGTCGGGCCGAAGCAAGAACTCGCGTTGAGTGCAGCGACGGGTCACGAACAGAAAGCGGCCTGGGAACACGGGACGTGGTGCGGTCACGTCGCAAGGAACAGCACATCCCTTGCCAACAGCAGGGGGATGTCGAATCCGCAGGTTGCGAGTCGCTTGTCCGCTTCTAGGACAACGCAAGGCCGACTGCCGGCCATGCTACCGGACAAGTCTCGCGCGCCAGCCCAGCTGCGATTCATCAACGTCGGTTCGCCCCGACTCATCAACGTCGGTTCGCCCCGACTCGCCCCGACTTCGCGATCGCTCCCGACGAAGACCTCGAGGCTACTTCCAGCGGCGCAGCTCGGCGGGCGTGCCGGCGTAGCCGGTGTCCTTGATCGCCTGGATCTTCGGCGAGTCGAACAGCGTGTGCAGCACGACGTCCTGGTCGTCGAGCACGCCCTTCTCACCCTTGTCACCGGCGAGCGCACCGACGTGCCGCGTGAACAGCACGAGGTCCCCATCCTGCGTGTAGGGCAGGGGCTTGCCGGCCTTGTCGCGATAGATGCCGTCATCGCTGCGCTTGCCCGCGGCGAGTAGCTTCGTCACGCCGGGCAGACCGCCGGTCCACGTGTACGCGATGCGCTTTCCCATGCGGCGCGCGCCGTAGACCATGAGGTCGGCGCAGTCGGAGCCCTCGAGGTGCTCGCTCTGATGGCTCGCGTCGGTGAGGCCCGCGGAGGCCCAGACGTAGGGCTGGCCGTACATCTCGCCGAGGTAGCCCAGGAACGAGTCGTCACGGCGGATCGTCACGCGAGTTACCGCATCGGCGAGGCCACCCGAGCCACGGCCACGGCGCTTGTCGATACCCGGGCTGGCGATCGTTCGCGCGCCCTGGGTGGCGGTCAGCTGGTAACGCATCGTGCCGATGCCGGCTCCATGATCGGGCGTCAGGGTTGGTCGCACGTCCGCGACGAGCGAGGCGCCAGCGCTCGGAATTGCAGTCGTGCGGTAATCGATAGCCTCGAAGCGGAATGCACCGCTCTGCGTATTCGACGTGTTTGCAGCGGTGGGCTCGATGCGTGACCACGCGAGCGTGGCCGCAGGGGCCTCTGCAAGCGGCCGAACGCTGATCGTCTTGCCGCGCAGCTGGACGCGCTTGGCGTCGGAAAAATACAGCCGGCCCGTGCGCACCAGCGCGTGCAACGTGACCGTCTGACCGGTACGCGCGTAGATCGGCGCGTCGCTCGCGATGCCATCGTCGACGGCAGCGATGATCGTCATCGCATCGATCTGCGTAGAGATACGTACGTCGCCAATCGTCGCGGGATCGTCGCTGACGCGTTGCGCGGTCGTCGCCGCTTCGGTGCGCGGGCTCGCCACAGTCGGCTCAGACGGTGCACTCGCAGCGCTGGAACAGCCCACTGCACACACGATGAGAAGCCTCATCTCTGCTTCAACGCGCGAGCGAGCGTACGGATTCAAATGATGTGATCCGGAGCCGGAAATACGGGTTGTCCGTCGGAGGTTGTTCGTGCAGAGTCAGCCTCGGACGGACGGACGTTCCTTCGAGCAATCGAGGCCGAACATGTGGAACTTGGCAGATAGAGTGGTGAAGGCTGTGTCGGACGTGACGGTGGGCACCGTGATCGTGCTCGTGCATGTCGCTCTCGCGGACCGTACGCGCAAGGCGCACACGAGCAACGAGCCGCGGCCCTCTCGACGCGTCCACGCCTGATCCTGGTTCTGACGCTTGGCGTCAGCTAACCGATCGCCATCCCTGGCGACCGGTCGCGGTATGTCCCTATAGTGCGCGGCCCATGGCCGGACGGACCCCACGCAAGCGCCCGGCGGCAAAGCGGCTGGAGGCTGCCCGGCGTGCGTCCGCGAAGAAGCGCGGCGGAGAGCCTGCGCCCGATCTCGAGCTGGTCAAGATGGCGATCCTCGCGCGGCGCTCCGGCGTTCC
>JBBQFU010000384.1:0-6620 GCA_038322185.1 Haliangiales bacterium
ACCGTCGGTGTGGCCCGAGCAGCGTCTGGCCAACGAGGTCGCCCATCGTCGGGCGCGCCGGTATCTCTCGCACGAAAAGGATCTCTTCCAATGATGAAACCGACCAAGTTGCTGTCCCTCGCCACGCTCGCCACCATGGTGCTCGCGGCACCCGCCGTGGCCGAGAACACGGAGATCCGCCTCGCGACACTGGCGCCGTCGGGGAGCCCGTGGATGCAGGTTTTGTCCAAGGTGCAAGCCGAGATCAAGGACAAGACCGGCGGCCGCATCACGCTCAAGTACTACGAGGGTGGCCAGCAGGGTGACGAGCGCGACTTCGTGCGCAAGATCGGCGCTGGGCAGCTCGACGGTGCTGCGATCACCTCGGTCGGCCTGTCGATGATCGACGAGTCGATCCGCGTGCTCGAGCTGCCGATGATGTTCGCCACGGCCGAGGAGCTCGACTACGTCGCCGACAAGATGTGGCCCTACTTCCAGAAGAAGTTCGAGAAGAAGGGCTTCAAGCTCAACGACCGCGGCGATGTGGGCTGGATCTACTTCATGTCCAAGTCCAAGGTCGCGTCGATCGCCGACCTCAAGGGCCAGAAGCTCTGGATGTGGGGCGACGATCAGCTCGTCGGCGCGATGTACAAGAAGCTCGGCCTCAACGGCGTGCCGCTCGGCGTGCCCGAGGTCGACTCCGGCCTGACGTCCGGCAAGATCACCGCATGCTACGGCTCGCCGGTCGCCTCGGTCGCGCTGCAGTGGTACTCGAAGGTCAAGTACATGACCTCGATGCCGATGAGCTTCGCGATCGGTGCGACCGTGGTCTCGCTGAAGTCGCTCGAGAAGGTCTCGGCAGAGGACCGCAAGGCGGTCGAGACGATCGGCAAGAATGGCTCGAAGAAGCTTCGCAAGGTGATCCGCAAGGCGAACGAGGACGCAAAGACGACGATGGTCCGCAAGGGCATCACGGTCGTCGACACCCCCGTTCAGATGGTGGCGGACTTCGAGAAGGCGGCGCACGAGGTCTGGAAGGAGCTCGTCGGCAAGCTCTACACACAGGCCGAGCTCGACATGGTGATCAAGCACCGCGACGAGTATCGCGCGAAGAAGGGCGCGAAGAAGTAACGCGTCCGATCCGCTTGTTGATGATGCGCCCGGCCAACGCCGGGCGTTTTCGTTTTCGGATACGATGTCCGTGTGAGCACCAAAACGGGTGGTGAAGACGTCGACGCGTCGGCAACCAGCGAGGAGCCGGCAGAACGTCCGTCGGCGATGCAGCTGCTAGCCGACCCAACGCTGTTCCCCCATGATGGCCCGGTCGCGGGCAAGCTCAGGCTTGTCGATCGATACGCGGGGATCGCCGAGCAGGTGCTTCTGTTCGCGACGCTCGGGGTCGTCGTGTTCGCGGGAGCTGCGCAGGCCATCTCGACGAAGGTCATGGGCAAGAGCTTGCTGTGGTCCTTCGATCTCGTGCGCGGCGGCACGTTCGCGATCGCGATGGTTGGCGCGGCGTTCGCGAGCCACCAGGCGCGGCACCTCTCCATGGACGTCGTGTCGCGCTTCATCAGCCCCCGCAAGCGGCAGATCCTGCGCATCGCGCTGGGCATGTTCACGATCTTCGCGGCCTACTTGCTGTTCTCCAGCGGGCTACGACTGCACGAGCGCGTGGCGGCAGAAGGCGGTCACCGCGGCCTCGTTCCGATCGAGACGATCGCGCTCATGATCCCGATCGGTTCGGCGCTGATCATGTTCCACACGATGTTACATCTCCTCATCGACGCGGACTATCTGCGGCGCGGCCAGCTGCCCCCCGAGAAAGTCATGACGGGGCACTGAGATGACGACGCTATTAGTCATTCTGCTCGTCATCGCGTTCCTCAGTGGCGCCGAGCTGTTCGCCATCATGCTCACGGCGGCGGCGCTCGGAGCCTTGACCGCAGCGCGCGGCTTCACGATCGAGTTCGACGGCATGGTCACCAGCATGTTCGGCCAGGGAACTGGCGATCAGGCGAGCGTGCTGTCGACGATCCCGATGTTCATTTACGCCGGCTACGTGCTGGCCGAAGCGAAGACAGCCGACCGACTGGTCCGCTTCGCGAATGCGGCGATGGGCTGGATGCCCGGCGGTCTCGCGATCGTGACGATCCTGACCTGCGCGCTGTTCACCACGTTCACGGGCGCGTCCGGCGTCACCATCGTCGCGCTCGGCGGCGTGCTCATGCCCGCCCTCGTACGCAACGGCTATCCGAAGCGGTTCTCCATGGGCATGCTCGCCGGCACCGGTTCGGTGGGGCTGCTGTTCCCGCCTGCCCTGCCGCTGTTCATCTACGGCACCGTCTACGGGCTCACCCGGCTCGATCCAGAGAACTGGGACACGCGCCGCTTCCTGTTCGCGGGCATCGTGCCGGGCATCGTGCTGGTCACGATGCTCTCACTCGTCGCCGTGTGGGTCGCCCGCAAGCTGCCGCGCCAGAAGTTCAACTTCAAGGAGCTCGTCAAGAGCTTCCTCTCCGCGCTTCCCGAGCTGTTCGTGCCGTTCGGCGTGATCCTGGGCCTCGCGTCGGGCTTCGGCCTGCCGGAGATCGCATCGCTCACGGTCATCTACGTGATCGTCCTCGAGCTCTTGGTCCTGCGTACGCTCAAGCCGCGAGCGTTGTGGACGATCAGTCGTGAGGCCATGGCGATGGTCGGCGCGATCTTCATCATCATCCTGGCGTCGACCGCGTTCACCAACTACCTCGTCACCGAGGAGGTACCGCGCAAGCTCGTCGAGTGGACGCAGCAGTACGTCGAGTCGAAGTTCGTCTTCCTGCTCGCCCTCAACATTCTGTTGCTGTTCGTCGGCATGGTGATGGACATCTTCTCGGCGATCGTCATCGTCGTGCCGCTGATCGCACCGATCGCCAAGGTCTACGGCATCGATCCGTATCATCTCGGCGTCATCTTCCTGCTCAACCTCGAGGTCGGCTATCTGACGCCGCCGGTGGGCCTGAACCTGTTCATTACCAGCATCAAGTTCCAGACGCCGGTGATCGACGTGATGCGGGCGACCATCCCGTTCATGATCACGATGCTGATCGCCCTGTTCGTCATCACGTACGTCCCGGCGCTCACCGTGGTGCCAGAAGCCGAGCGCACCGCGCCGGTCGCGAATCTGGTCGAGATGATCCACATAGGTGCCGAGGAGTCGAAGGTCTCGGTCAAGGAGGTGGCGCTTGTCGACGCCACCGGAAAGCCATTGCTCAAGGATGGCAAACCGGCGTCGCGCAAGTTCATCGATTGCGCAGCGCTCGAGCTCCAGACTCAGCGCGACGTGTGTCAGAACCTGTTCTTCGACGTGATGACCTGCATCCCTGATCCGAAGGCCGTCCAGCCGGACCAGCAGCTCTGCGCCAACAAGGCGATCAGCGAGTGGGTCGTGTCGAACCTCAACAGCGATCCCCTCGATCTCGAAAAAGCGATCATCGTCGTCGAAGACGTCGCGGTCATCGACAGCGAGGGCAACCCCGTCAAGGACGACAAGGGACAGCCGGTCGTGAAGAAATTCGCTTCGTGCGCAGCGCTGACAGGCACCGCACGCGAGACCTGCCGGTCGCTGTTCATCGAAGCATCGAGCTGTCACATCAAGGTTCACGACTGCGAAGCCGATGCTCCGCCGGAGTGTCGCAAGGATGCGATCGATGCGTGTGTGAAGGAGGCGTCCGGCCTGTGGGTGGACGAGCATCCGGACGAGGCGAAGCAGCCGTGAGATGACCGGCGCTGGCGGGTTTCTGCGGACTCTGCGTCCGCATCAATGGGTCAAGAACCTGTTCGTCGCCGCAGCGCTGGTGTTCTCCCGCCACCTGACGGACACCGAGCTGCTGTGGCGCACGGGCTTGGCCGTGCTCGCGTTCTGTCTGCTGTCAGGCGCGGTGTACTGCTTCAACGACGTCCGTGACGTCGAGGGGGACCGCGCTCATCCAACGAAGAAGAACCGGCCGATCGCTTCCGGTGCGCTGTCCGAGCGTGCCGCGATGATCGGGTCGGTCGTGCTCGCGCTACTTGGGCTCGGCATCGCCTTCGCGCTATCTCCCAGGACCGCGCTTTACGCCGGGATCTACCTCGTCCAGAACGTCGCCTACAGCATCCGGCTCAAGCACATCGCGTTCGTCGACGTCGCGATCATCGCGACCGGCTTCCTGCTCCGTGTGCTCGCCGGCGCCGCCGCGATCGACGTGCCGGCATCGAAGTGGCTGCTGTTGTGCACTGCCCTGCTCGCCACGTTCCTCGGCCTCGGCAAGCGCGCCCACGAGCTCGCGTGGGCCGCGCGCAGCGGCACCACCGGCGAGACCCGCGCAGCGCTCGCCGGCTACAGCATCCCGGTCGTCCGCGTCGCGATGTTCGTCCTCGGTGCAGCGACCATCGCGGCCTATCTCGCGTACACGCTGTCGCCGCACACGGTCGAGTTCTTCAAGACCGCAAACCTGCCCTACAGCTCGCCGTTCGTCGCGCTCGGCATCTTCCGGTTCATGCAGCTCGCGCTGTACTACCCGAAGGACGATCCGCCGACCGAGGCGATGCTGAAGGATCCGTGGTTCCTCGCAGTCCTCGTCGCCGCGTCGGCGACCGTGCTCTACATCATCTACGGTGGATGAAGCGCTCCTCGAGATCGTCGAGGATGGCCAGGCGCTGATCGCCTGCGGGCACCATCTGGATCAGCCAGCGCCGCACGTATGTGACATCCAGATCCAGGCGCACCGCGAAGAGACGTTCGAGGTCGGTGACATCCTTCGGCCGCCCGAAGATCAGCTTGTGAAGCGCGAGGTCCTCCACTGACAGGAATGCACTCGAGTGGCCTTCGGCGTCCGCGACCCGCCGGACGCGACGCTGCATCTCCGCGTGCTGCGGGTGTTGCGACACGAATATGTCGACGACTATCCGGCCCAGGCGCCCCCTGCAGAGGCCAATACGTGCGAGGTCTCGCGTCGCAGTCGCGCGATCCAGGAGAACGCCCGCTCGCTCGAGGCTGTCAAACGCGCGAGGAAGCTCTGCTTCTGCGACGAATACATTGATATCAACATCGCGGGTCGCCCGGAGCGCGCCCCATACGCCGAGCGCGAGTGCTCCGCCGATTCCGTAAGGAATCTTGTCCTCGTCGAAGCACTCGCCGATTCGCTGCGCGGCCTCGAGCGCGTTCATTGTCCGACGCGTTGCAACTGTTCGAGGATCGCGAGTGTGTCCGCGGGAATCGGCTCGGATGCCAACGCGAGCTGTTGTTCTGCGGGCGACTTCATCGCGAGCAGCTGAAGCACGGACTCACATTCTTCGCGCGTCGCTTCCAAGCACTCCTCAGGGCTTGCGTCACGCCAGACCGCTGCGCGATCTCGAATGTGGTCATCACTCGCAAAATACGCGCGCTGCCTCTCGAGCGTGGCGTTCATCTCGGGGGTGATCTTGCCGGACACGACTCCAGGATACCTGATCGGGGACGTTCCGCCCCCCGTGATACAACCACGACGTGGCGGACGACGAGCCAGCGATTGCCCGGCGCAAGGCGGACCACCTCGAGGTGGCCGCGTCGGGGCGCGCCGACGCCAAGCGCTCGACGCTGCTCGAGGAGGTTCATCTCGTCCATCAGGCGCTGCCCGAGCTCGGGCTCGATGACATCGAGCTCGCGACCACGATCGCGGGCAAGCAGCTCGCCGCGCCGCTCGTGATCACCGGCATGACCGGCGGCACCGCCGATGCGGCCGCCGTGAACCGCGACCTCGCCAGGGCCGCACAGGCCGCCGGCGTTGCACTTGGGCTCGGCTCGCAGCGCGCGATGGCCGAGCATCCCGAGCTGGCCGCAAGCTATCAGGTTCGCGATGTCGCGCCTGACGTGGTGCTGTTCGGCAACGTCGGCGCGGTGCAGCTGCTGTCGATGGGACAAGCACGCGTGATCGAGCTCGCCAAGCAGATCGGCGCCGACGCGATGTGCGTCCATCTCAACCCCGGCCAGGAGCTCATTCAAGATCGCGGCGATCGCGACTTCCGCGGGCTCGTCGCCGCGATCGCGAAGCTCGTCGAACAATCGCCGATGCCGATCATCGTCAAGGAGACGGGCTGTGGGCTGTCGGCGCAGGCCGCGAAGGCGCTGATCGGCGCGGGCGTGCACACGGTCGATGTCTCCGGCAGCGGCGGCACCAGCTGGGTGGCGGTGGAAGCGGTTCGCGCACCTGATGGCAGCGCCGCGCAGACCCTCGGGAACGAGCTGTGGGACTGGGGCATCCCGACGGCCGTCTCGGTCGCCGCGTGCGTGAGCGCCGGCCTCGAGACGATTGCCTCGGGCGGACTGCGCTCCGGCTACGACGTTGCGCGCGCACTCGCGCTCGGCGCGCGCGCCGGCGGCATGGCCGCACCGATGCTGCGCGCCCAGCGGGCCGGTGGTGAAGCGGGCGTACGCGCGGCGATCGATCAGGTGGTCGGCGCGATTCGCTCGGTGTGTCTGCTCACCGGCAGCAAGCACGCTGCCGACCTCGCGCGCGCACCGCGGCATCTCGGTGCGCCACTGCGCGCATTTCTCGACGACCTCGGCCTGTCTGGAATGAAACGATGAGCAGTCACATCGGCCTCGGCAAGATCATCCTGCTCGGCGAGCACGCCGTGGTCTACGG
>JBBQFU010000385.1:0-6591 GCA_038322185.1 Haliangiales bacterium
GACATGCGGGAGGTGCACTACCTCAGTCCGGGCTTCGAGCGGATGTGGGGCGTTTCCGCGGACACCTTCTACGCCAATCCGCAGCAGTGGCCTGATTTCATCGTTGCCGAAGACCGCGAGCGAGTCCGGATCGCCTTCGATGAGCTCACGCGCGCTACCCCCAGTGTCGACGTGGAGCATCGCATCACCCGGCCGGATGGCGAGATACGCTGGGTGCGCACCCGCGGGTACCAGGTTCGCGATGCCGCCGGGAAGCTAATCCGACTGACTGGCATTGTTACCGATATCACTGAGGCGCGGCGCGGCGCGAAGGCGCTGCAGGAAAGCCTCGACGAGTTCCGCTCGCTCGCGGAGGCGATGCCCCAGATGGTCTGGATCGCGCGACCCGACGGCTCGAACGTGTATCTCAACCAGCAATGGTACGACTACACGGGCCTCACACCCGATGAGGGTCACGGGTCCGGATGGACCACGCCGTTCCATCCCGACGATCAGGAGCGCGCGGGGGTCGCTTGGCAGAATGCGACCGCCACGGTCGGCGTCTATTCGAACGAATGCCGGATACGCGGCACGAACGGTCTGTATCGCTGGTGGCTCATTCGCGGTGTCCCAATCAGGGACGCGAACGGCACACTGCTCAAGTGGTTCGGCACCTGCACCGACGTGCACGATCTCAAGCTCGCGGAGCTGGAGATCTCGCGCATCAATCGGGCGCTCCAGATGCTGAGCAACAGCAACGAGGCGATCGTCCGCGCCGAGCACGAACAGGAGCTGCTCGTGAAGATCTGCAACGTCGCCGTGGACAACGGGGGCTACCGCATGGCGTGGGTGGGGTACGCGCAGAACGATGCGGCGCGCTCCATCACACCGATGGGCCACGCGGGTGCGGAGCACGGCTATCTCTCGGAGATCAAAGCCAGTTGGAGCGAGGCCGAAGCGATCGGCATGGGACCGGCGGGACATGTCATTCGTTCTGGCCAACCCGTCATGTGCGAAGATGTCGAACAGGACGCAGATTTCGCTCACTGGCTCGCGCCCGCACGACAGCGCGGCTACCGCGGGTGCATCGTTCTGCCCCTGCGCGGTACGACGCGCACATTCGGGTTGCTGGCGCTCTACACCTCCGAGGTGAAGTACACGAGCGCCGAGGAGCTCGCGCTGCTCCAGCAGATGACCGACGATGTGGCGTTCGGCATCGGCAACCTGCGCGCGCAGGAGGAGCGACGACGTCTCCAATCAGCGGTGGCCACCGTTGCTGCGGGCGTGTCGCTCGCCACCGGCACGGAGTTCTTCGAGCAGCTCGTGCTGAGCATGACGCAGGCGGTCGGAGCGCAGGCGGGGCGGATGTCGCAGTTGCTTCCTGGGGAGCCGCCGACGGCCCGTAGCGTTGCCGTGGTCATAGAGGGTCAAGTCATGGCGAATGACGACTTCGTCATTCGAGGATCGCCGAGTGAATATGCCCTCACCAAGGACTCGGAGGTCATCCAGCAGGGGGCGTGGGAGCGGTATCCGCAGTCACCGGTCCTGCAGCACCTGAGGTCGGAGGGAATGGTGGGTTTGCGCCTCACCAGCACGACCGGGCGGCATCTGGGCCTGCTCGGCGTGTTGTTTCGCGAGCCGCTGCAGCAAGTGGACTTCGTCATGGCGACGCTCCAGATCTTCGCGGCTCGCGCGGCGTCGGAGCTGGAGCGCCGGGACGCGGACGCGCAGATGCGCGAGCAGGCCGCGCTGCTGGACATCGCGCACGATGCCATTCTGGTGAAGGACCTGGACGGCCGCATCACCTTCTGGAACAAGGGCGCGGAGCGCACCTACGGATGGACGGCAGAGGAGGCCATCGGGCGCACCGACGCAGAGGTGTTCTATGGGGACGGCGATGCATTCGCCGCGGCGCATGTCGCTCTGATGGCGAACGGCGAGTGGAAGGGCGAGCTGCCGAGGCGCACCAGGGATGGCCGCGAGATCACCGTGGACGTCCGCTGGACGCTCGTGCGGGATGATCGGGGCGAGGCGAAAGCGGTGCTCAGCATCACCACCGACATAACCGGGAAGCGGACGCTCGAATCCCAGCTCATCGTCAGCGACCGGATGGCGTCCGTCGGCACCCTCGCCGCGGGCGTTGCCCACGAGATCAACAACCCGCTGGCCGCTGTCATGGCGAACATCGACTACATGATCGACGCCCTCGCGAACAAGGGCGACCCGTCCGCCGGGCGCAGCGAAGCACTCACCCTCGAGGATATTTCGGGAGCGTTGACCGACGCGCGCGAAGCTGCCCAGCGTGTCCGCTTCATCGTGCGCGATCTCAAGGTGTTTTCGCGGTCGCCCACCGAGGAAGCGAACGGTCCGGTGGACGTCAAGGCGACGATGGAATCGTCCCTCGGAATGGCGTGGAACGAGATTCGGCATCGCGCGCGCCTGATCAAGGAGTACGGCGCCGTTCCGCCGGTCGAGGCCAACGAGGCTCGGCTCGGCCAGGTCTTTCTCAACCTGCTTGTCAACGCCGCGCAGGCGCTTCCCGAGGGGAACGCCGACCGCAGCGAGATTCGCATTCGCACGCGCCTCGACGGCGCATGGGTCATCATCGAGGTGAGCGACACCGGCGCCGGTATACCGCCCGAGAACATCAACCGGATCTTCGATGCGTTCTTCACCACCAAGGCCGTGGGCGCCGGGACCGGGCTCGGTCTCGCGATCTGCCAGCGCATCGTCACCGACATGGGGGGAACGCTGACGGTCGAGAGCAAGGTGGGCTCCGGCACCACCTTCCGCGTCGCGCTCCCGGTCGCACGACGCGAAGCCCGCATGCTGACCCCGAAACACGTTCACAAACATGGCGATATCCGCCGAGGGCGGATTCTGGTCGTGGACGACGAGGCGCTCGTGGCGAGCGTCGTCCAGCGGGTGCTCGCGAAAGAGCACGACGTCGTGACCGCGATCGTCGCCACGGAAGCGCTGGCCATGTGCGCGGCCGGCGAGACGTTCGACCTCATCCTCTGCGACCTGATGATGCCGGAGATGACCGGGATGGAGCTGTACCGAGAGCTGATGGTCGTCGCCCCGGATCAGGCAAACAAGATGCTCTTCCTGACCGGCGGCGCGTTCACGGACAGCGCCCGGACATTCCTGGCGGAGCCTCCCAAGGAGTACATCGAGAAGCCATTCGACGCGGCGAATCTCCGCGCTATCGTTCAGCGGTATCTGCGATAGGGCTCGTAGGTCACGGGAGCCACGAGCGGTAGCTGCGATAGGGCTCGTAGGTCACGGGAGCCACGCGTTCGTTCAGCCGCCAGCCATCGCCAATGCGTGCTCTACCGCGCGGACCAGTCGGGTGGGACTCACCGGCTTGGTCAGGTAGCCGTCGCTGCCCACCTGCGTGGCCATCTCGCGGTCGCCGGAGAAGGCGTGCGCCGTCACGATCAGGATGATGATCTTCGCCGTGGCCGGATCGGCCTTGAGCTGCTCCGTGGCGGTCCAGCCGTCCACGCCCGGCATGCCGATGTCCATCAGGATCACCGCCGGCTGATGCTCGCGCGCCAGACGCACCACATCGTCCCCGCGCGTGGCTTCGATCACGCGGAAGCCGGCGTGCCGCAGCATGCTCGTGGCAATGATACGATTGTCGTCGTGATCTTCGGCGACCAGCACGAGCGGCGCCTCTGGTGACTGCGGACGCGGTGCGTCTGCAGGCGGAGCGTCTGCGAGTGGCGCAGGAGTTGGTAGCCCATACGCGTGCGGAGCGTGTGCCATGGGCGCCGTGACCGATGGTGCCTTGCGTGGAGGCGACTCGCAATCTGCCGCACCCCCCTCGCGCGAAAACGCGTCGTTGTCGACCATGAATGACGATAGCCTATCGTGCGAGCGCGAGTATTGTCCGAGAGGAAGAGATAATCATCTAACCCCTCGGTCACGCCCGCATGTCCGTCCCCCCACCTACCGCTGAATCCCCGTGCATCAAGGTTTGCCAGCTCGACCTGGACAGTCGCTGCCTCGGCTGCGGCCGCACCATCGATGAGATTCGCGACTGGAGCGCGATGACGCACGCTCAGCGCATCGCGGTGAACCTGCGCGTGGGGTTCGGCGGGCACCACGATGAGCGACGGGGGCGGCGCACTCTCTGAGAGGCGACCGGAACAGCGGCAACACCACGACGCGCAGGCCAATGCCTCGAAAAACATTCGTGCATGTGGAGAGCAATGCGCGCCAGGAACCCGCCGTGCTCTCCCCGCCGCGCTCCCGTTACTTCCGTGAGTAGCCCGCAGATTCCGTCGTCGCGGGCGCAGCGGGAAGGTTGACAACGCTCTCCGCGTAATACCTCTCGATGGTTGCGACTTCGTCATCGTTGAGGCTGGCAAACTCGCCGCTACGTGAACGTTTGGAGAGACGGCCGTTGTTCTGTCGAAGGAAGCGGTGCAACAGCTCCTGCGTGCGTGCGGGCATGTCGACGATCGACGCTATCGCCGTCGTGAACGCATCGTACGCCTGCAGATACGCTACCTCATACGGTAAATCCGATTCGATGGTGGTACGTACGCAATGGTACAGAAACTCGGCATGCGCTGTTGCGTCAAAGTATCGATGGACATACACAAAACCGAATCCCACTGAGGTCGCCGCCACAACGGGGTCGAGTGCGCCGCGACCGGAGAGTTCATCAAAACTCACGATGCCGTTTATCAGCGAGCGCAGGTCTTCGTGCCGGGCGTCGATGTGATCGGGGAGCGGCTCCTGCGTGACGCGATCGTGCGTGCCCACGAATCCGCCTTGCGTGCGAAGCCCAAGATGCACGAAGCGATCGTCGCCAATCACCACGCGTTGCAGCGCAGCGCGCTCAGAACGGCGAGGTTCACCCCTTCCCACTTGAGGGCAAAGCTCACTTGATCGACAAGCGTCTCGTCGGGCGCGTATCGCTCGGGTTTGATGGACCACGCATCCTGTTCGCGTGGCCGGTGCTGGCCCGCGATTCCCGCCAGCGTCGGGGGCATCGGCAGGCGGAGTCCGTACGTGGCGATAAGCCACGCATATCCTGCAGGGGTGACCCCATCCGGCGCGCCGAATTCACGAAAATGGCTCACAAGTCGCGAAAAGCTATCAAAAGTCGGCAGTGTGGCGAAAACCAATCACACGAACGGAAAAGCACGCACTCGAATATGCGAAAAACGTTCACGATTCGCGAAAATTGCTCACAAAGCGTCAATATTCACGACAATCGTTCACGCCGCGGCTGATGTCAATGTCGTGACGGCGTCATCTCGCTGCGTCGCGCGCCCAAAGGTGGCCTGCATAAATTTTCCGGGCGGCGTCACGAGTACCCAAGTCGTGCCACGAAGCAAAAGCCGGCCCCGTACTGGCGGCCGGCTTTGCTGCATCTGCACACAGAGCGGGAGACGGGACTCGAACCCGCGACATCAAGCTTGGAAGGCGTCTCCTCCGCTCGCGGTTTGCGCGCTGCGGACGCGTTCTCCTCTCAAGTGTAGGGGGATGAGGGGTTTTGGCGCTCGCGCAGTGAGCGCCAAAGCCGGGGCGGCTCGGCTGTCACTCAACAGCAGAAACGCGGCGGCGCGCGCCAGGACATCCGGATGCACCGCGCCGATGATGGCCTCGACCTTCTCGCTCAGTCCACGTCGACGCTGCTGCTGCGCAGTGGCGTGCACCCGAAGATCGTCGCTGATCGCCTCGGCCACTCGAAGACGTCGACCACGCTCGACATCTACAGCCACGTGACGCCCGACATTCAGGCGCAGGCGGTTACCGCGTTGGAGGCGTCGCTGGCGCCGAGAGATCGGCGATCCGGGTGACCTTAATCAAGCTCGGCGCGACGGCCGAGAGCACATCACGTACAGAAAAAGGCCGACAACAAATGCTGTCGGCCTTTCTGTTTTCTGACGAAGAGATTAGCTCGTAGAAGGTAGCACCCAAGACGAGGAAGTCCCGGCCGAGAGAGCGACGTCAAGATTGCCAGTCGGGATGCTTTTGCCGACCTTCAAGTACCCATCAAGATGCGAAGCAAGCGCTCCGCGCCATTCCGTCTCTACTTCCACTCGCGACTCTCCAAAAACAGCGAAATCGTTCAGCGGCCACACCGTAAGCACGAATCCACCATCCTCGTCCGATCGGATTTCAGTCGTCCACGGGAGCTCCATGTAATCTTGAAGCGTCTGTAATCTCTGAGTGATGGTCATTTCGTTCCTCTAGTTGTTTGATGCGCTTGAGCGCTTCGCGAGGATATCCTTTGGGCATCTCTCCAGCCCGATACGGAATCGTGAGCAGCTTGGGATTACCGCTATGCTTAAGCGTGCGGTGCGAACCAGAACTACTGACTTCGCGAAAACCCACATGTAACAGTACGCGGAGAAGGTCGTCGAAGATCCATCCGCTAAACTGCTCGTCTCGAAGCCGGGCTAAAAGCTTCCTTGGACGACTCATGAAGCAGCCGGAGGCGACGGAGGGAAAGGTTGCACCGAGAAACGAGCTCGCGCAAGCACTTCGGTCTCACCGCGCTTAAGCAGGACCGCATAGTCACCGAAAGCCGCCAGCGCAATATTGTTGAGCTCGATCGTAATCTGGCAAAGGCTGCGACCGAACGACGCG
>JBBQFU010000386.1:0-6471 GCA_038322185.1 Haliangiales bacterium
GTCGTCATCATCGTGCGCGATCGAGTCGGCGAGCGCTTCCCAGCGCGCGACCATCGGTCCGCTCGGGGTGCGCGGGCGCATCGGGCCACTCGGTGCTCCGCCGCTGGGCTTCGAAGGCACACCGTCGGCGCTGGGCGTGACGCCCGCGAGGCCGGTGCCGCGATCGGTGGGCGCGCGACTCACGGCGGGCGTGGAGAACGGTCGCGCCAGCTCGACCGGACCACTCTTCGCGGAGCTGCCGCGCATGGGCGTCTGCGTGCGAGAGAGCATCGGGTGGTCGTCGATGTCGTCGGTGCTGATGTCGACCGAGCCGCTCTCGTCGCTCTCGTCGCCGATCACCTCGGCGCCGCTGAAGCTCGCGATGCCCGGCGCCGGCACGGTCGGCCGCGGGCCGATGAGGATCAGCGGCGAGCTGCCGGCCGCGGTCTCGAGCGTGCCGTGACGCGAGTCGTTGTCGCGCAGCACGCGCAGAGCCCCGCTCGTCTCGGCGTTGCGAACCTCGGCGGGGATTCCGCGCGATCCCATCGGGCCCGTGGTGCGCTCGCTGTCGGTGGGCTTGCCGTTGCCATCGACCGTCTCGCCGAGTGCACGCGCGACATTCTCGAGGCCGCTCTGCACCGCGAAGCGCAGCGCCTTGGCCGCGAGCGGGCGACTCACGAAGCGATCGGGTTTCATGTCGATCGCGTCGAGAGCGGTGCGAACCACGCCACCACCTGCATCGTCGCCGACGAGCACGATCACGACCTCGTCGCGCGGCACCATCTCGCGGATCGCCTCGATCAGCGACTTCGCATCGCCTTCCTCGAGCGTCGCGGTCAGCACGACCACGCGCGGCGAGCACGACTCGAACAGATCGATCGTGTCGTCGCCGCCGCTCGATCGCAGCACGTCGACGCGTCCCTGCGGCAGTGGTGCCTCGAGTGCATCGGCAAGCTCGGTCACCCGTCCCGGGTCGGCGACGACCAGGACACACGGGACGGAGCCCGCGCCGGAGCTGGATGACGACGTCGACAACGTTTCCCTCGGTCGCCGGAGTATCGCACGAGAGCTAAAGCGCCGAAATCGGGTCGACATCCAGCCCGACACGCATCCGGCTCGGGACCTCCACCAGCGTCAGCGCACGGGCCACGCGGCGCAGGGCCGCTCGGTCGCTGCTTCGGAGCCAGATCTGCCAGCGGGTGCGATTGCGAAGCTTTTCGAGCGGAGCGGCGACCGGGCCCCGGATCTCGACCTGCCCTGCGTTTTCAGGCCGCTTGGCGACGGCCTCGGCAATCTGGGCCAGCCGCTCGGCCAGCGACGCCACCTCGCTCGCATCCGGACCGTCGATGCGGACCGCGATGAGCCGGCCGTGCGGGGGATACAGCAGCTCCTCGCGGGTCGCCGACTCGGCGTTAAAGAAACTCTCGTAGTCGTGGGCGGCGGCACACGTCACCGCAGGGGTGGTCGGCCGGTACGTCTGGACCAGTACCCGTCCGGGCTTGTCGCCGCGGCCTGCCCGGCCCGCGACCTGCGCCAGCAGCTGGAACGTGCGCTCGCTCGCGCGAAAATCCGGGATGTTGAGGCCGGTATCTGCGCACAACACGCCGACCAGCGTCACGCCGGGAAAGTCATGGCCCTTTGTGACCATCTGCGTCCCGACCAGAATATCGATCTCGCGCCGCCCGACGCGTGACAGCACCGCTTCGATCTTTGCCCCACTCGCGACATCGCGATCGAGCCGCGCGACCCGTGCCTTGGGAAACTCGGCGGCGACCGCCTCGGTGACCTTCTCCGTGCCGAGTCCCTTGCGGACGATCGTGTCCTTGCCGCCGCAGCTCGGGCACACATCGGGGATGCGCTGGTGATAGCCGCAGTAATGGCAGCTCAAGCGATCCGTGTGGCGGTGATACGTGAGCGACACCGAGCAGTGCGGGCAGCGAAACGCGTGACCACATCCGCGGCACAGCACGAACGTCGAGAAGCCGCGGCGGTTCAGGAACAGGATCACCTGGTCGCCCGCCGTGATCGTCTCGCCGATCGCGTTGCGCAGCGGCGACGACAGGAACGCATCCCCATCGGGCAAGTGCGTGCGCAGGTCGATGATCTCGACGCTGGGCATCGGGCGTGCGGTCGGCCGCACCGTCAGCTTCAGGTGCACGTAGTTGCCGCGCTGCGCATGCGCGTACGTCTCGAGGCTGGGCGTCGCCGAGCCGAGCACGCAGACCGCGCCCGCCCGCTGCGCTCGCACCAGCGCGACGTCGCGGCCGTGATAGCGCACGCCTTCGTCCTGCTTGAACGAGCCGTCGTGCTCCTCGTCGACGACGATCACGCCGATGTTCGTCATCGGGGCAAACACTGCCGAGCGAGCCCCGACGACGATCGTGGCCTCGCCGCGATGGAGCCGCGACCACTCGCCCAGCCGTGCCTGCTCGGTGAGTCCCGAGTGCAGGATCGCGACGAGGTCGCCGAACCGCGCGCGAAACCGAGCCGCGAGCTGCGGCGTGAGCGAAATCTCGGGCACGAGCACGAGAGCCCGCTTCCCGGCCGCGAGCGTCTCCGCGATCACGCGCAGGTACACCTCGGTCTTGCCGCTTCCGGTCACGCCGTGCAGCAAGAACGGCTTGCGAGTCTCCGCCTTCATCGCTGCGGTGATCGCATCGACCGCCACCACCTGCTCCGGCGTCAGCTCGGGCGGTACCGATACAGACATCCCGTCGGCCACCGGTGCCGCACCGAGCGACATCTCGCGCTCGAACACCGTCACGTATCCCGCCTTCACGAGCTGCGGCACGACATTCGGCGTGAGCCTGTTGAGCGCCGCCGCCGACATCATGCCGCCGGCCTCGACCAGTGCCTCGAGTGCCTCGAGCTGCTTCTTGGCGCGCGACAGCTGGCCCCGGACTTTGGCCAGATCGACGCCCTCGGTCATCTGCACGATGCGCTCGCGCTTGAGGCGCACGCGAACCGCGTCGCGCTGCTCGACCTCTTGCACGAGCCCGCGCTCCTTCAGCGCAACGAAGTTCCGCCGCACCGCCTCCGACATCCCGGCCGCGGGCATCGGTGCATTCGCGAGTCGCGCGAGCAGCACCATCTGTTTGGGCGGCAGCGCCGTGCCCTGCCCGCCGCTGGTGGCGCGCTCGCCGGCCTCGGTCAGCGACCACACGCGTTTCGCGCCAACGCCGCTGCCGGCGGGCAACGCCGCACGCATCACCTCGCCCGGTGGCGCCTCGTAGTAGTCCGCGACCCACAGGCACAGGTCGACGAGCTCGGGCGATAGTGCCGGCTCGACGTCGAGGACATCGGACAGCGGCACGAGCTTCACGCCGACCGGTGTCTTGCTCGTATTCGGAACGACGACGCCGGTGACCTTCTGCTTGCCGAACTTCACCAGCACGCGTGCACCCACGCGCGCACGATCCGCGAGCGAGCTGGGCACCAGGTAGTGGTAGCGGCCGGGCACCGGCAGTGTGACCGCGACCTCGGCGATGCCTTCGGCGCCGGTGGTGCTGTCGTCGTGCGTGCCGGGTGCGGTCACGTGGCTCCCGCGAAGGCGCGGTGCGCCGATGCCATCGCGCCGTCGCAGGGACCGTGACCAACAGCGGGCCGCCGAGCTGCGTGGGCACGCGCCGACCAGGTGATCCCGGTGAGCGCAGCTGCAGCAGACGTCATGGCGTCGTCAACGTACCATCGCAGTCGGACACCGTGGCCGAGCCTCGCCCGTTCCCACCATCGCCGCGCCGGCTTGCCCTGGCGCGTGCCTCGGGCTTGACCTCCGTGAGCCCGCTCCTCGTCGGCGCGGCCGCGATGGTCGCAGTCGTGGGCGTGGTTTTCACCCTCGGCGCTGCTGCTGCGGCGCAGCTCGGGCGCTGGATCGCGAGTGCATGCGCCGGGGCCGATGGTGCCACCCACGTGGGTGCTGGTGCAGCCAAGGGTGCAGCCCACGTGGGCGCGACAGCGGCGGCGAGTGCCGCCCACGTGGGCGCAACAACCGCCGACGCAGCGGCGAGTGCCGCCCACGTGGGCGCAACAACCGCCGACGCAGCAGCGAGTGCCGCCCACGTGGGCGCAACAACCGCGGACGCCGCAGCGAGTGCCGCCCACGTGGGCGCAACAACCGCGGACGCGGCTGAGACTGCCGCCCACGTGGGCGCAACAGCAGCGGCGAGTACCGCCGACATGGACGCAACAACGAGCATCGCTGCCACCGCGCTGCCTCTCGCCCGCGTCGCGAGCGCCGTGCTGGAGCTCGCATTGCCTCTGATCGCAGCGGCCGCAATCGCCGCCCTCATCGTGCACGTCGCGCAGACGCGCGGGCTCTGGCTGCCGCGGCGCTCGCTGCCCGGCGCGCCGCGGCTCCCTCGCAGCGAGGTCGCGCGTAGTGCGCTCGATCTCGCCGGTGCCGTCGTGATCGGTGCCGTCTGTCTCGGCTGGCTGTGGACCACCGCGCCGCAGCTCGCGCTGCTCGTCGAGTCGCCGGGTGGAGCTGGTGCCGCGCTCGCCAGCCTCCTCGCTGCTCTCGCGATCGCGTGGGTTGGACTCGGCGTGGTCGATGCGCTCGTGCGCCACGTGCAACTCACCTCGGCGCTCGCCATGACGCGCGACGAGAAACGCGAGGACGATCGCCTCGCTGCCGCCGATCCTCGCTGGCGTGCGCAGCGCCTGTCGGTGATGCGAGGAAACACCTCCGATGCGGTCGCGCGTGCAGCGATCGTCTTGCTCGGCGAGGACACCGCAGTCGCGGTCGCGTGGGATGCCGTGCGTCAGCCGGTGCCGCTTCGCACCGCGACCGGCCGCCGTGCGCGGGCCACGCAGCTCGTCGCGCTCGCGCGGCGCCATCGAATCGCGGTGCATCGTGACAGTGACCTCGCAGCGAGGCTCGTCGATCACGAGGGGCCGGTGCCCGAGTCCGACTGGCCGCGACTCGCCGAGCTGATCGCGGCCGTGCGTCGCTAACGACCGTGCTCGCGGAGCTCATCGCGGGTTGCATCGTCAGGCGCCGCGAACACCGAGCTTCGAAAGAACGTCGCTTGCCGCCGCGGCTTGCCGCGATTCGTTGCTGCCGCGCCCCGAGAACGACTGCGCCGCACGGGCGGAGCGATGTCGCGGCCGGCAGCGCATCTACGATCTCGGGCTACACGCCGCGGCAGTTATACGCCCATCACAGCACCGGCGTATAACTAGCCTGGAGGGGTCCGCAGGAGCGTGCCCATCGCGATCGCGAGGGTCGCGACGAGGCTCGCCGTCATCATCGTGAGCGCAGCCGGCACCGCGGCCGCACCGGGCACGTGAGCCCCTGCCCTGGCCGCGACGCGCGTTCCGACGCCCATCGCGATCTGTACGACCGCCGCGGTCACCAGCCACGGAACTGCCAGCTTCACGGCCGCCGGCACCAGCGTCGCGATCACGACAAGAACGCCACTCGCCGACGTCACGAGCGCAGCCATTCGCTGGTGACTCTCGACGATCGCGAGCATCACCGTCACGTGTCCATCGACGCCGACGAACACCGACGCCGCGAGCACACCGAAGAACACGCTGTACGGTCCCTGCGCGCGCCCCGCCCCCGCGAGGTCGACGAGCTGGCCGGCCGCAATGGCAGCGAGCAGCGGGATGGCACTCATGACACCGAGTGCCGCGCCCAGCGCGAGCTCCTGGATCGCGACCACCCACGTGGGCTCGACCATCGTGCCCGGTGCCAGCATCACGGCCGACCACATGCCCAGCGTGATGGCGAGCCCGAGCTGCACGACGCGAGGAATCCCGCCGACCAGCGTCGTCAGGACTGCAATCGCCGCGACGCCTCGGAGCGCGAGGACGAGGAGCGTCAGCATCGGGCCACGCTCACCATGCGGTCACGACGCCGTGGCGACGCTCGCGATGAGCGGCCATAGTCGATTCGCAAACGCGACCAGCTGCGCCGCGATCGCCGGCGCGAACAGGACGATGGCCGCGCCGACCGCCGCGACGCGCGGCACCAGCGACACCGACGGATCCTGGATCTGCGTGAATGCTGCGAGCAGACCGCTGAGAATCCCGGCGACGAGCGCGGCAACGAGAATCGGCGCGGCGAGCAACAGCGCGAGCAGAAAGCCTTCGCGCAGCACTCCGACCAGGCTCGGGATCACACGTACCCCCGCAGCAATGCATCGAGCAGCAGCCGCCAACCATCGACCGCGACGAACAAGATGAGCTTGAGCGGCAGCGCGACCGTTTGTGGCGACGTGGTCGCGAGCCCCATGGACGCGAGGCCGAGCGCGACGATCAGGTCGATCACGAGAAACGGCACGAAGATCAACACGGCAATCGCAAATGCCTCGCGCAGCTCGGTCGCGATGAACGCGGGTGCCATCACGTAGAGCTCGTCACCGCGCACGGTGTTGCCGAGCTGGGTGGCGAGGATTCCGAACGTCTCGCGGTCCTGAATGCGCGTATGCTTGATCAGGAACTCGCGGAGCGGCTCGAACGCGCGCTCTGCGGCTGCGAGCTGCGGGT
>JBBQFU010000387.1:0-6458 GCA_038322185.1 Haliangiales bacterium
TGAACGGCTTCGTGGCGACCATCGGACGATGACCGAGCCGTCTGGTCCCTCGTTCTTCTTCGACCCGAGCGCCTGCGGCGTTACCGGCAAGCAGGTCACCGCGCGTGCGTGCGCGAACATCGCGCTCGTCAAATACTGGGGCAAGCGCGACGCCGCGCTCAACCTGCCCGCCGCCGGCAGCCTGTCGCTCACGCTCGCCGGGCTGGTCACCGAGACCAGCGTGATCTTCGATCCGGAGCTCGATCACGACGAGCTCGTGCTCGACGGTGCGGCGGCCGACGCCAAGCGCATGCAGCCGTTTCTCGACATCGTGCGCCAGCGCGCCGGGATCACGGCGGGCGCCTGGGTGATCAGTCGCAATCACTTCCCGACAGCGTCGGGCCTCGCGTCGTCAGCGTCGGGCTACGCAGCACTCGCGCTCGCGGCAACCCGCGCGGCGGGGATCGACCTCGACTCGCGCGAGCTGTCGATCCTCGCGCGGCGCGGCTCCGGTTCGGCCGCGCGGTCGATCTTCGGCGGCTTCGTCCGCATGTACGCGGGCAGTGGCGCCGGCGGCGAGGATGCGTTCGCGCGCCCGCTCGAGTCCCCGCTCGCGTCTCGCGTGCGCATGGTGATCGCCGTGGTCGGTGGCGGCGCGAAGAAGACGCACGGCTCGCGCGACGCGATGGATCACGTCGCTGCGACGTCCCCGCTCTACAGCAGCTGGGTCGCGCTCGTCCCGGGCGATCTCGTCACGGCCGAGGCGGCGCTCGCGAGCGGTGACCTCGAGGCACTCGGCGAGCTCGCCGAGGCCAACGCGCTGGCGATGCACGCGAGCGCGATGGCCGCCCGCCCTGCCGTGATCTACTTCCAGCCCACCACGCTGGCGCTGCTCGCCGCCGTGCGCGACATGCGAGCCACCGGGCTCGGCGCGTGGGCCACGATGGATGCCGGCCCGCACGTCAAAGTTCTGACCAGCGCCGATGATGCGCCTGCCGTCGCGCGGGCCTTGCGTGCCGTCGAGGGCGTGACCACCACGATCAGCGAGCCCGGCGAAGGGGCTACGATCATCAAGGACTTCTCCCCGTCGTGATCGCTACTGCACCTGGCAAGTTGATCCTCGCAGGCGAGTACGCCGTGCTCGATGGCGCACCCGCGCTCGTTGTCGCGGTCAATCGTCGGGTCGTCGCGAAGCGTCGCGCCGGCCCGCTCGGCTCATCGCCGTTCTTGCTCGCGCTCACCGACGAGATCGAGCGCTGCTTCGGCCCTGGGCATCCCGCCGCACGTGCAGTGCTCGAGATCGTCGTCGACAGCACCCCGTTTTATCACGGCTCGCAAAAACTCGGCCTCGGCTCGAGTGCGGCGGTCACCGTTGCGGCAACGGCGCTCGCACTCGCCGCCGACAAGAGCATGCCAGTGATCGATCGCGAGCAAGTGATGTCGATCGCGAGCGCCGCCCACGCGGCGGCCCAGAACCCGCGCGGCGCTCGCGGCTCGGGCGCAGACATCGCGGCCGCGGTGCACGGTGGCGTGATCGCGTTCCAGCGCGCGGCGCCAGATCAGGTCGCATGGCCCAGCGATGCCGCCGCGAGCGGTCACAACATCGCGTCTGCCAGCGGCACCGCAGACCGGCTGCAGTGGCCCGCCGGTCTGACGCTCATCCCGTTCTTCACCGGGGTGTCGGCCGACACCCCGGCTCTGGTCGCCGCGGTCCAGCAGGCACGCGACAATGACCCGGTCGCCGTCCATGCAGCGCTCGCGGCGGTCGAGAAGGCTGCACGCGCCGCGTGCCAGGCATGCGCAATGCGCGCACCTGAGATCGCGAGTAACGCGCTGCTCGCCGCCCTCTCGCTGGCGGCTCACGCGACCGACCAACTCGCGGTAGCGACCCGACTTTCCCTCGTCCCCACCTGCGTGAGCGCGGCCCGGGCGGCCATGGCCCGATTTCGGGGTACTGCGAAGACCACCGGCGCGGGCGGCGGCGACATCGGCGTGGCCGTGATTCCAAGCACGGAAGATGTAACGGAAGCCAGGCGTTACCTCATCGAAGCCGGGTGCCAGCCACTGCCTCTGACCGTCGACACGACCGGCGTGGACTTGCAGCCCGACGCGCAGTAAAAAGCCCCTACCAAGTGTCGTCCCGTCTCCCCGGCTTTTACCGGCTCAGCGTCGCCGAGCGCCGGCGGCTCCTGCTCGAAGCCACGGGTCTGGATGGCTCGCGCTTGGTCGCGATCGATCCGGGGGCGCTACCGCTCGAGGTCGCCGACGGGATGATCGAGAACGTGATCGGCGTCTACGCGCTACCGCTCGCGGTCGCGGTCAACTTCCGTGTCGACGGCACGGACGCGCTGGTGCCGATGGCGGTCGAGGAACCCTCGGTCGTGGCCGCTGCATCCAACGCCGCACGCATGACGCGTCCGGGTGGCTTCACCACGGTCGCGTCGGCGCCCGTGATGATCGGCCAGATCCAGGTCACCCATGTCGACGATGTCGAAGCCGGTGCGGCCAGCGTCCGCGCGGCGGCGGCCAGCTTGCTCGAAGATGCCCGCACGCTCGTGCCGCGGCTCGTCGAGCGCGGCGGCGGCCCGGTCGCTCTCGACGTGCGCGTGCTCGCGAGCGCGGGTGCCGATGGCGGCATGCTGGTCGTTCACCTCCACGTCGACTGCTGCGACGCGATGGGCGCGAACCTCGTCAACACGCTGTGCGAGGCGCTCGCCGATCGCGTGGCGCGGCTCGCCGGTGGCCAGGCCGGTCTTCGCATCCTGTCGAACCTCACCGATGGCCGCACGATCACCGTGCGCTGCCGTGTCGAGGACGAGATGCTCGGCGGTGCCGATGTGCGCGCCTCGATCGCTGCGGCTTCGCGCTTCGCCGAGCTCGATCCGTATCGCGCCGCCACGCACAACAAGGGCATCATGAACGGCGTCGATGCCGTGCTCGTCGCGACCGGCCAGGATTGGCGCGCGGTCGAGGCCGGTGCTCACGCCTACGCGGCACGCAGCGGTGCGTATCGCCCGCTCGGCGTGTGGCGCGAGGAAGCCGGCGGTCTCGTGGGCGAGCTCGTGATGCCCCTCGCCGTCGGCACCGTCGGCGGCTCGCTGCATAGCCACCCGTCGGCGCGCGTCACGCTCGACCTCGCCGGCATCACGCACGCCGATCGCCTTGCCGCGCTCGCCGGTGCCGCGGGCCTTGCCACCAACCTCGCCGCCCTCCGCGCCCTCGCGACCGAAGGCATCCAGCGCGGCCACATGGCGCTCCACGCGCGCGGGCTCGCCCGTGCCGCTGGCGCCACCGGAGATCTTGTCGATCGCGTCGCCGCCGAGCTGTCGGCGTGCGGCGACGTCAAAGCGGACCGTGCGCGCGAAGTCCTCGCGCGATTGAAGGAGTTGCCGTGATCCATCGCATTGGTGTTGTTCGCTCCCCCGCCCTCGCCGTTCCGCTGCCGCCCTCGCTCGAGATCGAGGCCTGCTACCGCTACTGCGAGGCGCTGTGCCGGGCCCGCCATCACAACTACCCGGTGGGCTCGATGTTCGCGCGCAGCGCACTGCGCAAGCACATCTTCGCGCTGTTCGCGTTTGCCCGCGTCGCCGATGACTTCGCCGACGAGGCCGCCTACGAAGGGCGCCGCGCCCGCGAGCTCGACCGCTGGGAAGAGCAGCTGCACGCCGCGTATCGCGGACACGCCGACCACCCGGTGTTCATCGCGCTTGCCGACACGGTCGACAAGTTCGGCCTGCCGATCACCGAGTTCGCCGAGCTGCTGTCCGGTTTTCGGACCGACCTCGAGCGCCGCCGCTACGCCACGTTCGACGAGCTGCTGTCGTACACCCGCCAGGCCGCCGAGCCGGTCGGCCGCCTGCTGCTCTACATCGGCGGCTATCGCGCAGCCGAGCTCCACGCATACGCGGAAGACCTGTCGACCGCCGTCGCGATCTCGCGCCTGATCCAGGACGTGCCGAGCGACTGGGAGCGCGGCCGCGTGTACATGCCCGCCGAGGACCTGCGCCACTTCGGCGTCAGCGAGGCCGACATCGCGACGCGCCGGGTGAGCCCCGCCGTCGGGAATCTCGTCCGCTTCGAGGTCGCGCGCGCGCGTGCGCTGTTCCAGCGCGCCCGGCCGCTCATCGATATCGTCGGCGCGGACCTCGCGGTCGAGCTCGCGATCACATGGCACGGAGGTATGCGGATCCTCGACAAGATCGACCGCGTCGGTAAACGTCTGTTCGCGCACCGCCCGCAGCTCAACGCCGCGGACAAGGGCCTCGTGCTGGCACGGGCACTCGCATGGCGTGGTGAGACGTTGCCCCCTCGTACGATGCACTTGCTACAGCGCCTTCGCGACCGCAGCTGAGACACAGCCCACGCTCGGCGCAGTTCATTCTGGTAGCCAGGAGCGCCGCGTAGTATGCCCACGTGATGTCGCGACTGGGATTGTCGGCCTTGTTCGTCCTCTCGACCTTTGCGTCCGCAGCGGCCGAACCCAAGAGCGAGCTGGGCAAGCTTCCCGCCGGCACCCTGATCGGCAAGGGCAAGCTGAAGATGGCGGTCACGCCGCCCGAGCAGTTCACGTCGGCGCCGCCGTTCGAGGTGTCGAACGTGCTCTACCTCAACCGCTGCAGCGGCGGATGCATGGTCACCGGCGGCACGACGAACGACGCGCGCAACCATACGTCGACCTATATCGAGCCCGGTCCGCACGTCCTCAGCGAGTACCAGAACAACGCCAAGCAGATCGGCACGGCGGCAGACGCGGAGTGGAACGCGGTCGTTCAGTGCATCAAGGAGATCTACTCGCCGTTCAACATCATCGTCACCGACGTCAAGCCGGCGGCCGGTAGCGGCAACTACACCGAAGCGCTGATCGGTGGCACGTCCGAAGATGTCGGTCTCGATTCCGCCGAGGTCGGCGGCGTCGCGCCCGCGCACACGAGCTGTGATCCGAACGACAACGCGATGTCGTACACGTTCGCGAACAACAGCTACTACTTTCAGTCGCCCAATGCCGCGCAGCGGCGCATCTGGGAGATGTGCAGCATCGCGGGCCAGGAGTCCGCTCACCACTTCGGTCTCGATCACTCGTTCGAGTACTTCGACGGAACGAGCGCGTGCAACGATCCGATGACCTACCGCACCGACTGCGGTGGCCAGAAGTTCTTCCGCAACAAGGCCGCGAAGTGCGGCGAGTTCGAGGCACCGCGCGAGTGCTTCTGCGGTGGCCTGCAGAACACGCACGCAAAGATCCTTGGCGTGTTCGGCACCGGTCCGCAGCTGCTCATCCCGCCGCCGACGGTGTCGGTCACCTCGCCCGCGAACAACGGCTCGGCGAGCAATGGCCAGGTCGTGAGCTTCACCGCTGGCTCCAAGCGCGGCATCGAGAAGTCGGAGCTGTGGCTCAACGGCTATATGTGGTCGAGCGTGAAGGGCGCAGCCTTTGGCACCAACGGCCAGCCGAACCCGGGGATGTACAGCGCGCTGTTCCCGTCCGGCGTGCCCGACGGCGTGATCGACATCCAGATCATCTCCTACGACGACCTCGGCGTCGGCACCACATCCAACACGGTCCGCGTCACCAAGGGTGCCGCGTGCACGAGCGCGACCACCTGCGCGACGGGGCAGCAATGTGATGGCGAAGGCCGCTGCTTCTGGGAAGCGCCGGTCGGCGTGCTCGGTGACAGCTGCGAGTACAACCAGTACTGCGTCTCCAACAGCTGCATCGAGACCACCGAGGGCTCGTACTGCTCGGAGGACTGCATCGTCGGCGCCACCGAATCGTGTCCGATGGACTTCGAGTGCGTGGCGGCTGGCAACACCGGCGCGTGCCTCCCGCTCGAAGAGGATCCGGGCTGCTGCAGCGTCGGCGGCCGCTCAGGCAGGCCGTGGGCACAGTTCGGCGTTGGCCTGTTCGTGCTCGCGCTCGTGCTGCGCCGCCGTCGCCGCTAAGCCGATCGTGCACGTACACGTGCACGTGCCACGTGCCACGTGCTCGTGCTCGATGAGTCGCGCCGACCGTGCCGCGACCCCGTGCAAGGCCCAGCGCCCAGATCGTGGACGAGCACGAGCACGTGCACCACGGACTCTCAGGCCGCGACGCTGATCCGGTCGACGACGTCCTGCTTGTGCTCGCTGATCTGCACCTTGTGCAGCTTCACGGGCATGCCGACGAACCGCAGACCGACGCGATAGTCGGTGCCTTCATCCTTGAGCCACACGCCGCGCGCGACAAAACGGTAGCTGTTCTCGCCATCGTCGATCACGAGCTCGACCAGCTCGCCCCGCGCGATGAAGGGAGCGCTCACGGCGACGCAGCCGCCGGGGCCCATCTCGACGAGATCGACGCGATCGTTGATCTGATCGCCGCGCATCATTGCGGTCACGTCGATCGCCTGCCGCTTGAAGCGACGGCCATCACCGGTGTTCGATGCGAACGCGTGCTCGATCTGACTGACGTGATCGATCTCCTCCCACTCGAGGCCGACACC
>JBBQFU010000388.1:0-6438 GCA_038322185.1 Haliangiales bacterium
GAACGTTCTGGGAATCGTGAGTCTGGCTGTCTACGTCATGGGACAGCGCGTCGTTCAGGTCGCGATGCAGATCCTCTACAAGTCCTACGACAATGTGGTGTTCACCTCGCTGTCACGGATCACAGAACCGGCGCGACGCGAGCTGGCCTTTCGCGAGGCCGTCGAGATGGTCGCCGCCCTGTGCTTCCCCGCCTTCGTCGGACTCGCGATCGCCGCGGAACCCGTCACCATGATCGTACTTGGCTCGCGTTGGGCAGACAGTGTCCCGGTCGTGACAATCCTCGGGCTATCGGGTGTTCCTCTGGCTCTCTCGATTGCTCATGGTGCGGCTATCATGTCGGTCGCGAAGACGAGGTACGTGCTTGCGCTACAGATCCTGTTCGGTTGCGTGTACTTCCCCGTGGTGTTTCTCCTGACCTCACACGGCCCAGCATGGGCTGCTGCCGCACACACGATCGCGTGTACCGCACTGGTTCCGATCGAAATCGCGCTTGTGACCCGAGCCCTCGGTACGCGCGTCACAGCGCACCTCAAGGGGCTCGCCGGACCCGCGATTGCGACGGCTGCCATGGCCGGGCTCGCGATACTCGCCGCGCGGTTGACGACGGGCCTACCCGATGTCGCCCAGCTCGCAATTGTGGGAGCGGTCGGCGCCAGTGTCTATGTGGCGGCCTTGCGCCTGTTCGCGCCTTCGACGTTCGCCAGGTGCTTACGGCTCGTGCGAGGCGCGACCAACCGCACCGGGGGAACGCCCGCATGATTGGAATCCAGCTCAAGGGGCGGCTCGGGAACCAGATGTTCGAGTACGCCGCCGCTCGCACGCTTGCCGACAAACTTGGCTGCGCGCTCGTGGTGGCAGGACATACGACGGGGCGTCGCTATGGGGTGCTGGGGCACTTCCTTCGAGACGTGCCAGCGATGAAAACGTATCTCGCACGAAGCGAAGAGTTTCAGTGGAATGGCATTTTGCACGGTGCCTTCCATTGTGGACCGAGCGTGATCGCTGGTCGCCTCGCGGAGCTCGCGATCCCGTCGCTTCGCCGCTCGGTGATGCCAAAATCGTTTCGTCCCCTTGAGATCTCCGTGGGCAAGCAGCGCCAAGAAACGTATGACGACACGTTCTGGGATGTGTCCGCCGGCACGTGGCTCGAGGGATGGTTTCAATCGGAAGGTTACTTCGCTCGGAATCGCAGAAGCGTCGCTGAGTGGTTCTCGCCACGACCGCGCCACGAGGAACAGATCACAGCGAATATTCTTCGTTGGCCACGGGCACCAGGCGAGATGGTCGGGATCCATATCCGTCGTGGAGACTACGCAAACATCCGCGACTCGCTTTCTACCGCGAGTGACGGATGGCTGCTGCCGACCCGGTACTATCGTGAAGCTCTCGAGTTTGTGCCGAGAGACGTTGGCCTTGCCGTGTTTTCGGATGACCCTGACTGGGCTGAGCGCGAGCTGGCGGATCGAAGCCCCTGGGTCGCGCGAGGCAACGATCCGGTGGTGGACCTTCTCCTCCTCGCGAAGTGCAGGTGGAACATCATCTCCAACAGCAGCTTTTCGTGGTGGGCTGGATGGCTAAATGCCCATCCCGATAAGGTCGTAGTGGCCCCGCGTTTCCACCTCGGATGGCGCATTGGCCGCTGGGTGCCAGGGGGTATCGAGGTCGAGGGATGGCAATATCTACAGGTGGGCGACTCGAGCGATGGCAGACGCTAAACAATCACGCATGAAGGCACTGGCCCCGCTAGGACGCGTCGCGCGCGCGGTGTTGTATCGGGTCGGCTTGGCCGATCACGCACGGCAGCTATTGTGGCGTGTGACAGGTCGCGGCGAAGCATCGCGTGCCGTGCGCTCGATGCGAATCGACTTCTACTCGAAGCTCATCAGCCCAGGCGATCTCGTCTACGACATCGGCGCAAACTTCGGTGACTACACAGAAGTCTTCAGCGCTCTCGGCGGTAACGTCCTCGCGATCGAGCCGCAACCATATTGCTTCGAGCGACTGGTGCAACGATTCAGGCTCGCACGCCGAGTCTCGGTGGAGCAGGTCGCCGTCGCCGCGGCACCGGGTACGATCGAGATGCATGCTCCGGCCGATGGGAGCGTCATCGCAACAGCCTCACAGAAGTGGATGCACGAGGGGCGGTTCGCGACCAGTGACTGGACGCGACACTTCAAGGTCAAAGCCGTGACGCTCGATGACCTGATCGCCCGCCACGGCGTGCCCAAGTTCATCAAGATCGACGTCGAGGGGTTCGAAGGTCAGGCGCTCGCCGGCCTGTCCCGGGCGATTGAGTCGGTGTCGTTCGAGTTTGCCCGCGAGTTCATCGCAGACACGGCTGAGTGCATCGCGACTCTCGGCCGCCTTGGAGACTATCGATTCAACTTCGCGTCCGAGGAGGACAAGCAGTTCTCGCACGACGAATGGATGACCGGCGAGGCCATGCTCGCTCAGCTGAACGCAATGCCCAGCGACGGCTGGGGTGACGTTTACGCGCGCTTGCGTTCACGATGAAATCGTCATCAGGCGAGCACTACGTCGCGCTCGATCACGTGAGAGCCCTCGGCGCGCTCTTGGTCCTCACCTGGCACTTCACGCACGGGCCTGATGGCTATCCGGTCCCGTTCGAGGGCGCTCCGAGCATCTTTGCGTTGTCAGTGTTCGATGAGGGCCACACGGGCGTTGCGCTGTTCATGACGCTGAGCGGCTACTTGTTCGCGAGACTGCTCGATGGAAAGGCCATCCGCTATCGAGCGTTCATCTGGAACCGCGCGGTACGCCTCCTGCCGTTGCTCTTCCTCGTCATCATCGTCTCCGGCGCACTGATCATCAGGAAGGGAGGAGCTCCTCTCGACTACGCGTGGCGAATCGCCAAGGGCGCCGTGCTTCCGACACTCCCGAATGGAGGTTGGTCGATCACGGTCGAGTTCCACTTCTACCTGCTGTTGCCTCTGCTTCTGCTGTTATCGCGACGTCGAGGCACGTTGCCACTTCTGATCGTTGCGGGCGCACTGGTCGTCAGGACGGCGCTCTACCTGTGCTTCGGCGACATCGAGGAGCTCGCTTACAGCACGATCGTTGGACGCATCGACCAATTCACTCTCGGGATCGTGGTGTGCAAGTACCGCCACCTTCTGAAAGCCAAACATGCGCTCGCGGTGGGCACGCTACTCGTGTTCGCGGGGTTCTACTGGTGGTTTGGTTCCCGCGGTGGGAAGGTGCACAGCTCGGGTGACCCGCTATGGATCGTACTGCCGACGATCGAGGGGGCGGCGTATGCGATCGGCATTGCTTGGTACGATACAAGTTTCAAGCCGCGGACCGGCGTGCTCTCCCAGTTCCTGGGCCGACTCGGCGAATACTCGTACAGCATCTACCTGCTGCATTTTTACGTTTACTTGAAGGCCGCCGACCTCATTCACCAGTTCGTCATGCCGCTAGACAACTTCTATGTCGCATGTGCATGGGCGATGGGCTTCGCAGCCACAATGATCGTTCCCGGATACCTCAGCTTCCGTTTTGTCGAATCGCCGTTCCTACGCCTCAGGAAAAGGTATGTACGTGACCCGGTTAGCCCCAGCTCGTTAGCCGCGCGCGTAACTTGACCAACTTGCGACGTGCGCGCGTGCGCAAGCCCGGCGCGTGGAGACATTTCTCCAGCGCTCGGTCCGCATGGAGATTTCTCGCGACATACAACGGATGTCGAAGCGGAAACTCCAATTCGCTCGCCTTGATGAACGACCATCGCGAGTGTTGTGTCGTGTGCGTTGCGTCGGCGCCAAAACCGATGTTCGAGATGAGCGGTACGCTCGGCACGATGGTCAGACCGTTGAGCCAGCACGCGAGCGCCCACTGATGATCCCAGATGTGCTGCTTACCCGAGTGGTACGTGTACTCGAAAATGTCAGCCCAGATGTCGCTGGTCTTACGGCTTAGCGTCATCTGGTCGCAGAACCGGTCGCGCGCCAGAGCGGGCCAGACGTTGATATCGTAGTCGAAGTGTTTCCAGGCGCGTCGCCACGTGGCCCATCCCCAACAATGCCCGTACAGCGAGAAGAAGTAGCTCGTGCGTGCAGCCCCGCGAACGTCCCAGTTGTAACCAGTGATCCGCATGACCCTCGGATCGTCGACGTACTTATTCAGCATCTCGTCGCAAAATCGAAAGAACGTCGGGTGCGGCAAGCAATCATCTTCCAGGATGATCGCGCGCTCCTCGTGTTCGAATACCCAGTTGATGCCGCTGGCCGGACGTCGTCCGCAGCCGAGGTTCACATCGGAATAGTTGCGGAAGACCTCGCATGGCCAGTCGATGTGCTCGACTTCGGCTCTCGCGGCTTTGCACTTGGCTGCATCCTCCGGGCGATCGGGACGCGGTCCATCAGCGATGAGGAAAAGCTTGGAGGGGCGCGCACGCCTGATCGTCTCGAAAACCTGGCGTGTCTGATTCGGGCGGTTGAACAGGATCAGCGCAATCGGTGCGGTAAGCGTCCACTCCGGCACAGCTCTCCTTAGCATGTACCGAGATAGTTCGCGTTGTCCGGCCGCCTTCCCGTGTTAGGTCTGTGCACCGAGGGTTCGCTTTACGTCATGAGCACAAGGAACCGCACGCTGTATGCGCGAGCCAAAAAGGCCATTGTCACCGCCGCCGCTTCGAGCCGGTTGGCATATCGGCTCAGCCGCCAGATCGTGTATCGGCACGACGGGGACAATGATGGCGACATGTTCACGAACGGCGAACATTGTGTCATGCAGCTGGTGCTACCTGGTGCCCAGGTAGTCTTTGACGTCGGCGCGAACGTCGGAGACTGGTTACAGGTTGCCTGTTCGATCAATCCACGAGCCGAGTATCACGCGTTCGAGCCGAGCGGAGCCACATACGCCAAGCTCGCTAGTCGGTCGTTCGCCAAGTCGGTTCGACTGGTCAACGCCGGGCTCGGTGCTGACGATGCCGAGTCCGAGCTGTTCATTTACGGCGCGGCGGCAGGCACGAACTCTGTATACCAGCGACGTGGTACGAGCCTGGAGGTTCGTGAGCGGGAGAGCATCAAGATTGTCGCGTTGGATCACTACTGTCGCGACAATGGGGTCGAAACCATCGACTTCATGAAGATCGACGTAGAGGGACACGAGCTCGCGGTTCTCCGGGGCGCGAAGGATTCGCTTGCCAGAGGTGCGGTGAAGGTGATCGCATTCGAATACGGGGGCACATTCATCGACTCACGCACGTTATTGGCAGACGTCTGGGACCTGGTTCACTCCCTCAATTCGGGGTACCAATTTTTCAAGGTGCACCACGACGGTCCGCGCCGCGTGTCCCGTTACCGACAGCACCACGAAACGTTTCAGTACTCGAATTGGTTGATCGTGGCTTCCGATCACCACCTCGCGCTCTCGTGACCTTGGACTAGCTGATGCCGAACATTGCTGTGATACCGGCGCGCGGGGGATCGAAGGGGATCCCACGTAAGAACCTAGTCGACCTTGGCGGAAAGCCGTTGCTCGCACACATGATCGGGCATGCCATCGCCAGTGGCGTCATTGACGACGTCGTCGTCTCTTCAGACGACGCGGAGATCGGCGAGGTCGCGCGTGCCTATGGCGCGCTTGCTCCGTTCTTGAGGCCGGCCGCGCTCGCGGGCGATATCGTTCCGTCGTTGCCTGTTGTGCAGCACGCGGTCGAGTACATGGAGAACGAGCGCGGCGTGCAGTACGACGTGATCGTGCTCTTGCAAGCGACCGCGCCACTGTGCCGCCCCACCGATATCGCGGCCTGTCTCGAGAAACTACACGCCGACCCGACCTGCGCGAGTGCGATCACGATCACAGAAGTCGCGACGCATCCCTTCCGTATGAAGCGCCTGGTGGACGGTGATCGCGTCATCAACTTCATCGATCAGGGATTCGAGGACATGAGGCCACGCCAGGTGTTACCTCCGGTGTACCGGCGCGCGGGCTCGGTCTACGCAAGCCGTCGTTCAGTCGTCATGTCCGGCAATACGCTCGTTGGCGACCCGTGCCGCGGGGTGCTGGTGCCTGCGGACACGGCAGTCGACGTAGATGGGCCACTCGACCTGGCGCTCGTCCGACAATTGTTCGCGCGTGACGCCTGACGAGGCCTCGTGGTCTTCCTCGTCGGATTTGTTACAGTGCGGCGACATGCCTGAACCCGTCGCCCTGATCGCCGAGCTCTGCCAGAACCACAACGGTAAGTTTGAGCTCGTCGAGCGCATGATCGACGGTGCGGCGGCCGCCGGCGCGACGCACGTGAAGATCCAGACGATCTACGCAGCCACGGTCGCGTTTCGTCCTCAGTTCGAGGAGGGGCTCGTGCAGGATGGACGCACACGATCGATCAAGCGCCCCTATCAGCCGGAGTACCAGCGCCTCAAAGGTCTGGAGCTCACGCCCGATCAGTGCGTGCGGTTTGTCGAGCTTGC
>JBBQFU010000389.1:0-6413 GCA_038322185.1 Haliangiales bacterium
TCACCCTCGATCACGTCGTGCCGCTCCGACAAGAACCCCTTCGCCGCGTCATTGAGCCAGCCTTCCGGCAGATCGCGCTCTCGCTCGACCTCGCTCGCGATCTCTCGAACGACCGATGCAGGTTCGAACACCGCATCAACATCCTTGGTACTTGCGCGCGCGTTGAACGCGAGAACCATGGCGGTGCCGCCGAGCAAGCAGAGCTCCCCCTGAACGCCTCTCGCCGCAAGCAACTCGGCAACGCGCGCAAGGCCGTCGAGAATCTGGCGCCGCTCCAGCACGTGGAAAGTCTAGCCCACCTTGCGAAGAACTTCGCGACCGGACCTCATGGCGGCACACCTAATCCATCGCCCCAACATGAGCCGAGCTACAGGCAAAGACGACAAAGCTGACCTGGGCCGTGTGGCCTGCGACGGGTTTGACTACGGCTCGGTCGCGCGCGTTGCGCTGACCTCCACCGCGTAGTGCGTGACGATGTGGCTTGCTCGGTGGGCGGCCCGAGCTCGACCGCACGTGCGCGACCTTGATGCCCATCCGCCGACCCGCGCACGACGGGCACAGGCCTCGCGCCTTACAACGGAACGGGACGAGGATTTCGTAGCGACACGATGTGCACCGCTTGCCGGACATCGGACATCGTTTCGTGCGCGAGGCGGGACTCGACCCCATGCGACGCGTAGGTTCGTTTCCGCTTCCAAACGCGATACGATACCTGCGTGCTCGTGCCCGTTCTCGTCGCGCTCGGCATCCTCGCCACGGGCTGCCTGCGCGCGGAGCTCGTGGAGTGCGGGGATGATCTATGTCCGCGAGGGACGCTCTGCGATCTGGTTCACGCGACCTGCGTCGATCCGCAACAGATCGGCGCGTGCGACGGGAGCGTCACGGGCGATCCATGCACCTATGCCGGGCTCGTCGGCACGTGTATTGACGGCATTTGTTTCGAACCGCGATGTGGCGATGGCCTGATCACTGGCACCGAAGTCTGCGACGACGGCAACCGGGTGTCCGGCGATGGTTGCGCGGGCAATTGCGAGTCGGCCGAGGTGTGCGGTGATGGCGCCCGTGAGGCAGGACGCGATGAGGAGTGCGACGACGGCAACTCGCGCTCCGGTGACTCATGCTCGTCCACATGCCAGGCCGAGGTGCTCACCTCGATCCGCCGCCAGTGCGCGCTTCCTGACAAAGGCGGTCCGGTGGTATTCGATCGAGCGCGTGGGCAGCTCGTCCGCGTGGATGCCTTCACGACTGGAACCTCACCTCGCAGCGCCTTCACATGGGACGGCGCGTGGTCGTGCGGTTCATCCCTCCCGCTGACCTCCGTGACCTCCGTGGCCTATGATGTGGCGCGCGAACGCGTGGTCGTGCTCGGCAGTCGCAATAGCGAGGAGCTCGTCGAAGAATGGGATGGCGCAACGTGGTCCGAGCGGTCGACGACGCGGATCGCTGCGAACATGGTCTACGATCCGGCAAATGCGCGATTCCTCGGATACGACTCCAGCGATCTCGACCATGTTTTGGCCTGGGACGGCGCCTCGAACACGTGGACGACTCTGACGGCCGCGGGTTCCGTCCGTCCACCTGTGGGCCTGGTGAACCGCACCACCTTCGACGAGAGCCGTGGCGACTACATCCTCCAGCTCAACGCCCAGACGTGGGCGTTTCAAACCTCGACCCGGTTGTGGCGACGCCTGGACGATCCCCCGGGCTCCTCGCCCGCGATGACCTACGACGCGAGCCGGAGCCAGGTCGTCGCGTGCGCCAACTCGACGCTCTACGGCCTCGACGCGGCCGGCACGTGGACGGCCGTGCCCAACCTGATCGGAACCGCGTCGTGTGCCTTCCTCCTCTATGATGATGTTGCCGCCCGCATCATCGCGCTCGACACTCTCCTGAACCCATTCTCGGTCTGGACCCTCGATGGAAATGCGTGGACCAGGCGCGACCCCGTCGGATTCGCGCCGTTCGCCGTTAGCTCGATCGTCGCCGTCCCCCCGCTCGGCGGTGTCCTTGGTCTGAACCAAAACGGTGAGAGCGCAATCTGGGGTGGACAGACGTGGACACCGGGCCCGCCAAGTCCACCATGGGGCGCGTCTCCCTGGCTCACGTACGATCCGACCCGCGAGGCCGTGGTGGCGTTCGACGGCACGCAGATGGCCGAGCTCGTAGGCGGCGTCTGGCAGTCCGTCACGACGAACCCGGTCGCGAGCTTTCACTCGATGATCTTCGATCCCTCGCGAGGCGCGCTGATCGCGATGAGCACGACCGGAGCCCTGTACATGCGCAGCAGTACGGCGTGGCTGCCCTTTGACGTTCCGCTGCCATCCGGTGCCGGCCGCGGACTCGCCTTCGACCCGGCTCACGAGCGCCTTGTCGCCATCGTCCTCGCGAACGGATCACACGTCTACGAGCTGGATGGCAGCACGTGGACCGAGGTCTTCGCGTTCGCGCAGAGCAGCGCGTACCTTGTGGTTCCGCTCTCGAGTCGCGGGTCTCTCTTGTTCGTCTCGGCTGCGCTCGGCGGCAGCTGGGAGCGCACCGGGGATGTATGGCGCCGCTTCGAACCGATGCTGACTGGGAGCCTCCTGCTGGCCGATGATCCGATCCACGCTGAAGCCCTGGTGGTGACCGCTCGGCGCGCTGTATACGGCGTGGGCCATCACAGCTCGACGCCGCTCGAGAGCTGCATCGCCGGTGAGGACCTCGATGGTGATGGGCACACGGGGTGCGATGACGACGACTGCTGGTGGCGTTGTCCCTGACGAGCACAGCGCGACACCTACCGAACGGTCGCCGACACAGGTGCGCGCTCTGGACGCCGGACTATCGCGGATCATCGGCCCAGGTAGGGCGCGTGCTACGGTGATCACGTGAGCGAGAGGGCATCCAAGGGACAGCCAAAAACGATCGCCGACTGGCTCGCGCTGCCCGAGGACTCGCGGTACGAGCTGATCGATGGCGAGCTCGTCGAGAAGGCAGCTCCCACGATCGAGCACGGGATCCGCAGGGGCTGACGGCCACCGCGATCACGGCTGCCTTCCATCGCAAGCCAGGTGGTGCTGGTGGCCCGGGCGGCTGGTGGATCGCGCCCGAAGTAGACGTCGTGCTCGACGGGCGCGGCTATCGGCCGGACCTGGCCAGTTGGCGCCGCGAGCGTGCTCCGAGGCGTTACCATCAGGCCGGCGTGCCGCACTACTGGATCATCGATCAGGTCGATCGCACCTTGACGGTCCACCGTCATGCCACAGATGGCTATCTCGTCGCGCTGCGGTGCGAAGAGCACGAGCGTGTTCGTGCCGAGCCGTTTGATGCGATCGAGCTCGATGTCGCGGTGCTGCTCGGCGGGGATCCGGCGTGATGTGCCGGGCGCAGTGCGACCAGAGTCATCGGGACCGTCACCGGACCTCAGCCGTACGCAGCGGCGCCCGCTCGCGGGCAACCAAAGATGTTGCCGGCTTCGCGGCGACCGAACCGGTCGGCCGAGCAGTTCCGCGACGCCGAACGACACCGCGGCACCGGGACAACCTGGGTTCTTCGCCTACACCACGCCAGCGCGCGGGGTGCGATATGGTGGAGCCGTGGTTCGCTCGGCAGCCGCTTTGATCTGCGTCGGCGCGTGTACGTTGCCGGGCGCACCCGGCGCGGTCGCAATCGATCGCGTCGAGCCTGCGTCGGACACGAACACGACGGAGGTCGCGGTGCGGATCGTCGGCCGGAACTTCCAGCGGCCGGTTCACAGCAACATCGACAACGGCGCCGCAAGGATCGGCGAGGTTGCGGTCGCGATCGGCACCGTCCAGCTGACCGGCGCGGTGCTCCGCGACGAGAGCACGCTCGACGGCACCGTGCCCGCCGGACTCCCAGTCGGGCTGTACGACGTGAGCGTGCAGCTCGGCGATCGCACGGACACGCTGACCGCTGGCTACACCGTCGTCGACGTCATGCCGTCAGGACTGGATGCGATGCCGGCGCAGCCATCCCCGTTCGCGATGACGGGCCAGCGCTGGCTCTTGCCGTGCCTCAACAATCTCGGCAACAAGAACTGCAACTGCGCTCCGCTGCTCACCAACGACCAGACGCTCACCGGCTCGAGCGCCGAGCGCTATGTCGTCACGGTTCGCATTCGCGGCGTGATGGAGGCGTTCGGCTATGGGGGTGGCACCGCCGGGCCTGGCGGCTGGTACGTCGGCGGCTTGCAGGCCGATTTCGGGAACAACGTCTACTCGATCATTGTCTCGTCGCCGGCGCAGCATTACTGGCTCAACGGCGGCACGCCGACCGCAGGGCGCTCGTTCTTGTACGACTACACCGTGAGCTTCCCGGTCGATGGCGACGCGACGCTGACGTACACGGCGGCTGGCCAAGACGGCTTGCAGTGGGGCAACTACGACGCCGCCGGACAACCGATCACGATCCCGGGTGTCACGACGACACCGGATCCGTACGATGGTCAGTTCGCGCAGCTCGATGTGATCTCGGCCGTACTGCAGTAGCGGCTCACCAACCGAAGTCGGCGAACCACCACTCGTAGCCCGCGACCGCGCCGCCACCGTCGATCTGACCGACGACCACGCCGTCGGCGAGCCTCGCCTTGCCGTACGTGCCACCGATGAACACCCGCCCGGGGCCGAGGCGGAGATCGACGTGCAGCTGACCGCGCACGCCGAGCACGCCCTCGTCGTATGACTCCATGAGCGACGTACCTCCGTCGAACGTGACACGCGCGCGCATCGGCACGATGCCGCCAGCGACCGCGATGCCGATTCGCCGAGTCAGCCGAAGGCGCGCCCGCAGCAACGCCTGAAAACCAAGTCCGACGATCGACTGATTGGCGCTGCGCGTGGTGCCATCGATCGTGAGTTGCGTGGTGTCCTTGAATCGCATCGCGTCGACGCCGGCAACGAGCGCGAGCTCGATCGGGCCGACCTGGCGGCGCACGACGAGCCCGGCGCTGCCGCGAGGTCCCGCGAGCACACCGAGGTTGTCGGTCCAGCCGCCGCTGGCGAAGACACCGAGCACGAACGCGTGCGGCGGCGGTTCGAACTCGATGGCTCGCTCGGCGAGCACGGCGCCTCGGGCACGCACGAAGAGGTGCGCGGGTGCCGAGCCGGAACTGGCGGCGACCGACGCACGGTATTTCCGACCGCTGCGGGTGATGCCCGTGAGCGTGCCGCCCTCGACGGTGATCTCGAAGCTACCCTCCGGTGCGACGTTCCCGAACCGATCGAGGATCACGAGGTCAGCAATCGCATGGCGGCCATCGACGGTGGCCGATACGCTCGCCGTCCTGGCAACGCCTCCGGCCTTCACGGTCTTCTGCGCGCGCACGCCTGCGCCGCCGATCTCGACGATCAGCTCGCCCGCGGGCAGCTTCTCGGGAATCTTGCCGCTGAACGTCATCGGATCACCAGGGGTCACGGTGAGTGGGCTACCGCCAATGGTCGCCGTGAGCACCGCATCGCGCACCGGATTGCCGCTTGCGTCGACCGCGCGCACGGTGCCGCTGATCGTCGCGCCCGGCTCGTACGGGCCCGGTGGCACGTCAAGCGTGAGCTCGGCGACGTTGCCGGCCGCGATCTCGACATCGAGATCGGCCGTGCCGGCGCGTGGATCGCCGTCGACCTGGATGGTCACTTGATCGGAGCCGGGCGCACGAGGTGCGGTGTAGGGCAGCGACCACAAGCCACGGCCGAGCGCCTGGGCGGTGCCAACCTTGCCGCCCTTGGCTCGGGCGGTCACCTTGATCGACGTCGGTGCAGGTCGGCCGTCAGCTCCGGCGATCGCGATCGCGATCACAGCGGACTCCTCGACGCGGATCGTCGAGCGCGTCAGCACGGCGGCCAGGCGCCGTAGCGCCGGAATCTTCAGATCGGTGACTGCGTCGGTGACGTACCCGGCCTTACCGGTCGAGCGGGCAACGCCGTGCGTGATGCCCGATGGCACCTCGATCGGGACCTTGGCGATCCTGCCCTTCGTCTTGACCGGACCAAACCACCGACCCGCAATCCACACCTGAACGCTCGCACCGGGCTCCGACTCGACCGGAATCGTCGTGATGCCGGTGATCGGTACGAACGCGGCACCGAGCTGGTTGCCGCTCGAGAACGCGATCGCGACGACACGCGGCGCATTGCCCGCGGTCAGTGAGACCACGAGCTTGTCGCCTCGCACCGCGACCTTGCCCTCGCTAGCAGCCGCGCGGAGCGATCCCGCCGAGCTGCGAGCCTTGCCGTCCCACTTGAACGCATCGAGGGTCACCTCGCTCGACGTGCTACGCAGGTCGGCGGTGGCACTCGCGTAGATCCCCGCCGGTGGCGGCCGGACCGAGAGCTGGAACGAGGCGTCGCCGGTATGATGGTGCGCGACGCACGCGAGCTTCGTCGGCGCGGTCACCACGGGTGCGAGCACGGCGGGCA
>JBBQFU010000390.1:0-6405 GCA_038322185.1 Haliangiales bacterium
GTTCCGCACGCTGCTCGACGCCGGCTCGGCGCAAGGCCAGGTCGACGCTCGCGAGCGGCGCATGATCCATCGCGTGTTCGAGTTCTCCGACAAGAACGTCGGCCAGGTGATGACGCCGCGCGAGCGGATCTTCGCGCTGTCCTACGACCTGCCGATGCAGCGCCTCGTCAAGGAGCTCGCGGCGCGTGGGGTCTCGCGCGTCCCGATCTTCCAGAAGTCGCTCGACAACGTCCGCGGCATCCTCAACGCCAAGGACCTCGTGCGGGTCGCGGCCGGGCAGCCGATGGGGCGTCCACTCGGCGAGCTGCTGCACGAGCCGCTGTTCGTGCCGCGCACCACGCCAGTCAAGCGCCTGTTCCTGACCTTCAAGCAGAAGAAGGTCCACATGGCGGTCGTCGTCAGCGAGTACGGCAAGGTGCTCGGCCTCGTCACGATGGACGACTTGCTCGCGCAGATCTTCGGCGTGCTGCGCGACGAGCGTGCAGCGCTGCAGCAGTCGATGCCGAACATGAAGCAAGCGCGGGCACGCACGCCGATCGCGGGTATCGTCGAGACCGCGTCGATTCTCGAGACCGGTCCGGTCCTCGAGACGGGCCCCATCGAGCGCGTGGACGTTGACGTTGACGTTGACGTCGCTCCACGAATTCGGCCGATCCATCCGGTCGACGAGGTCACGCCGCCGGCTGTCGACATCGACGATCTGCGCGCGCAGGGAGACAAGCCATGATCTCGACGGGCCAGCTCGTCGCGATGCTGCTCGGCTGCATGTTCGTGCAAGGCTTCTTCGTCAGCGCGGAGGTCGCGATGTCGGCGTGCGACCGCAATGCCCTTCGCACGCGCGCAGCGGGCGGAGCGGACAACGCAGCCCGTGCCGAGCGCATGCTCGCGGTCCCGCAGGTCACGCTCGCCACCACGCTGGTCGGTGCGAACCTGGCGACGATGGTCGCCGTGCTCGTGCTGGCGATCGAGCTGATCGCGCGTGGAGTGTCGCCGATGTGGGCTCCGCTGATTCTCGTGCCACCGCTGCTCGTGATCGGCCACCTCGTCCCGAAGGCGATCGTGCAGGCGCACGCCGACAGCCTGGTCGACAAGCTCGCCACGCCGCTGCGCCTGGCGTCGTTCGTGTTGCGTCCGCTCGTCGCCATCGTCGGCGGATACGCGGCCCTGCTGACCCGCATCACCAAGACCGATCGCAAGAAGGCGTTTGTCACCCGCGACGAGCTCGCGCTGCTCATCGAGAGTGAGCCCACGAGCGACCGCCCCGAGATCGGTGCCGACGAGCGCGAGATGATCGCGAACGTGTTCGAGCTGTCCGAGTACAAGGCGGCCGAGCTGATGGTCAACCTGTCCGAGGTCACCGCGCTCCCCGAGGACGCGCCGGTGGCAGAAGCCGCGCTCGAGGTCGCCGACAAGCAGCACTCGCGCATGCCGATCTATCGCAACCGCGTCGACGACGTCGTGGGCATCGTGCACGTGTTCGACATCCTGCAGGCCGCGACCAACAAGTCCAGCGAAGCCAAGACGGTCGCCGACCTCGCCCACCCACCGACCTACGTTCCGGGCACCATGAAGGCCAGTGACCTGCTGGTCCAGCTGCAGAGCGACCAGCAGCACCTCGCGATTGTCGTCGACGAGTACGGCGGCGCGGTCGGCATCGTGACCATCGAGGATTTGCTCGAGATCATCGTCGGCGACATCGACGACGAATCGGATGTCGAGCCGTCGCCGATCCGCAGCGAGCGGCCGAACGTGTGGCGGATCGAGGCGCGCACGAGCGTCAAACGGGTCAACGAGGCGATCGACCTCGGGCTGCCCGAGAGCGACGACTACGAGACGATCGCAGGCCTGCTCATCGAGAAGTTCGGTCGCATCCCCGACACCGGCGAGACGCTCGTGATCGGCCCGCTGACCATCGAAATTGTCGCAGCGACAGATCGAGCCATCGAGGCCGTGCGCATCACTCGACGCAAGAAGTAAGCTCAGGTTGCCGTGGATCGCACGCAGTTGTTGAGGCTCCTCGACGAGGTACGCGCGGGCACGCTCGCGCCCGCTGCTGCCGCCGAGCAACTCGCTGCGCTGCCGTACGCCGAGGTGTCCGAGGCGATCGTGGTCGATCCGCATCGCGAGCTCCGAACCGGCGTACCCGAGCTCGTATTCGGGGCGGGCAAGACGGCGGACCAGATCGTTGCGGCGCTGCGGGCCCTGGCCGCACGCGGCAACGGCGCGATCGCGACGCGCGTCGATGCAGCCAAGGCGGCCGAGGTTCGCGCACTGCTGCCCGAGGCCGTGGTGCATGACCTCGCGCGCATCGTGATCCTCGGCGCGCCTGGCGAGCGCCCGCCGGCTGCACCCATCGCGATCGTGTGTGCCGGGACGAGCGACGTGCCGGTGGCCGAAGAGGCGGCGCTGGTCGCCGAGTTCCTCGGTGCCCGCGTGATCCGCATCAACGACGTCGGCGTCGCCGGGCTGCACCGCCTGCTCGCGCGCCTCGACGACATCCGCCAGGCCCAGGTCGTGATCGCGGTGGCCGGCATGGAGGCGGCGCTGCCGTCGGTGCTGGGCGGTCTCATCGATCGGCCGATGATCGCGGTGCCGACCAGCGTGGGCTACGGCGTGTCGGTCGACGGGCTGGTCGCCCTCGGCGCGCTGCTGTCGGCGTGCGCTCCCGGAATCACGGTCGTGAACATCGATAACGGGGTCGGCGCGGCCGTGGCTGCGGTTAAGATCGCTCGATTGGTGCACCGTGGGACATAGCGATCGCCCCGTGAGCGACACCCTCGTCGGGACGATGGGGGGCGCGAAAGCGTCGACGGTCGATCCGAACGCGGTACCCACCGATCCGCGCGGCCAGCACCTGCACGTCGACTGTGCGAGCGGTGCGGCCGGCGACATGATGCTCGGCGCGCTGATCGATCTCGGAGTTCCGCTCGACGTGATCGGCGACGCGCTCGACGCGATCGGCGCCGGGCGCGCGCGGCTCGTCGTGAACCGCGTCGTCAAGGGCGGCATTGCGGCAGCCGACGTCAAGGTCGACACCACCGGCCACATCCTCCCCCAGCCGGCGAAGGCCGCGCTGGTCGCGGTCCCCGCAGCTCCGGGTGCGCCGAAGAAGCGCGCCGCGACCGAGGCCGGCAAGTTCGTCGCGATCAAGTTCCGCGCCGAGACCCATGATCACCACGTCCACCTGAACGAGCTCGGCGACAAGTTCGAGGAGGTCCACGAACGGCAGCCGCAGCACGCGCACGGCGACGGCGTACCGCACTCGCACGATCATGGCAGTCACGCGCACTATCACTACGCCGATATCCGGTGGCAGATCGCACGTGCACCGCTCACCGAGGGCACTCGCCTGCGCGCGCTCGACATCTTCGACCGGCTCGCGCGTGCCGAGGCCAAGCTGCACGGCACGACGATCGACGAGGTTCGCTTCCACGAGGTCGGCGCGATCGATTCGATCGTCGACGTCGTCGGTACCGCCGCAGCGCTCGACTGGCTGCGTCCTGCGTCGGTGTCCTGTGCAAGCGTCGCGATGGGACACGGCACGCTCAAGAGCGCACACGGCACGTTGCCGGTGCCGGCACCCGCGGCGCTCGAGGTCCTGCGCGAGGCGGGCGGGGTGATGGCCGATGGCGGCCTGCCGCGCGAGCTGTGCACGCCGACGGGCGCTGCAATCCTCGCCGCGACGGTCTCGAGCTGGAAGCCAGCGCCGGCGGGGCGCGTGATCGCCGTGGGCTGGGGGGCCGGTGATGCGGACTTCGCCGATCGGCCCAACGTGCTGCGTACGGTCGCGATCGCACCGGCCCGGCTACCGAGCGAGGTTGCCGCGGCAGCCGCGAACCTCGTGCCGGCGAGCAGCGGGGTGCCTGCACCGTTCCTGTTGTCGCCGTCGGGCGCCGTCGTCAGCCGTGGCGACACCGTCTGGCAGGTCGACGCGAACATCGACGACATGAGCCCCGAGCTGGCCGGCCCGGCCAGCGACGCGTTGTTCGCCGCGGGCGCGCTCGACGTGTGGTGGACCGCGATCACGATGAAGAAGGGCAGGCCGGCCCTCACCCTGTCGGCGCTGTGTGACCTCGACGCGCGTGACGAGGTGATCGCGACGATGCTCCGGGAGACCACGACCATCGGCGTCCGGTTCACCGAGCTGCACCGCACCGTGCTGACCCGCAAGATGGTCGAGGTCGAGACTCGCTACGGCCTCATTCCGGTCAAGGTCGCCCTCGACGGCGACGTGGTCCGCAACGCGGCACCCGAGTACGAGGCGTGTGCCAAGGCCGCCCGCGTGCATGGCGTCCCGGTCAAGCTGGTGCTCGCCGCGGCGCTCACGGCGTACAGCGCGAAGTAGCCCTGGGGAGCCGGGGGCCCGCAGTGGTAGCCTGACCCGGCGTGGAGACCTCTCCCATCGTCGTAATCGGCGGCAGCGATGACGAGCGCGCGGCGATCGTTTCGCAGCTGACGGGGAGTGGGCTGACTGCGCACGGCGTCACCAAGCTGACCTCCACGGATGGGCTTCCCGCACTGCTCATCGTCATCGGCGAGACCGTGCTCGAGCTGGTGACCGAAGCGCGCGACGTGCCGGCGCTGGCAGAGATTCCGATCCTCGCGATGGTGCCGGCGATTCCCGTGACGATGCCGGCCGGCGCGCTCGCGGCGGGTGCGACCGACGTGATCCGCTCGCCGGTCCCCAGCGCGATGCTGCTCGCACGCGCGCGCAACATGATCAAGCTGTCGCGCCGCGATGCGGCGGGCGCGCATGCGCTGACGCGCATCAACGACGTGCTCACGGCCGATGGCGATGACTCCGAGGCACTGATCCAGGTGCTGCAGATCACCGCGAGCGTGCTCGGGTTCGAGCGCGCGTCGCTGATCGCGCACATCGAGAGCTCGGACCACGCGTTCGTGATCGCGGCGAGCGATGCCGAGCCGATGGCGCGGTTCACGCTGCTGATCAGCGAGTACCCCGAGGTGCTCGAGGGCATGCGCAGTGGTGCGCCGCTACTGATCGACGACGTGCTCACACACACCGTCACCGCGTCGATCTCCGACAAGCTCGTGCAGCGCAACGTGCGCGGTGTCGCCGTGTTCCCGGTGCAATGGCGCGGCCGGCCGCTCGGCGCGATGCTGCTTCGCAAGCGGATGCCGGGCGTGAACCATGTCGGGCCGCGCGGCGTGGAGCTCGGCAAGCTGATCTCGAGCATCACCGCAGCTCACCTGCGCCACGGTGCCGTGCTCGAGAGCCTGCGCGATCAGACGCATCGCATCTCGCGCTCGCGCTACGAGGCGGAGCGCCGGCTGCGCGGCATCGATTCGCTCAAGGAGCACTTCGAGGCCGGCGCTGACGGGGTCGTGGTGCTCGACGACGCGGGCCGGATCTTGTTCGTCAACCGTGCGGCGGAGCGAATCACCGGTTTCGCGCGTGACGGCTTGCTCGGTAGCGAGCTGATCGATCTGGTCCCCGATCACCAGCGTGCGCAGGTTGCCGACGCGATCTCTCGCGTGCTTGCCGGCGTGAACGTCGACGGGTTCGACCTCGAGCTGTCGACGACGTCCGGATCTCCCGTCTGGGTCTCGGCCTCGACCTCGACGGTACTCGCCGGCACCGGCGCCGTGATTCTCGCGTTTCGCGACGTCACGGCGGAGCGTGCGCTCGAGCACGAGCTGCGGTCGACCAAGGAGTTCCTCGAGCGCCTGATCGACTCCACCGTCGACGCGATCATCGCTGCCGACTTCAAGGGCCAGATCATCCTGTTCAACCAGGGCGCCGAGCGGCTGTTTGGCTATCGCGCCCGCGACGTGATCGGCAAGAAGCCGGTGTGGGAGCTCTACGAGCAGGGCGCGGCCCGCCAGATCATGCGGATGCTGCGCTCGACCTCGTACGGTGGCGTGGGCCGGCTCGAGCAGACCCGCCGCGAGGTCAAGATCGCCACCGGCGAGACCGTGCCGGTCAGCATGACCGCCTCGGTGGTCTACGAGCGGGAGCGGGAGGTCGCCACCGTCGGTATCCTCACCGACCTCCGCGAGCGCATCCGCATGGAGCAACGGCTCCTCGATGCCCAGCAAAAGCTCCAGCTGTCGGAAAAGCAGGCACTCGTGGCCGAGCTCGCGGGCGCTGCCGCACACGAGTTAAATCAGCCCCTGACGTCGATCATCGGCTACACCCAGTTGATTCAGCGGCAGAGCGCAGCTGATGCTCCTCATCTGCGGGCAGCTGGCGTCATCTTGAGCGAAGCAGAGCGCATGGCGGGCATCGTCAAGAAGATCGGCAAGATCACGAGGTACGAGACCACGGACTACGTCGGTACCGCGAAGATGCTCGACCTCGATCGCGCCGCTGCCTCGGACCCGGCGATTCCCGTCGAGGCGCCGGAGTCGGACGACAAGACGGGCGAGTTCACGGCGGTCGCG
>JBBQFU010000391.1:0-6387 GCA_038322185.1 Haliangiales bacterium
GCTGCGGTGATGAACGCCGTTGCAATCGCGCTGACCTAGGTCTTCCGCCGAGGGCACGAGTGATGCACCGCATCCTCCGAAACGATCAAGGAGAGTGTGATGGCGTCCCAGATCAACAGTGACATGCCCCGCAAGACCAACGGACCGTTCGCACCGATGCACGACCAGCGCACGCTGAGCGTCGGAGAACCGGCACCACCGCTCCTCAAGGTCCTCCCGATCAAGCGCTGGATCCCGCAGGACGTGCACTCGATGATGGACTACGCTGGTGGCCTCGCGGTCGCGTCGGGCTGGTTCATGGACCACGACGACGACGCTGCGTGCTGGGCGAGCATGGCGCTCGGCGCGGGTGTCATCGGCGTTTCCCTGATGACCGACTACCGGCTCAGCATCGCGAAGATCATCCCGATCCGCGCGCACGAGACTGCCGACTACCTGTGGGGCGCGTCGTGCATCGCCCTGCCCTTCGCGCTCGGCTACTGGAAGTCCTCGCCCCGCGTCGCGATGACCCACATCGCCGTCGGCGTCGGCACGATCATCGCGTCGCTGTTCACCGACTATCGGTCCTTCAAGGCGTCCAAGGAAGCGTAGTCGCCGCTCCATCCCACGGTTGTTATCGTGGGCATGCGGTGGGCGGGCGCGTCGGGTTTGCATGCGCGCAGCTGTCCCCGAGCGAGGACCGGCTCTACGTGATGGTCACGCCGCTCACGGTACCGACCCTCCACGAGTACGAGCGCATCGGGAACAACTTCTCGTTCGTCGGCCAGCATCCCGGCATCACCCCCGATCACTTCACGTTCGCAGACGACGGGCTCAGCGTGTACTGGCTCACGAACTCGGCCAGGGACTCCCTCCTGCGGCGCTCTACACGCGCCACGCTCAGCAGCGTGTTGATCCGCCGGAGACGCTGACGACGTTCGAGTTCGGTGATCCGGGCGCGTCGCTGGCCGTCTCTCCCGACGAGCTGACCTTCGTGGATCTGTCCTACGGCACGCGCGCGAACCGCGACGCTAACGGCCAACGATGACGTGGTCGGCTCGATGAGCAGCGACCTGTCGATGCTGTATCCGAACGCCCGCGTTCAGGTGCGGATAGATCGGCCATCGCTCTGGGTTCTTCTCGACGCGTTCGAGTGCTCCGAGGCACGGGATAAAGGATGTGAGCAATCGCCGGCCGAGGTCCGCGATTCCTAGCGAACGGTTCGCACGACCCACGCGATCGCCGCGATGCCGACGACCAGGGCAACGGCGAACACCCCGATGCCGCCCGCATTGGCGGCCAGCTCGTGCGTCGGCTCGATCAGCGCGACGCGCGGCGCCTCGCGCAGGATCGATGCGGCGACGATCGCGCTGGCGCCCGCGGCCGTTGCGAGGCCGAGCAAGCGGTCCGACGGCGCACGCAGCATCAGTGCCCACGCGCCGATATCGACGACGACCGCCGCGATCAGCACGAACGCCCACGCGCGCGCTGGGCCTTGCGGATCGAAGCCTGCGCGCCACAGCCAGATCGCGCCACCGAGCGAGACCACGCGGCCGAGCACCGCGAGGAGCGCGAGCTGCTTGCGGCCGGCTATGTCGGCGGACCACGCGGCGACCATCGCGAACGTGGTGGCCATCGCGCCACCGAACAGCACGAGGCGCGGCAGGATCGATCCGGTGATGAACACGCGATCGCCTGCGGCATAGAACGCCTGCCACGACGAGTCGGCTTGCATCAGCTCGTGTAGCTCGCTCCACGAGTACGCGACGAAGGTGAAGCACGCGAGCGCGAACCCGAGCAGCGCACGACGATACCGCTCGAACCGCGGCGTCTTGACCGCATAGAGTGCGTAGAAACCGAGGATGAGCGCGGGCACCACGGCCATCCAGCGGGGCCCCATCAAGAGGTTCGCGGTGTAGAAGCGCCGCTGATGCAGCAGCTGCAGAAACAGCAGCGGCGCGACACCGGCGGTGATGCCGCAGCCGAGCATGAATGGGAGGCGGTCACGCACGGTTGCCGCGACCGGACTGTCGCTGCGCACCAGGGCGAACGCGGTGCCCGCAACGACGTAGCCGATGAACACCGCGTGCAGCGCGAGCGTCGCGACGTAGAGCGCGAGGAGCAGGCCGCCGCTATCGAACGGCCACATCAGTGACCACCCATCGTGGTGCCGGCCTCGTCGAGCCAGCGCGTGATCTCGGCGAGCGCGGCGGGATCCGTGATCTCCGGCCAGGTCTTGGGTTTGCCGCCGCGGACCCACTTGATCAGCTGCACGATCGACTCGACGTCCTCGGCGTTACCCGCGAACGGCGGCATGAAGCCCTTCGTGCGCTGCAGCTTCGCGATGTTGAGCCGCATCTGCATGTCGGTCCACGTCGCGGTCAGGTGCGTGAGGCCGTTGGCACCGCTCATCGTGTGGCACGCGTCGCACAGCGCGCGCTGGACCTTGGCGCCGCGACGCAGCTGCTCGGTCGGATAGCTCGCAGCATCGCGCAGCGGGTACGGATCCGTGACCGTCGCGCCGGTGCGGCGGAGCTCGGCGACCTCATCGGGCGTGATCGAGGTCGAGTACAGCATGCCGCGCACGGTGTACGGCTTGCGTGCGCCCTCACGGACGAACTCGCCCGCGGCCGTCGCGCCGAACGCGAGGGCGAGCAGTAGCAGCGCCGTGGCGCCGTTGACGTAGAGCCGCTTGATCAGCAGGCCGACCACCGCGTAGCCGCCGATCAGCAGCGACGCGCCGGCCGCGATACCGACGAACATCGTCATCGCGATGCTGCCGCCCATCAGCCACGACCGGCTGTCCTCGGGGATCACGGCCACGTACCACAGCGCGAGCAGTGGCATCAGCGCCATCGGCAGTGCGAAGCGCGAGGCCCGGCGGATCAGCGCCGCGCGTCGATCGCGCTGGAGGTCGAGCGTGTTGATCACGAGGCATGCGGCCAGGGCGGCGAGCGCCATCGCGACCGCAGTGCGGAATATCAGCGACGGCCAGAAGCTCGGGTTGAAGAAGCCGGCCCACACGCTGTGACTCTCGAAGTAGTCCCCCGGCGTGAGCTGCCAGCTGAGGATCCCGTTGATCCAGAACAGGCTCAGCCACGAGGCGGTCGCGTAGAGGGCAAGCAGCCCGATGCGCGCCCGATCCCCGAGCCGCTTGCCGGCGCGGACGAACGCGTAGCCTGCGACGACTTCCACGCTGAAGCAGACCCACTCGTTCGCCCACAGCCAGTGGAACTGGTCGACCATGAGCCCGATCGTGCGGGCGCCGACCTGGATCGTGGTGAACCACATCGCGACGCCGGTCAGGGCGCCGAGCACGAAGCTGACGAGCACCAGGATCTGGAAGTACCCGTCGACGAACCGCCGGGCATCCGGCTCCTTGCCCTGCTGGGCGAGGCGCTCGAAGTAGAGGAGAAGCAGGCCGCCGCCGATCGCGAACTGGGCCAGGAACACGTGGAGAATCCCAATTCCACCGATCACCATCCCCTTCATCAGGGGACCGAAGTCGTTGACCGGATAGAACGGAATCGTGTCCACGCCGGTTTGGATGCTAGCGCGGTGCGTTCCGTCACTGCGGTGAAAGGTCCCAGTCTTTTTCCCTCCCAGGCCCGAGTTGTCCTAGTGTCCGCGCAGCATGCGTAGACTGCTTCTGATCTCCAGCTTGATCATCGGCTGCGGCGACAACGACAACGACCTCGCCACGCCCGACGAATGCAACCCGCTCAACGGCAGTGGCTGCGTCACGCCGTGGCCGGCGTCGATCTACGAGACCGACGACTCGACGACCGAGACCGGCCGCCGCATCGATGTGCCGGCCGGCGCGCTGCCATCGAACTACGACGGCATCGAGGTGAGCCCCGCGATCTACAACAAGCACGACGGCTTCTCGTCGGCCGCGCCGATGCTCATCGCGTTCGAGGCCGGCGTCGATCCCACCGGACTCGTCAGCCACAAGGACATCCCCGCCAGCCTGACGGCCGCGAGCACGACGGTGCTGATCGACATGTCGACCGGCGAGCTCGTCCCGCACTTCGCCGAGCTCGACGCAGCCACGGCTGCGACCCCCGCGAGCCAGGCGATGTTCATCCGCTCGGCCTCGATGCTCAAGGGCAGCACGCGCTACGTCGTCGCGCTCAAGAAGACGCTCAAGGCGGCCGGCGGTGGCGACCTCCCCGTGTCGGAGGGCTTCACCGCGCTCGTCACGGGCAAGAAGACCTCGCATCCGCTGCTCGAGAAGGTTCGCCCGCGCTACACGGACATCTTCGCGGCGCTCCAGACGCACGGCATCGCCAAGACCGACCTGGTGGTCGCGTGGGACTTCACCACGCGCTCGCGCTCCACGGTGCAGGCCGACCTCTTGAACGCGCGCACCGCCGCGCTCGCTGCGATGGGCACGAACGGCGCGAACCTCGGCTACACGATCATCCGTAGCGAGGTCCCCAGCGACACCCGCATCGCCAAGAAGATCCTCGGCACCTACGACGTCCCGATGTTCATGGAGAACACCTCGATCCGGACCGGGCCGGCCGAGGTTGCGAACACCGTCGGCGCCACGCCCGGCATGTCGATGGTCCGCGATGGCGCGGGCAAGCCGATGGTCGTCGGCATGGCGAAGTTCCCGTTCACCGTGATCATCCCGCAGTGCGCGATCGACTCGGCCACACCGGTGCCCCTCATCCTCTACGGCCACGGCCTCCTCGGCGCCGCGCACAATCAGGTGAGCAGCGGCGGCATGCGCGCGGCCACCGCGGAGATCTGCGCCGTTGGCATCGGCACCGACCTGTTCGGCATGAGCGATCAGGACGTGCCGAACGTCCTGCTCGCGCTCAACGACGGCAACGACGGCAAGCTCATCTTCGACACGCTCGTGCAGGGCATGATCAACCACGTCGGCCTCGTGCAGATCGCGAAGGGGCCGATGCTCGACGCGACCGACGTGCTTGGCAAGGCCGGCGGCGGATCGCTCGTCGACCCGACGAAGATCCACTACTACGGCATCTCGCAGGGCGGCATCATGGGCACGACCGTCTGTGCGATCGATCCGGTGATCAAGCGCTGCGTCGTGCAGGTCGGTGCGATCAACTACTCGATCCTCCTCGAGCGCTCGCACGACTGGCCGCAATATCGCTCGACACTGATCGGCGCGTATGAAGATCCGTTGCTCGTCACGCTCATGATCAACCTGATGCAGAACGAGTGGGACCGCACCGAGCCGACGGCCGTCGCCGACGTGATCACGACGACCGGCTTCCCGGAGACGCCGCCCAAGCAGATCTTCATGCAGGTCGCGATCGGCGACGACGAGGTGCCGAACCTCGGCAGCGAGTACCAGGCGCGTACGATGGGCATCCCGCTGATCCTGCCCAGCCCGAAGATGCCGTACGGACTCGTCGGGACCACGGCGCCGGCGTCGAGCGGCATCCTGTTCTACGACTTCGGTGTCGCCGGCACGATTCCCGATAGCAACGAGCCCCCGCCCGACAACGACGTGCACAGCAACATCCGCAACAAGAAGGCGACCACCGACATGATGAAGCACTTCTACGAGACGGGTGAGATCATCAACACGTGCACCGCGCCTAACGGCTGCGATTGCACCGTCGCCAACGCCTGCGGCCCTGGCGTTTAGCCTCTAGAGAGACTCGTTCGAGAGCGAAAACTTCGCGGCATCGGGCGCGTCGAAGTGCCACCACTCGGTCGGTATGCCGATGAAGCCCGCCTTCTTCATCGCGGCCTCGAGTCGGCGTGCCTCGATACCGGCGTCGCCCTCGAGCGCGTTCACGCGATGCGCCGCCTTCGAGAAGTCGTCGAACTTCGTCGGTAGCGTGACCGCGTTTCCGTCGACATCGACGAGCCCGACATCGACGGCGGCGCCCCGGCTGTGCCGCGAGCCCTGCTTGGGATTGGCGACATAGCGCTCGTCGGGCACGAGCTTCCACAGCTTGTCCTGGATCGACGACGGCCGGTAGCAGTCCCACACGAGCAGCCGGCGGTCCTGCGCGCGCAGCAGCTTTGCCGCCTTCGCGAGCCGCGTGGCCACGGACCGGCGCAGCTTGCAGCGGCCGACCGGGTAGAGCTGCTCGCCGGTGAAGTTGTCCTTGGTCGCGTAGCGCAGGTCGATCACCGCGTCGGGGATCACGGCCGACAGCTCGACGAGGTCGCCCGGCTTGTCCCGGGTCTCGGCCACGGCGGGCGCGCACGATGCGATCACCCCCAGCAGCAGCACGCGTCTCACACCCCGAGCGTAGTACAACCGCGCTCGATGTCCACGGACGGCCTCATCCACGCACTCTTGCTCGACGGCAGGGGTGGCGCGCGTGCGCTCGACTGGGACGGTGTCCGCAGCTGGACTCCCGACGACGGGGCACTGTGGATGAACCTGGACTATGCCGGCAAGGCCGCGGTCGA
>JBBQFU010000392.1:0-6304 GCA_038322185.1 Haliangiales bacterium
CATCGCGGTCGTGCTGGATCTGATGATGCCGGAGATGGACGGGATCGAGTTCCTCGACCGGTTGCGCCGGCTGCCCGCCCACGCACGCACCCCCGTGTTGATCTGGACCATGAAGGACCTCACGGAGTCCGAGAGCGCGCAGCTGCTGCAGAGCGCGCAGGGCGTGGCGTCGAAGAGCGGTGATTCGCCCTCGACGGTCGTTTCGCAGCTGCGGGCACTGTTACCTGAAAGCCGGGAGGGCTAAGCGATGGGTGGGGGAAAACGGATCTTGATCGTCGACGACAATCCGACGAATTTGAAACTGGTCACATATCTCGTCAAGGCGAACGGGTACGAGGTCGATACGGCCGGCGACGCAGAGGCAGCCTTGGCTGTCATCGCGGTCGTCAAGCCCGCGCTGATCCTCATGGATCTCCAGCTTCCAGGCATTGATGGCCTCGAGCTCACGAGACGTCTCAAAGCCGATCCCGTGACCGCGGATATCAAGATCATTGCGGTGACTGCGTACGCAATGAAAGGCGATCAAGAGAAGGCGTTCGAGGCGGGCTGCGATGGCTACGTCACGAAGCCGATCGATACACGCACGCTACCTGCACTGATTGCTGCGCAGCTGGAACTAGACCGGAACTCATGACACTCGCAACTGTGATGATCGTCGATGACAACGCGGCGACCCGGCGGATGGTCAAGAACGCGTTGTCGCGGGCGGGTTATACCGTGCTCGAGGCTCCCGATGGCGCGACCGCGCGAGCGCTGATGGCGAGCGGCAAGCCGCGGCTCGTGCTGCAGGACCTGGTGTTGCCGGACGTCGATGGGTTCACGCTCGTCGGCGAGCTGCGCGCGGTCGGCGGCCCCGACGTGTCGATCCTCGCGTTCTCGGGCTTCGTGTCCAAGCTCGACGAGGCACGGATCTCGGCGGTCGGCTTCGATCACATCATTCCCAAACCGATCGCGCCTTCGGCGCTCGTGCCAATCATCGAGGCGCATCTGCCGCGAGAGTCGACCAACACCGAGCGATTCGGCGCAGGTCGCCGCCTCGTGATCGCGGATGACGATCCGTTGCAGCTCAAGCTCGCGTCGTTTCGCCTTGGCCGCCTCGGCTTCGAGATCGAGACGGCGCCCGACGGCGCCGCTGCGCTGGCCGCGATTCGCCGGCGCCGGCCCGATGCGGTCGTGTCCGACGTGATGATGCCCGAGCTCGACGGCTTCGGCCTCGCGATGGCGCTGCGTCAGGATCCCGAGCTCGACAACCTGCCGCTCATGCTCGTGACGTCGAGCTACGTCGAGCCGTCGGATCGCGAGCTGGCGAAGCGCGCGGGCGCCAACGACCTGGTCGTGCGGACGCCAGAGCTCAGCGAGCTCATCGATCTGCTCCGTACGACGATGTCATCGCGGCAACCGGCTCCCAGCATCGCCGGCGTACAGATCGAGGAGCTCGAGCGCGAGCGCAACCGGCGCGTGTTCCGGCAGCTCGAGCGCCAGGTGATGATCAACACCGGGCTGGCGAAGCGGTGCTCGTCGCTCGCGTCCGAGCTCACCGTCCTCACCAACATCGCTGATACGATCCTCAAGCACCGGGACATCGACGAGGCGCTCGACGAGGCGCTCGCTGCCTGCTTCGACGCGGGTGGCGTCTCGGTCGGTGCGCTGTATCAGCTCGACGAGGCGGGCAGCCTGCGCGTGCGCACGCTCGGCGATACCGGCACCGCATTGACCGCGAACGGACTGCCGACGTTCTTTGGTCAGGAGCCGCTGCTGCGCGAGGTGATGACCGCGAATCAGCCGCTCTACGTCTCCCGCAGTCAGCAAGGCGATGCCACGCGGCGCGCCCTGCTCGATGCGTGTGATGCGAACGCGATGCTCGTGGTGCCGCTCACCACCACGAGCGGCCCGCTCGGCGCGCTGCTCATGGTGTCGCGTGGGCACGAGCTCGACGAGAACGACTGGCGCTCATTCGCCGTCGGCGTCGCTGGGCAGCTGGCTCAGGTGCTCACGCTGGCGCGTGCGTATGCGAATGCCGAGGCTGCCGAGCGCAAGGCGGCGAACCACGCGGCACTGCTCGCGGCCGTCGTCGAGAGTGCTCCGGACCGTGTCGTGCAGCTCGACCGTGACGGTGTGATCCGGTTCATCAACCGCGTCGATCTGCCGCGCGTACTCGAGGACGTCGTAGGCAAGAGCTGGCTCGAGATGGTCGTGCCCGAGCAGCGTGACAATGCGCGTCTCGCGTTTCAGGCCGCTCTCGCCGGCATGACCACCGACTTCGAGACCAGCGCGTCTTCCCCAAAGGGGGCGGTCTCGTTCTACGCGTGCCGGATCGGACCGATTCGCGAGCAGGACGGCAAGGTCAGCGGTTGCGTGATGATCGCGCGCGACGTGACCGAGAGGAAGCAGACCGAGATGCAGCTGATGCTGGCCGATCGCATGGCGTCGGTCGGCACGCTGGCGGCCGGTGTCGCTCACGAGATCAACAACCCGCTCGCTGCGGTGATCGCCAACCTCGACATGGCGCTGCAGGATCTCGGCGAGATTGACGGCGATGTGAAGCTGCCGCCGGACCTGCTCGACGAGCTCCAGGACGCGCGGCTCAGCGCCGACCGCGTGCGCGAGATCGTGCGCGACCTCAAGCTGTTCTCGCGTACGCACGAGGAGCAGTTCGGTGCGGTCAACGTCGAGAAGGTGCTCGACTCGACGCTGCGCATGGCATGGAACGAGATCCGCCACCGCGCGAAGCTCGTGAAGGTCTACGGCGGGGTCCCGCGCGTGGTCGCCAACGAGTCGCGGCTCGGGCAGGTCCTGCTGAACCTGATCGTGAATGCCGTGCAGGCCATTCCCGAGGGGAACTACGAGGCCAACGAGATCTGCGTGACGACCTCGACGTACAAGGAGCAGGTTGTCATCGCGATTCGTGACTCCGGCGGGGGAATGGCGCCCGAGACGAAGCAGCGTCTGTTCACGCCGTTCTTCACGACCAAGCCGATCGGGGTCGGTACCGGCCTCGGGCTGGCGATCTCCCATCGCATCGTCACTGCGATGGGCGGGACGATCACGTACGAGAGCGAGATCAATAAGGGAACCGAGTTCCGCATCTCGCTACCGGTCGCTGGCGCAGGAGTTCAACCGGTGACCCAGAAGCTCGCGACGCTCGCATTGGCAACACGCCGTGGGCGCGTGCTCGTGATCGACGACGAGGAGACGCTCGGCCAGGCGATCCGGCGCTACCTGGCGCAGGACCACGATGTCGATGCGGTCACCAGCGCGCGCGTGGCACTCGACATGCTCGTGGGTGGTGCGCGGTACGACGTGATCCTGTGCGACCTGATGATGCCGCAGATCACCGGCATGGAGCTTCACGGCAGCGTCACGAAGCTCGATTCCGCCCAGGCCGGCCGCATGGTGTTCGTGACGGGCGGTGCGTTCACGGAGAGCGCACGGTCGTTCTTCGAGACCACGAACAACCCGCGCATCGAGAAGCCGTTCGACCTCAAGACGCTGCGCCACCTGGTGAACGAGTTGATCAGATGATTCGCTCGACGAACCAGTAGAGGCCGAGCACGAAGATGACGGCTGCGATCGACTTGACGATCACCGGGCCCGCACCGCGCTGGCGGTGGAGCAACATCACGAGCGGGGCGAGCACGAGCACACAGGCTACCTGACCGAGCTCGACGCCGATGTTGAAGCCAAACAGGGCGGTGATCATGTTGCGCAGTGACAGCTCGAGCTCCGACAGCGCATTCGCGAACGCGAAGCCGTGGATGAGTCCGAACCCTAGTGCGATCTTCCAGCGGTGCCGCTTGAACCGGCCAGAGAATGCTTCAACAGCGACGAGTGCAATAGATAGGGCCACGAGCGGCTCGATGACGGACGAGGGCAGGCGAACGATTCCCAGCGCTGCGATCACCAGCGTGATCGAATGACCGACCGTGAAGCCGGTCACGATACCCAACAGCTGCAACAAGGTGCCGCCGCCGAGCATTAGCCCGAGCAAGAACAGAAGGTGGTCGAGGCCCTCGGGGAGCTTCCACGTACCTTCGGCGGTGCGCCACTGATTGGGAGCGGCACCGATGTGCTCGACGCCCGACCACACGAAGGCCGTGAAGCTCACGCCAGTGCTGGCCGCGGGCGAACCAAGCTCGAGCGAGGTCGTGCTCGCGTCGACCAAGGTGAGGCGCTCACCCGTACCTATCGACTCTTTGACCATCAGCTCGAACTTCGTCGAGATTCCGTTGTTCTTGACGAACGGGAATACCCACGTTCGCGGACCGTGGGTAGAGCATGTCGCCGTGCTCGAGATCTTCACGGTGCGCCCAGTGAGCTCTGCGGATGCCGCCCCCCAGGTACAGGCCCCCCCTTCGGTCGTAATCGGCGCGGCGGCGTACGACGCGACGGCGAGCGCTGACGCTTGCGCTTGCGCGCGGACGAATGCCGGATCGATCTCACTGCGACCAAGGAGAATCGCAGCGGCGTCGACATCAAGGTCCAGCGTGACAGCGACCGTCGTCGGTGATGAGGCGATGCGCAGGTAGCCCAGATCCAGTGGATGAGCGGTCGCGGCCACCGGGGCGCCAACGAAGGCCAAAAAGCCCACGAGAACGATCACGACACCTCGCTTCATTTGCCCATCCCGAGGCTGCGCCAGCCAACGTTGCTGGGATCGAGCTTGGCGGCCTGGCGGGCATACATCGCTCCTCGCAGGCCGCCATCGATTCGCGCCGCTAGCTCGTAGTAACGCGCGTCGTGCGCACCGGACGCGAACACAGCATGGATCTGCCTCGCGGCATCAGAGCGTGCGCCGGTTCGAAACAGGGCGCGTGCGAGCTGGAAGCGCGTTTCGGCACTCGCGCGACGCTCGAGCTCCTGGGTCGCAAGCGTCACGGCTTCCGCGAGGTCCGCGGGGGTTCCGCGGTCGACCAGCAGCTCGACAAGCTCGAGCTGGTGCCCGAGGCCTTTGTCTGCCAGGTCGCGACGGATGAGCTGCTCGACCTGCGTACGCGACCTGGTCGCGCCTGGTAGATCGCGCGAGAGCTCCTGCGCCCGCGCGAGGTCGATTAAGTAGCGAACCTGGCGCGACGACGCGAACGCTTGTTCGAACAAATTACGCGCCTCCGCAAACTTTCCTCCATGGAGTGCCAGCTCGGCTGCCTGTGCGAGCGACAGAGCATCACCCGGCAGGATGCGAAGTGCCTCGCCGATGACGAGCCGCGCTCCGTCGAGCTCCCCGCGCCGGATCAAGAACCGACCCCACAGCGCGCGAGTCCTCGCCGCGCCTTCGGGATCGCCATGCGCCTCGACCTTCACCGCTTGCAAGAAATCGAATGCCGCCTCGGCATCTCGCCCCTGCGCCTGGAGGACGAGGGCACGAGTGAGGAACGACGCAGGCGTGGCCCGGAGTGTGACGGCGAGCTCTGCCGCTGCGCTCGCTTCTCCCAAGTCGCCGAGAGCGAGAGATGCACTCGCGATCAGATTGTAGGCACCAGTGGTTGCCTTGATACGTACGGCATCCCGCGCGATCTCGATTGCCTTGCGAAAATCGTGGCGCGCGCTCGCGACCTTTGCGAGCACGACCGCGGCCCCATTGGGGGAAGCACGCAACGCAAGCGAGCGATGCGCCATGTCTTCCGCCCGCTGATAGTCCGTCACGTCGCCACCGAGCAACGCCCTGCGGACGTAAAGATCTGCGAGCTCGCCAAGGTCCTCCGGCGAGGCGATCGGAGTGGCCGCCCGCTCCTCGAGCTGCTTGATGACGGACGCGGTCTGGTAAGCGGCATCGCGTGCCGTGGGATAGCGATAGCGGACGGCCGCCTGATCAGGGAAGAACTCCCGCAGGGGAGCCGGACACTCCCGCGACGCTCTGCAGCCGACGGTGAGCGTTGCCGCCACACTTGCGATGGCGAGGCACATCAACAGAGTGAAACTGGGCTCGCGACGCATGATGTGCAGTACGCGTCGAAAGGCGCCGGAGATCAACCGGGTCCTTCGTGTTCGCGCGGAATAGTGCCAAGGCGCCGTCATCTCGTTGAATTGCGTGTCACCCAACACCACCAAGTCGAGGCATCCGATCACGACGACGGCGAAATCGACCTCAAGGGTCGGGCGCTCAACCTGACCGATCACTATGCGTTCAAGAGCGGCTCGAACCTGACGCTGCTCATGTACGTCAACCCTCGCTCGCTGCCGGGTCGCCAGTACTACCTGAGCGAGAACGCCCGGTACGAGTTCCATGTGACCAAAGTGGGGGCTCGCACGGCCGCTTCGAACACGGCGGAGGACTTCATCTTCCGCGTCGAAGCTGGCGCACCCACCG
>JBBQFU010000393.1:0-6291 GCA_038322185.1 Haliangiales bacterium
ACTTCGAGCGGTCGCTCTACGTCGTCGATCGTGGCCAGTCCCTCCACTTCCGCCAGCTGTTCAAGGTCCTCGGTGCGATGGGCCGTGACTGGGCCAAGCGCTGCATCCACGTGCCTTACGGCCTCGTCCGCGTCGGTGGCAAGAAGACCGGCACGCGCATGGGCGGTGTCGTGCTCATGCAGCAAGTGTTCGAGGTCGCGCAGGAAGAGGTGCGCGCCAAGATCGCCGAGGTCAACCCAGATCTCCCCGCGAGCATCATCGACACCGTCGCGCGCCAGGTCGGTATCGGTGCGGTGATCTTCGCGAACCTCGCCCCGCAGCGTGACAAGGATGTCGACTTCGAGCTCGAGAAGGCTGTCTCGCTCGACGGTGACTCGGGCCCCTATCTACAGTACAGCCACGCACGGTGCGCCTCGATCGCGCGCAAGGCGAACGAGAGCGTGACGTCCGTCGACGGCATCGACTTCGACAAGCTCTCGACCGATGCCGAGTGGGCGGTCGCCAAGAAGCTGCTCGACTTCCCCGAGATGGTGGTGCGCTCGACGGACAACGCCGAGCCGCACATCATCTGTCACTACCTGCTCGACCTCGCGGGTGAGTTCAGCCGCTGGTACACGCAGGGCAACGGCGATCCCGCGCTCCGGGTGCTCGTCGAGGATGCGGCCATCCGTCGAGCTCGGCTCGCTCTGGTCGCCGCCGTCCAAGCCACGCTGCGCGAGGGGCTCTCGCTCCTCGGCATCGAAGCGCCCGATCAGATGTGATTCACAGACGAGGCGCGAGCGTGCGTTCCATCTCGAGAGCGAACGCGGCATCGTCGCGCCGACCTCCGGCCGCAAGTGCCGTCGCGAGGATGCGCCACATCCGCGCGTACCAGGCGTGAACATCTGCCGGTACGCCGTCGCCGATGCGAGGCACCGGATAATCGATCACGAGCTTGTCGACGAGCTCCTTGTTCATCGCGAACACCTGCTCGGTGTCTGGCGCTGTAGTGCCTGCGGGGAGAATGCGGAACACGAGCCCATACGGATAGCTGGGCAGCGCCGACAGCCGCGAAGCGGTGCTCTCGTCGGCGAACAACGGCCGTCCGCTCGCGAGCACGGCTTCCGCGACTCGCACGGTCGCAGACGGGTCCGACGCTACATGCGCGATGCTCACGCCCGTACGACGCAGGAACGTCGCGCGCGTGGTCGGCCACATCACGACCGATACGTCCGTGCGTTGGCCGAGTGCGTCCTGGACGTACCCGGCACCGAAGCTCAACAGATCGAAGGACCCGATCACCACAGCGCGCGGCGGCATGGTGCGCAGGAGGTTTTCGATCGAGCGTTGCGCAGCTGGTGAGTACGCAGTGGTCACGCTGGGCAGCGACACGGCCGCGCCGGTCGCGAGCACGCCGACTGCGAGGATGGCGCCTGCTACCTGGGAGCGCAGGCGCCCCGCACGGGCTCGCGCGAGCAACGCTGTGCCGAGCTCCTCGATCGCGACAGCGCTCGGCACCGCGAGCAGGAGCAGCGGCAGCATATGAAACCGGGTGACGACGTAGAGGCCATCCGCGTCGAGCTGCTTGTTGAACTTGATCGCGAGCAGCGGTCCCGCAGCGAGGAACGAGAGAGCGAGCGCCCACCAGCCACCCCGCGGCTCGAGGCGCACGGTTCGGCGTCCGACGAGGAGACAGAGCCACACCACGCCGAGCGCCGGCACGAGCCACAAGCCCGAGCGGCCGAGCGTTTGCGCGAGAGCGAGCAGATTGTCGAACACCGACACAGGTTCACCACGCGGCGCGAACGCGCCGGGACCACCGTAGTCCTCGCGCAAGAAGTGGTGCAGGAGCGCACCAAAGCTATCGATCGTGGTCCACGAGGCCGGCGTGGTCGGCGTCGCCCACAGATACAGGTACGGCACGAGCCCGATCGCGAAGGCGAAGACCGCCCGTACCAGCGCGATTGGACGCGATCCGGTGGTCTCGCGAACACCGCGCGCGACACCGAGGAGTCCCACCGGTGCGATCAACACGCAGGTGAGGTGATTCGACATGCCCAGTCCGGCGACCAGCGCGAGCGTCGCGATGCGTGCCGTTCCGCGCAGTGGACCAGCGGCCGCGGCCAACCACAGCACGGTTGCGACCACGAGGTTGTTGAGCGCGAAGGCCTCGGCCTCGCTGTGAAACCGCAGCACGATCGGTCCGGAGGCAAACAGCGCTGCTGCGACCGACGCAGCGGTCGGACGGGCGCCCCATGCGCGGCACGCAGCGTGGAGCACGAGCACCGCGAGAGCGCCGATGATGCCCGTTGCTAGCGCGGCGGCGTGTGCCGGGCTCTCGGCCGGTAGCCAGCTCAGCGCGCGCAGGACGATCAGGTAGAGCGGGTAGCCAGGCGGATGAGCGACGCCGCCGGTCGTGCCGAGCGTCGAGAACTCCGCGTTGTCGCCGTCGACGATGTAGGCCGGCGCGAGCCAGACGTACAGCACGAGGGCGGCGAGCGCGACCGCGCCACCGCGATCGACGGTGAACGCCGCCACCCTCGCGCGGAAGCTCATGTGCCGAGCGAACGCGGCGGTGGCCGCCGCTTCCCGCCGTAGATGCCGAGCACCGACAGCGTGAGCACATGCGGCAGGATCGGCGCGAGCTCGCGCGCGACACCACTGCCGCCGAGCTGCAGCTGGATCGTGAGTGCCTCGGCCGCGCCGACACCGACGCATGCGAGCGCGGCGACACCCGGCCGCCAGCCCGCGAGGATCACCATCGCGAGCGCGATGTAGCCGCGGCCGCTCGACATGTCCGCGGAGAACCCGCCGACGACGAGCGACAGCTGCGCGCCACCGGCACCGGAGAGCGCACCGCCGACCAGCGCGGCACGCATACGGGTCCAGCGCGGCGACAGGCCGGCTGCGAGGAGTGCGTCGGGGCGATCACCGGCGGCACGCAGTCGCAGCCCCCAGCGCGTGCGCACGACCGCGAACGGAACGATCACCGCGGCGAGCACGGCGATCCAGACCAGCGGGTTGGTGGCGACTGCATCGCCGTACGACGGTGCCGGCGGAGAGTTCGCACCCTCATGGAAGATGAGCTGGAGCAGGAAGCGCGTGCCGCCGAGTGCGAGCAGGTTGAGCGCGACGCCGACGATCACGTGATCGGCCTCGAGCCACAGCGCGAGATACGCCTGGAGCGCAGCGACGGCCATGCCGGCCGCGATCCCGGCCGCGATCCCGGCGATCGCCGAGCCGGTCAGGTGACCGACCGTGGCCGCAGCGAAGGCACCGAACAGCAGCTTCGCCTCGAGAGCGAGATCGATGATACCCGAGCGCTCGGTGACGGCACCGCCGAGCGCAGCGAGCACGTATGGCACCGCGATGCGGATGATCTGCGTCGCGAACGCGAGTGTGAAGATGGCGTCGAGCATCTAGCTTCCATCCGCGGTGCTGCGCGCCCCGGCAGCGCCGGGACTTGCGGCGATCGTGTTCCGGCGGACCCACGGTCCGGCCGCGGCAACGGCGAGCACGACCACACCTTGCAGCATCTCGGTCAGCTCCTTCGGGATCAGGTCGGCGACCGCGAGCCCGCCCGCGGACAGAAACCCGAGCACCAGCGCGGCGACACCGACGCCGATTGGATGATTGCGACCGAGCAGTGCAGCGGAGATACCGAGGAAGCCGATGCCGCGACCGAGCCCCTCCTCGTACGCGTGCTTGTGACCGAGCACGAAGCTCGTCGCCGCGAGCCCCGCGACGGCACCGGCGGCGGTCATCGCGAGGATGCGAACGCGGCCAACATCGATGCCGAGCGTCCGCGCTGCGTCGGGGTTGCGGCCGACCGTGCGCACCGTCTGGCCCCACGTCGTGCGCGAGCGCACCCACCACACCAGGACGATCACGCCGATCGCGATGAACAGCGAGGCGTTCGCGGCGCTGCCGGACAGTCCGAGCTGGGGCAGCTGAGCACCGCTGGGGATCGTGCGGCTGCGCGTGGTGCCGCCTTCGAACAGCGTCGCGTTGCCGGCCCACAGCGCGATGCCGGCGACGGTGGAGTTCAACATGATCGCGGTCAACACCTCGTGCGCGCCGCGGGTGACGCGCATGACACCGATCATTGCGCCGATGGCAGCGCCCGCACCGGCGGCTGCGAGCACGCACAGCGGCAGCGCGATGATTGCCGGCGTGCCCGGTGGCAGCGCGAGCGCGACACCCGCACACGCGAGCACGCCCGCGGTGAGCTGCGCTTCGCCACCGATGTTGAACAGACCCGCGTCGAGCGCGATCGAGACGGCGAGGCCGGTGAGCGCGAGAGCCGTCGCCTTGTAGAGCACCTGGCCGATCGAATATGGATCGCTCAGCGTTCGCTCGACCATCGCCCACCACACCGTGCCCGGCGCCTTGCCGGCGATCAGCATCAGGATGCTGCCGATCGCGACCGACGCGAGCAGCGCGATCGCCACCGCTTGTAGCTCGCGCCGCGCGGACTGCTCCGTCGAGAAGGAGAGCGCGTTCACGCCGCGGCCTCGGCGCCGGTCATCAATGAGCCGAGCGCAGGACGTGCTTCTGGTGCCACCAGGTCCGCGCCCGCTCGCTCGCCGACGATCGCGCCGCGTAGCAGCACGACGACGCGGTGACACAGCGACAGCAGCTCGTCGAGGTCCGCGGAGATCACGAGCACCCCCGCCCCGCCGGCAGCTGCTGCGCGCAGGCGATCGTGAATGCGCGCGACCGCACCGAGATCGACGCCGCGTGTGGGCTGCGAGGCGAGCACGCAGGTGAGGCTCGGCCGCGAGAGCTCGCGCGCGATGACGACCTTCTGCTGGTTGCCACCGGACAGCGCACGCACGAGCGCCGCTGCATGGGTGGGCCGGATGTCGAGCTCGGCGATTCGCTCGGCGGCAAACTTCGCGACACGCGCGCGATCGATCACGAAGCGGCCGGTGATATCGGGACGGCCGAGCGAGAGGTTCTCCGCGACCGAGGCATCGAGCACGAGACCGCCGTGCTGCCGGTCCTCGGGGATGTGGGCGAGTCCCGCGCGTAGCCGCGCCGCCGGCGACGCGTGCGAGAGCGGCTTGCCGCCGATGTGTACCGTCCCGGTGTGGCGGACGAGGCCGGCGATCGCGAGAGCGAGCTCGCGCTGGCCGTTGCCGTCCACGCCGGCGACGCCGACGATCTCGCCTGCGTTGACCGCGAGTGACACCTCGCGAAGCTCGACGCCGACGGAAACCTTGGCGAGCGTGAGCACCGGTGCGGCCGAGGCAGCGGGAGCCGCAAGCTGGTTCGGCTCGGGGAGATCCGCGCCGACCATCGCGCGCGCGATCGCGGCGACATCGAATCGATGCCCTTCACCGCTGCTCGCGGTGAACGTCGCGACGCTGCTGCCGCCGCGGAGCACGGTGACGTCGTCAGCGACCGTGCGGACCTCGTCGAGCTTGTGCGTGACGATGATGATCGTCGTGCCGTCCTGCGCGAGCTTGCGCAGCGTCGCGAGCAGGCCCTCGACCTCGACGGGCGCCAGTACGGCCGTCGGCTCGTCGAGGATGAGCAGCTTCGCGCCGTGATGGAGGGCCGCCACGATCTCGGCGCGCTGGGCGGCACCGAGCGGGAGGTCCTCGGTGCGCGCACGCGGATCGATCGGCAGTCCGACCTTGGTGCCAAGCGCGGCGAGCGCGGTGGCGGTCGCGTCGAGATCGAGGAGTGGCCCCTTCGTGGGTTCGACGCCGAGCACCGCATTCTCGACGACGCTCAGCGTGCCCGCGAATGCACCATGCTGCTGCACGATGCCGATGCCGGCGGCGCGCGCGGCCTGGCGTGTCCACTTCGCGAGCGCGACTTGCTTGTTGCCCACTGCGAGCGTGCCGCTGTCCGCGCGCACCACGCCGGCGATGATTTTCACGAGTGTGCTCTTGCCGGCGCCGTTCTCGCCGACGAGCGCATGCACGGTACCCGAGCGCACCTTGATCTCGGAGCCGCGGAGCACGTCGCAGCCCGGGTACCGCTTGTGGATGACAGCATCGATCAACAGGTCCGTCATCGATCGGGCACCTTGATCTTGCCGGCGATGATCTCCTCGCCGAGCGCCTTCACGCGCTGCACGATCTCGATCGGCAACAGCCGCGGTACGTTGTTCTCGTCGGCGACAAACTTCACGCCTTGCTCGGCAAGCCCGAGCTCGTGGACGCCGCCGACGAAGCGCTTCTCGGCGACGCTCTGGATCACGTCGAACACCGCAACGTCGACGCCCTTGATCATGCTCGTCACGATGCAGCATGGCGCCGAGGCGTATTGATCCGAGTCGACGCCGATCGCGCGTGCCTT
>JBBQFU010000394.1:0-6194 GCA_038322185.1 Haliangiales bacterium
AAGGAACCCGCCGTCTCCCGCTGCCGCAATGGGATACACCTGCCGCGTCGGTAGATCGTGCAGCAGTCGGCCACTGCGCGCGTCCAGCAATGCGGTGGCTGAGCGCACGCGTTCCCACGGCTCGGCACAAGCGATGATGACGCTCCCGCAGCCCGGCTTGAAGGTGCCGGTCCGGTAGCTGGCCGCGATCACGCTCCCTGCCTGCGCGACAGCCATCACCCGTGAATCAGCACGTTCACCGGTGTCGAGGTTCGCGAACTGCGCGCGGAACTCCGTATCGAGCGTCCCGTCCGGGGCGTACCGCTGGATCATCGCCCCGTCGCTCGGCAGTCCGCCGAACACCAACGCGCTGCCGTCCGGCACGGTCACCGCGCTCGGCCCCCAGATGCTGGGTGCAGCCTGCATCGACAGAGCGGACGCCGAAGAGGTTGCCGCTCCGAACAGCGTGACGATGGTGAGCGTCAGGACGCGAGCGACCCGCGTCCTTGCCGTGCACTGGCCTGCGGACATGACCGACCCCCTTCGAACGACCCCACTTGTTGTGGTGGTGTCCGGAGCGGGAGCGCAAAACGTTCACGCGCCTCGCAAGCGCGACCGGCCTTCGCTTACTCCGAGTCCCAGTACTCGGACCATTCGACGTCGAAGCCGTCGTCCTCGAGCTGCTTCTGGGCATCGGCGACATCGGCTTCGACATCCTTGGCGTCCCCCTCGAGGTCCTGCAGCGATTCGATAGCTGCTTCTATCTCATCCTCGTCCTCCGCGACGCACATTTCGAGGAAGCCCGCCGAGTACTTCAGCGAGATATCCGCGTACTCGTTGTGCGCCGTGAGCAGATCCTTGTGTGCGTCAGCGGCGGCAGCCGGGACGACCATCGATCCGCGCTCTTCGAGGACGTCGTCCACCTCCCGGTCGCCGTCGATCATCGTCGGGAGGAACTCACACGTCGCGGCTTGGTACTCCGCAAGCGTGCTGTCCTCGTCGGTGCTGTCCTCGTACTCCTCGAGATCGTCGTTGATCTCTTGCAGGGCGTCCTCGTGCGCCTGCATCTGCTTGACGTACTCGCTCTTCGAGAGCGGCTGGTCGCCCGCACCGCCGCCGAGCGCAAGGAGAACGATGGCCGTGATGAGCACTCCCAGCTCGGCCACGAGCCGAGTCGGAAAGCCGCGCTTTGGCGCAGGCGCGATCGGAGCTGGAGTTGGAGCTGGAGCGGGCGTGGGAGCGGGATGCGGCGCTACAGCGGGGTTCGCCTGCTGCGGCACCGGATCTGGCCCGGGCGCGGACGCTTGCCGGGCGGTATCGGACACGGGCGGCTGCTGCACGGTGTACGCCGCGCCGCATGAAGTACAGAACCGGGAGCCTGCGACGGCTGCTGCGCCACAGGAGCTGCAGAAGGAGGGGCTGGTCATGTCACTCACTCTCCTGGTCGGCGCTGTCGATTCGGTGCGGCTCGAGTATTCGCGTCCAGCTCGAGGCCATCTGCTCGAATTCACTCGCGCACCTGGGGGCGCGGTCACCGATGTAGTTGCTGATCTCTTCGGACCCGCCCTCCCCGGATACCTCCGCGGCGCCGTAGATGTAGCAGAGCGAACTCACCATTCGCTGCTTGCCGAATGAGTGCTCGTCCATGTATGCCTCCATCGATGGAGGACTGTCGCCTTCGAGCTCGGTGAACACGATGCCGGTGGCGTAGGCGCCGAGTGGTCCGCCAGTCTCCATCGCAAGCAGCGTGGCAAACTGATCGGCGGCGTCCTCCTCGCGACCCGTGACTGCCAGATCGAGCTGGTCGATCAGGACGTGGGCAAACTCGTGGTAGAGCACGTACTGGAGAGACTGGGCGGTGAACTTCATCGCCTCATCGCTCGATGCAGCCTCCTCCTCCAGGACGTCGTACGTAGTGCGCATGAAATTCCAGGGGAAGACGATCGCGTCGACGTTAGGGTAGTACGCGGGCCCGTTCGCGACGAATACCTCGTTGTTCTCCGGCAAGTCCCCGATGATCACTCCAATGTCGCGGTCGAGTCGATATCGATTCTCGACAGATTCGACCGCTTTTTCGAACAACCCGAGATCCTTGATCATGGCCTTGGCGCTGACGCTCAAGCCGCCGGAATCCGAGTCGAGGCCCCCGTATTCGAGGGTGATCGACCCGCCGCCGCTGCCGCTGTCGCTGTCGCTGTCGTCCTCGCCCTCAGAGTCCGACTCCTCCGAATCATCATCTTCGGCGCGAGTGCCGTCCGCGTCCTCGAGTTCTTCCTCGATGTCGTCGAGTTCGTCGGCGCGGTCGGCGCGATCGGCTGCGAACGTCGAGCCGGTGTCGCCCTTGTCTTGGCTGGAGTCCGCGGTGTAGGCGATCAAGGCCATCGCAAGGAGGAGGACGAGCACTACGTCGAGCCCGATTCGAAGCTGCTTCTTCACTGGGTTTCCTTGGTTGGATCGTGCGAACGCCAATGTCGTCCGCCCCGGCCACGAAAACCGTTCGGACGAGGTGCCGTACCCGACTTGGGTCGGGTAGGAACGCAGCGCGGCGCAGCGCGGTAGGCAAGCCACGCTGGTTCTCTGGCGAAGACTTCCGCTGGTATGGACGCACGGCCCCTGTCAACCCCTGCGAGGCCGAATCGGTCACCCTCGCGGACGCTAACGAGCGGCCCTTCCGGACTTCGCGACGTCTTCCTTTGCCACGCGTGGGATGACCCGCGAGGTGCCCGCCAAAGGAGCCCGCGACCTGCTCGAATCGCTTGGCATCTCGGTCTTGTTCAGCAGACCTCGTAGAGGGCGAGGACCGAAGGGTTGCCGTCTTGGACTTCCCTCACTGATGGACCAACTTTCCAGCTCGACGATCGCCGGAGCCGCCGGACACACGGGGTGCCGCCGCCTAGTATTGCTTCGTTAACTCGTGTTGAGGTACGGGGTGTCGGCTGGTAGGTCTCGTTTGCAGAGCGGGCAAGCGCCGTCCCAGCAGGCGATCAGCTCCTGCAGGAGCTTTACGACTTGGAAGAGGCTGAGATCGGCGCAGGGGCTTTTGGGTCTTGGCGTTCCAGTGTCAGGAAGACGTGGGCGGCTGACACGAGCGTCACGTGGCGGTGCCAGCCGTTCCAGCTGCGGCCTTCGACGTGGTCAATGCCGAGCGCGTCCTTGAGCTCGCGGTAGTCCTGTTCGATGCGCCAGCGTGCTTTGCCGAAGCGCGCGAGGTCGGCGATCGGTGTGTTGATCGGCTTGTTGCTGAGCCAGTACTTGCTCGGCGCGGCCGCGCCGTCGGGCCATTGCATCACGAGCAGACGGAGCGGCAGTTCGCGGGTGTCAGGATCACGTGGAATGTTGACGTTGGCGGGTCGCACGGCTACTGCCGCAAAGCGCGAGCTGAGCGCGCCCTTGGAGCCGTCGCGCCAGGCGACCTGCTCCCACGCTGCGTCAGGCAGTGCCGCGCGGATCGCCTTGAGTGACATTGCCCACGGGTACTTTGGGGTCCGTGGCCTGCCCGATCTGCCGGTCCGTGGCGGCGCCGACGGCACTGCGTCAGCGGGGTGCGCCGAGGTGCTGGATTTCACCTCGACGATGTAGGTCAGCTCGCGCTGCTCCAGCCCGAGGCGGAACGCGGTGATCTCGCCATAGCCGGCGTCACCGAGCACCGGCATCACGCCAACATCGACGCCCCATTCGCCCAGTTCGTTGATCGCATCCAGTGCGAGTTGCCACTTCGGCCGGTGATGGATCTCATCGGGGATGTGGCACCGCGCGCGTCGCTCGGTGTCCTCGTTCCATTCTTCCGGCAGGAACAGCCGCCAGTTGACCGGGCATCCGAGCGTCTCGTTCGCGAGTGTCAATGACACTCTGACCTGGCACACGGCCTGCTTGCCCAGCGCGCCGCAAAACTGATGCGCGACCCCCGGCGACATCCGGCCCTGCTTCGGAAACCCGGAGTCGTCGACGATCAACACGGACGGATCGAGTCCACAACCACGCGCCGCGCCAGGCGCGCCCGCACCTCACCGTACTCCCACGGGCTCTGGTTCACGAACTGGCTCAGCGCCTGATGGTCGACGCCCAGACGCTCGGCCATCGGCTGGATCGACTTGCGCCGACCATCGAGCATCACACCGCGCAGGTACTCCACGCCCCACGCGCGCGAATCACGTCGCGGGATCGGCTCAAGCGCCTCGCCGGCGAACCGTTCAAGGCGCCGCCAAACTCGCGCAAGTTGCTTCTGATCCATCGTCCGACCAATCCTACGTTGCTGACGTAGCGGTCTTCGAGACCGAACCAGATACTCCTCTTCGAGTTAACGAAGCAATACTAGTCGTCCTTTGAACGCGTCTTCGTCGAAGGACGTTCGGATCTCAGATCGGCTCCCGTTGTACGAGCTTGAATCGATGACGCCACGGGAAGCTTGGCTGAGACGTCCCTTCCGTCGGCGTGGCCCGCCTCCTACTCGTCGCAACGGGACGAATCGGAATGCTCCCCGAACGGGACGTACTCGCCAGGGAAGCTCGAACTGTCGCGCTCGGGCGCGTTCTCATCCAGCGACGTCTCCGCCTCCTCGCTCATGAGCGCTGACTGCTCCTCCGAGGTCGTGCGGCGGATCTGCACATCGTCTGCGACTGCTTCGGGGAGAGCGAGCAGGTAGCTGATCTCCTTCGAGCCGCCGAATCCAAGTTGAGTCTTGGGATCCACCAGTTCGGTCTCGTAGATCGTGCCGCGGTCGTCCTCAGCGACCACCAGATGCGCGAGGTCGAGGTCGGTGTCCCGACCATTCTCGACGTCGAGGAACACGGCGACCAAGGCCGCGTCACACGCGGGGAAGTACGTGCGCTCGGCACGGTCGCCGTCGCCTTCGGTGTAGTAGTCGTCCTTCGGTTTGAAGCTCGTGACGCTGACACGCACGCCGTCGTTCCCCTTCAGCTCGGCGCCGTCCCGCAGCGCGATCGCCTTGGGTGGCTTCACGTCGCCGTCGGTCGAACGAGCCTCCTCGGCTCGATTGGTCGTCTCGGACTTCTTTGAGGATTCCTGCTCCGAGCAGCCGCCCACCACGAGCAGGGCAGCGATCAACAGAATGAACGTGTTCTTCAGCATGAGGTCTCCGTTGTTCCGGGGTCCGCGACCCCTGTAGCTCCGTCGCTCCCTTGCCCGTTGCTCGACCGGGCCAATCGGCCCACCAGGTCGAGCTCGGTCAGCGAGCACTTCAACGTTTCGCGGTGGTCACACGCTTCTCGGCCAGTCATGGTCAGCCGCGCCTAGGTCGCGCACTCCCTCACGCACTTCGTCGATGCCCGACAGCGCCGGGCGGCCGTCCTCGTAGCCGAGGCAGCCGAGGTCGGCGGCGGAAGTCACACGGCGGGCGTGCGCAGTCCTACGGCGCCGCAGACGCAGACGCTTGGCCAACCTGCCGGCAACGGCGGTGGAGAACGCCCCGAACACGAGATCCTCGATCACGACACACACACCTTTCGCTGGGGAGGGCAACGCTGCCTGGACCGTCATCGCCTCTCTGGAGATGTCGTCCATCGCCGTCAGCAAAAACGTTCACGAGCGTTAGGACTGGGTGCTCCACGTGGCATACCTGGTTCTCCCGACAGCCATGCAGAAGGCTCCCTGGCACGACAGAGACTGCAACCCGTAGTAGTCGCCGAGCGCGTTGAGCGACTGGAACGGCCTCCACCCTGTACCGTCGTGCAGCACTGCGGATGTCCCGCCGACGGCGGCGCAGAACTCGGGCGACACGCACGAGACCGGGATCTGGCCAGATGCCGTCCAGCTCGACGTCCCTGCGACCCAACTCGCGCCCTGCAGCCTCGCGAATCGAACCGCGCTGCCAGAGCTGGTCCGCACGAGTGCCCCACAGAACGTGGACGTGGGACAGGACAGCCGGACCGTTGTCGCGTCGATCCCCTCCATGATCCTGACCGGGGCCTGCCAGATGCCGTCCACGAGGCTCGAGGTGAACGGTATCCCGGAGCTGGTTGCCGACCCGTACACGCAGGACGTTCGTGTGGCGCACGACAGTGCAAGCGGTGTGAACGGCACGGACGCGCCTGGCAGGTCTCGCGTCGCGGACCACGACCCGTTCTCGAGCGTGACGACGCGTGCCTTGCTGGCGTTGAGCGAATACCCCCGCCCAATCGCGACGCAATGACCGTGTTCGACGCAATCGATCGCAGGGTTGTAGAAATCCTGCTTCGAGCCTTGGGGTGTGTGCGACA
>JBBQFU010000395.1:0-6184 GCA_038322185.1 Haliangiales bacterium
GCGAGTACTCGGCCAACTTCCTAAAAACACACACGCGCGCTATAAGCGACTCGCCCGAAACATCGTCGTGAAATGGTGCCGCACTTGGTCCCTGACTCGGGCCACCATGTCCGGCGGCCGGACACGGCGTGCGGCAACTCCACGACCTCGCGAGCGCGGCAATTGGCACCCAGCGCGCACCACGTGCCGATGTGGCCGCGCACACTCACATCATGCCTACGAGGCGTGAACGCCTTTCTGTCCCATCCCGAGGTCCCCCCCGATTCTTGCCCACCTCGGCATCGCCTCCGCGATCCCGCAGCGCGCACCGCCCGACCAGCTCTCATCTCGACCCCCGCGGTGGACGCGCTGGTCGCGCGTTAGAGGGTTCCGACGGGTCAGGGATCGTCATCGGTAGCGGCGACCGTATGAACGGCCGACCCTTCGCTCATCACGAACGCAATCCGCTGGAGCTCCGGGTCGTGTTCGAAGAAGATCCTGATCGCCATCGTCAACGGCACCGCCAGGATGGCGCCGACGGGCCCGAGCACGAAGCCCCAGATGAGCATCGCGAGCAAGATCACGAGCGGCGAGAGCCCCGACGTCCGCCCCATCACGCGAGGCTCGATGATGTTGTCCACGACAAGGTTCACGAGCACGTAGCCCACGGACACACCGATCGCGTTGCCGATTCCATTGTTCAGCAAGCCGATCGCGATCGGCGGAACGGCGGCGAGGATGCTGCCGATCACCGGGATGAAGTTGAGAGCGAACGCGAGCACGCCCCACATCAGTGGGCTGTCCACACCCCACATCCAGCACCAGAATCCCAGGAATACGCCGTTGGCGGCACTCAGCAGCACCTTCACGAGCATGTAGCGCTGCACATCATGCAGGCCCTCCATCACGCCGCGAACCGACGCCGGGCCGTCGAAGGTCTTGATCATCTTGCGTCGATAGTGGCGCGCTTCGAGCTGGATGAACGCAGTCATCACCAGCACGAAGAACAGCATCTGGAGGACGCCTCCGAGGCTGATCAGTGACGATTGCGCGGCGTCCGTCAGGGGCGCGGTGACGTCATACGTGCGAACCGATTCGGCTGCCGACTCCATGGAGCGGCCGTGGAGCCAATCGGCGAGCCGATTCTGCAGAGCCTGGAGCTTGACCGAGTACTTCGGCATCGACGCAGCGAGCTCTGACGCGGCGACGTACATGACAATGACAACACCACCGACGACGATGAGGACGAACGTCACCGAGAACACGGCCGTGACAGCGGGCGGTAATCCGCGCCTCGCGATGCGCTGAGCCACCGGCTGAAAGGCGGTCGCCAACGCCAGCGCCAGCAGCAGCGGAATCACGATCGCTGATGCGATGTGGATGATACCGAGCAGCGCACAGACGCAAACGAGCGAGACGAGGATACGCATGTGCGCCTTGCGCACGACCGTACCCCGCGCGATGTGAAGGAGCCACCGACTCAGCGGTAGCACTCACTCACCTCGCCCCCCGCGGCGGACGTGCTCGTCGTGCGTTGACATCAACCCGTGACGCGTGGTGGGAGCTATGTCTGGGGTGCCAGCTTCCATTCGCCGTTCCTTAGCGCGAACACGGCGCGTCGAGCGCGAACATATGGCTCCACTCGTTTGTGACCGATCACCGAGGCGCTTCGATGAACTCGGCGAGCCGGAGTGGCCGTGCGATGTCCACCGCGCACGACCTCGCCGGTCGCTCCGCGGCGGAGCTCAGTGTGCCGAAGATGGTGCGGCGTCACGCGCCGATCGATCTTCATCCGGCGCGCCGACGCGGCGGATCAGACAGCTGAATCGGGGCAGCCAGAGATAGGGAATTTATTTACGGACCGCTCGGCCGCTCGAACAGGACGAGCGCGTACGGTGCGGAGCCCGCGAGCTCGAATCGAGCCGTCGCTGCGATTGCGACCCGGGTGGGCGTGACCACAGAGCAAGGACGATCGTGCGCATGCCAGTTCTCATGGCGGGGAGAACACCATCATCGAAGCAGAAGTGCGCCAAATACGTTCGGCCTTCAGCGGCGATCAGCGATCATGCCCCGACGAGGATTCGTCCTTGGTTGTCGCGGAGAACTACTTCTTTTCGCGATCGTGCCGCAGGCGATCGAGTCGGTGCGTTGTCGCCGTCCGACGGCACGCGGACAATGGTGGCCGTCGAGCGGACGCAGTCACAGCAATGTCGCGAGATCGCTAGCTCGATGCCGGGGCATAGGCATTGCTGCGCACGCCGCATGTCGTCGTCACACAGCCATCCGTCGCGGCTGGACACGTTGCGAGGTATCCTGATGTGGATGTCGTCACGCACCCGTCATGCGCTCCAAGCTGCCAGGCATCGACGAGCGCCTCGTGGCGCCCGAGAGCGGCTACGAGATCGACGAGGGAAAGCTCGTTCGCGTGTCGCCATCGGATCCGCCCGATGCCATCCGTCATTCGAAGAACTCGGCGTTGCTCGAAGCGCACGTCGCCGACGACTTCGAGGTCGCGTGCGACATGCTCACGCGGTTGTCCGAGACCAGCGACCGTGCGCCCGACGCGAGCGTGTTCCCGCGCGCACCGGATCCTGACACCGGTGGCAGGCAGATCGAGCAACTCGCGTTCGAGGTCGTCAACACCGAGTCGCTCAGTCACGCGGCGAAGAAGGCGAGCGATCTGTGGACACGCGGCGTTACGGCGCGTCTTCGCCGTGGACGTCGAACGTTGCGCGCGTTCGAGTGGTCGGGCGAGCTTGGCACGTGGCGATTGCTTGACCTCGCGGAATCGATCGAGGATCCCGCGCTCGCGGTCGCGCTGCCGCTCGAAGCGCTCGTGCGCGCGGTCAAGGCGGATGATGCGATCGCTCGCGCATTGCTTGCGAAGCGCAACCCGGTGCTCGTCGCGGCGTTCGCGGAGAGCGGGGAGCCGCCGCTCCCGCACCCGTGGCCGTGCAGGTCGCGTCGGCATGGACGGCTCGTTCGGCGGCAACGTCTCGGTGCTGGGCAAGACGCTTGCGAGCAACGACCGGGCACTGTTCGACCTCGGTCGTGATTTCGCCTGGTGAATCGTCAGAGCCCGCAGCTGTCGAGGTTGGTCATCAGACCGAAGATGATGATGTCGCCGGGAGCGCTGCCAGGTACTTCGTCACCCCATACGCCGGTCAGATTGGATATGCTCTGTGCGTGTGGCGGGCGGTGTGGTTCGCGCTTGTGGGCTGCGGACGTATCGCGTTCGACCCGACGGGCCCTTCTCCGCTCGATGCCCCGGGCGCGGATGTGGCGCCGCTGTTCGATCCGTCCGCCTGCCCTGCGACCTACTCGATGTCCGTGCCGAGCACGCTCTCGCGATATCGCCTCGTGCTGACCGGCACGGACTGGCTCACGGCGAATAGTGACTGCGTGGATGATCAGATTCAGCCCGCAGGTTTCACGCATCTGGCCGTGATCGGTAGCGAGCCGGAACGCCTCGAGCTAGAGGCGATGTTCGCTGAGGATCCGTGGATAGGAATGTCGGACCGGCTCGTCGAGAGTTCGTTCTTGCCGATCACGCTCGAGGACATCGGTACCTATGCCGCGCCCGGCTCGAGTGCCTGGCACCCCGGTGAACCGAACGAGCAAGGTGGCGAGGATTGCCTCCATCTGAAGACCGAAGGCGGGCTCAACGATGTCGGCTGCACTACGTTTCACTTTCACCTGTGTGAATGCGACGCGTACGCCAATACCTCATCGCGGTATTGAGCGCGCAAGCTGATGACGTGCACCGGCCCTGCGATTCCGATTCGTTTCTCGCCCGGTTAGTTCGTTACGTGGTTTGTCGCACCGCGCGTCCGCAATCGTCGAGGAACGTCGCTTCGAGGGCGCTGGCAAGCGTGGTGCTATCGACCACCAGCGCGACCTCGTCGAGCGTGTTCAACGAGAGCGGATCCAGGTTGATAGACCCGACCACCGCAAGGTGGCCGTCGATCACCATCGTCTTCGAATGCAGCATGCACGGCTGGTACTCCCAGACCTGCACACCGCGCTCGATGAGCGCTCCGTACGTGAGCTGCTGATAGCCGAACGCGGTCTTGGAGTCGCTCTGGTGGCCGGCGACGAGAATCCGCACGTCCACGCCCGCGGCGGCCTTGGCCCCGAGTTGATCGAGGATCGCCTGACCAGGAACGAAGTAAGCGTTCACGATCCAGATTCGGTTCGACGCTGCAGCGATCATCAGCTGGGTCAACCGCTCCGCCCGTGTGACGGAGGGCGAGGCCGTGCTCGCCACAAACGCGGCGGTGCTCGGGCCCGTCGTATCGGGAGGCGGGAACTCCACCTCTGTGAGGAGCTCGCCCCCGGCCTCTTGCCAGTTCTCGGCGAACGCTTGCTGGGCGAACCGCACGCTGGCGCCCGAGAATACGACGCTGGCGTCGCGCCACGCACCCGGCTCGCATCCATTGCCGAGCCAGCAATCACGAACGCCGAATCCACCGGTGATGGCGACTGCACCATCGACGATCACAATCTTTCGGTGATTGCGAGCGAGCGCAGCGTTCCCGAGGGAGGGTCGGAACATGCGCACTTCACATCCAGCTTCGACCAAGCGTGGCTGAAGCACATCGGGAAAGGCATGACTGCCGAACGCATCGATGACCAACCGGCAGCGCACGCCGGCCTTTGCTCGGTCGATCAGCGCCGCCACGAGACGCTCGGAAGCCCGCCCCTCCTCCCATATGTACATCACGATACTCACGCTCGAACGCGCGTTCTGGATCTCGGTCTCGAGGCGATCGAAGACGCCGCCGTTGTCGAGGAGCTCGACGCGGTGTCCCGTCTCCATCCGCATCCCCACGCTCTGAAACAGCGCGGAGGAAAACCCCGACGGATCGGTCGGCACGAATGGTTGGATCCGGAACTCGGAAGGTGCGGCAGAGCCCAGGCTTCCGAACCACTGTTTCATCGCATCCCAGCTCATCTGGCCGGATCCTTACCGCGCTAGCTTGCAGGGGAACAGTGCTCCTCGCGAAATGACGGCGAGAGCGGCGCGCCCGACAGAACGGATGTAGTGGTGGCGCTCGCGCGAAGCACAGCGGCTGACCTCCTCAGAAACGAGGTCACCGTGCCTCACTGAATACAAGTCCGACGACAGGTCGTTACTGGTGACGCGATCCGAGTTGAGCACCGCGATCGATCGACATCGAGCAGGAGCAGGTCACGAAAGCATGACCTGCGTCTGGGACATTGCGTTCGAACGGATTGCGAACCCAGTTCCTACAGCTACACCGGGGGCTGTCAGGAGCTGGTGACTTCGACAGGCTTCTACGCGCAGCGAGGCTACGCCGGACTAGATTCAGACGACGAGCCGCGGCGACGCTGCGTCGCTTCGACGGTGTTCTCGAGCAGGCACGCGATCGTCATTGGTCCGACGCCCTTTGACACCGGCGTGATCGCGCGCGCACGGGGGAACGCGCCGGCGTAGTCAACGTCCCTGCGCGAGCTCGAGAGCCTTCTGCTTGCTCTCCGTAGCTCCGAGCGGGCCGCCTACGCTGACGGTCAGAACCTGAACGGATAGGTGAAGGAGCTGCTGGCCTCGGCCGTGGCGAACGTCAGCTTGCGTACGACAGCAGCGACGCACTGACCGAGCGCAGGAGAGGGCGACTCGGCGACCGTTGCGGACGTTACCTGTCCTGCCGGCGAGATCTGCACCGCGATTCTGACGATGCCTTTTGCGGGATTCTCCTCACCGCAGGTGATCACAGCGGCCTTGCCACGACTCATCCCGAGCGTGATCTGAGCCTTGTCGAGTCCCTTGGGCCCCTCCTCGACCGGCTCCGGGGTGACGGGCTTGGGCGGCCTGAACTTCTCGCAACATGGGCGAGCGAAGTTGTCGATCACGCAGGAGACCTGGTCGCACCCGTCGGCGGCGACGGTGCCGACGGTCATGGTTGTTGCGGAGCCCGAGCCAGTGGCGGTGGTGCCGGTGGTGCCGGTCTTCGTCCCGGTCTTGGTCGTGGTGCCGCTGCCCGTCGTGCTGCCTGTACCGGTCGTGCTCGTGCCGGTGGTCGTGCTCGTCGTGCCCGTCGTGCCGGTCGTGCCCGTCGTGCCCGTCGTGCCGGCCCTGCTCGTCGTGCTCGTGCCGGCGCTACTGAAGGTGGTCGACATGCCGCTGCCGGTCGTACTGTTCGTGTCGATGATTCCCGTCGCGCTGCCGGCGCTGCCCGCCATG
>JBBQFU010000396.1:0-6176 GCA_038322185.1 Haliangiales bacterium
CGCCGATCAGTACATCGTGAAGGGCGCCCCGGCGTGGCAGAGGCGACTCCTCAAGCTGAGTCGCCCGCTCGCGGTGCGCTTGCTGGGTCGCGGCCTCAAGGTCGATGCAGCGGGTGTCGAGCGCTCGCGCAAGAAGATCGAGGACACACTCGCGCGCGTCGACGACGTGCTCGGCGATGGCCGTCGCTATCTCGCTGGCGATCGCTTCACGGTCGCTGACCTGACCTTCGCTGCGCTCGCCGCTCCGATCTTGCTGCCCGAGAATCATCCGGCACAGCACATCCCGATCGACCTGCTGCCCGCCGATGCGCGGGCCGAGGTCGATGCGTGGCGCGCTCGCCCGGCCGGCAAGTTTGCGCTCCGGCTCTACGCGAACGAGCGCAGCGCAACGCGCAGCACCGACAGGTCGAAGCATTCGGCCCCTGCCACCGTCTAGACGCGATATGACACCGACGCTACTCGCAGAGACGAGCCGGCGCGGCGACCATGGCAAGCGTACCGCGGCCGACCTGCCCGCGGGCGTCGTCGCCCCAGCACACCCAGTCGCCGTTCTGTCGGATGCATGCGGTATGGCCGCCGAGAACAGGTCGCGTGCCCGGATCGATGTCGATCGGCATCCTTGCCCAGGGCGAGATGAGGTCGCCGATCAGCGCGAACATCCAGTGCGCTTCTGCGGAGACGCACCACAGATCCGTGCCACCGCGTAGCGCGCACGACGCGCGAAAGTCACTCGCGAGATGCGACCAGTCCGTCGCAGTGCCGACCTGCTTTGGCGTGGTCTGCGCAACGGCGGTCGGCACGTCCAGCCCCCAGCACCACAGCGTGCCGTTGGTCTTGAGCGCGCAGACGTGCTGATCACCGACGTGAACTTCGGCCCAGTCCGCGTCCGTGCCGACCTGCCCAACGTCTGTCTCGTAGGGTGACTGCGTTCCGCGTCCCAGCTCGCCATTGTTGTTGGTGCCAGTGCAGAACAAGCGACCGCCGAGGGTGATCGCGCACGTCAGATTCGCGGTCGAAACCTGCTTCCACCCGGAGCTTCCGCCATCGAACGGCCCGAAACTCTCAGGGCCGTCGGGGTCCTGCATGCCACGGCCCAGCTGGGCATTGTCGTTCATACCGGCGCACGACACCGTCGTGTTCGTGTTGAGCGCGCACGCAGCGAAGATGCCCGCGCTGATCTGGTCCCAGCCCGCCTGCGTGTCGTTCACGTTCGCAGACAGTCCGCCGAACGTCGCCAGGCTCTGGTCGGTCTTGCGCAGCATGACGATGGCCCAACCGACGTCCAGACGATCGACTTCGGTGATTCCGGTGCGGCGCGGGCGCGGCACGACTTCATCGACGGGGACATCCTCGTCGACCGCCAAGTACTGGTTCCAGCCCCAACACCACAGCTCGCCGCGCTCGTCGAACGCGCACGCGTTGGCCTGTCCGAGGCCTAGCTCGACGAAGTCGGCGCGCTGGCACACGTTGCTCTCGCAGCGCTGGCAGTTTCCGCAATCGTGGTCGGTGCTGCACGTGACGGGCTTCCCACCGTCGTCGACCACGATATCGGCGTCGGGGTCGATCGTGACGGTGTCGTCGCCGAGCAGTCCGAAGCCCCAGCGACAGCCCCCAAGAAGCAGCAGCAAGGTAACAGCCTGACCACAGCCCTATGCTACGCGTTACGCGCGCGGTTTGCGTGCGAGCGCCTTTTGCACCCGAAGCACGGCGCGCTCTTTCGCCTTCGCCTCGATATCGATCGTCATGCGGGAAAGTCGGACACGGCAATGTAGTCTGCGTGCGGTCGCCGATCGCCGGCGTCCCAGCCGAGCGCCGGGCTGACCGACTGCGTCACGACTTTGAGCTGTCCAAAGACCTGCGGACAGCTGTCCTCAGTTGCTGATTCTCCCCCTGGCAACCCGACAAGCCACGAGCAATCTCAGTATCTTACCCCACACAAAATCCTCCAAACCCGGGCACGTCCGCTGCACTACAGACCCTCATGATGAGGGCCATCGCAGCGAGTCTCCTTTGTGTCGTCGCCTGCTCCAGCGGCGAGGGCACCGATCCCGCGCCGATCCTCGAGGTCACGAGCCCCGCTCGCGGAACCTTCGCCGACAGTGAGACCGTCACCGTCTCCGGCCGGGTCACCGACAACGGCACGGTCCGCGTGACCGTCGCCGGTGTCGAAGCCACGGTCGCGAAGGACGGAACCTTCTCCGCCACCATCCCGGTCTCCAACGGTGTCGAGATCATCGAGACCCACGCGATCGACGGCTCGGGCAACGACGTCCGTGACGTCCGCGCCGTGCTCGCCGGCAAGCTCGGCCCGACCGATGGCACCGCGATCGGCAACGTCGGCGCGCGCGCCGGCCTCGATGCCATCCGCGCTGTCGGTGCCGCCGTCGCGACCCAGGCCAACAACATCGACTTCCAGGCCGCCGCCCTCGCGATGAACCCGGTCTACGACAACTCCGGCTGCCTCGGCGCCAAGATCAACATCACCAGCGTCTCCCTCGGTGACCTCGCGGTCGGCATCGCGCCCAAGACTGACATCCTCTCGACCGACGTCACCATCCCCAACATCACCGTGAAAATGTCGGCGAGCTTCAAGGTCGCCTGCATCGGTGGCAGCACCACTATCACCCTCAAGGCCACGAAGGCAAAGATCCACGGTGACCTCGGTCTCCGCATCGCCACGGGCAAGCTCCTCACCTCCCTCCCCGCAGCCGGCGTCACCTTCGAAGGTTTCTCGCTCGACATCGGTGGCGTCCCGGGCGCCATCGAATCCCTCCTCAAGGGCCAGGCGCGCAGTGCCGTCGAGAAGCTCCTCACCGACCAGATCAAGTCCAAGGTTCCGCCGATGGCCGACAAGGCGCTTGCCGGCCTGATCGCCAAGCCCGTCACGACCTCCCTCTTCGGTCACGACACCACCATCACCGTCACGCCGAGCTCCGTCTCGCTCACCGCCGACCAGCTCTTCCTCGGTCTCGCCACCAAGATCAAGGTTGCCGGCGGCGAAGGCGGCACCTTCATGACCACCGACAATGACCTCACCGCGGCCACCATGGGTGCAACCCAGGGCCTCGGCGTCGCGCTCGATGACGACATCATCAACCAGCTCTTCGCCGGTCTGTGGGCCGCCGATGCCCTCGACCAGTCGCTCTCGATCGACTCCATCCCTGCCCTCGGCGCGCTCCTCGATGACAACGCGCGCACGCTCGACCTCAAGCTCTCCCTTCCGCCCACGGTCTCGACCGACACGGGCGAGCTCGTCCTCGCGCTCGGCGACATGATGATCACCGTCCGTGACGAAGCCGGCATCGAGGTCCAATCGATGGCCGTCTCGATCTCCACCACCCTCGCTGCCGAGCCGAGCCAGATGGGCCGCATCCTGCTGACCGTCGGCGCCCCCAAGGTCTACGCACAGGTCCTCGCGCAGTCCGAAGTCGTCGAGAAGCCGCTCACCGACGAGCAGGTCGAAGCCCTCGTGTCCGCCGCGTGGGGCCTCGTCGGCGTGAAGGCCGATGACGCGCTCGGCAAGCTGCCGATGCCGACCATCGCGGGCATCCAGCTCGGTGCCCCGACCATCGAAGCCGCAACCGGCTTCGTGCTCGCCGATATCCCGGTGATGTAACTACAGGGTTCGGCGACTGCAAAACCGCTCTACCGAGTCGATCAACTCGTCGAGCTTGACCGGCTTTTTTAGGACTGCATCGACGTGAAGCTCGCGAACATGCTCGAAGAGCGTGGATGACGCAGAGAACACGATCACTGGAATCGACGCGAGCGCTGGATCATCGCGCTGCACCCTGCGAAATGTCGCGCCATCCATGACCGGCATCGACAGGTCGAGCAGGATCACGCCGGGCGCTGTGGTGCCGGGTGACCGCAGGTACTCGAGAGCCTCTTCGCCGTTCGTTGCCGTCGCTGTGGCGAAGCCTTCATCCTCCAGCAGCTCGCGTAGCGTCTCGCGAAGGTCACGGTCGTCATCGACCACCAGCACACACGGTTCATGCATCGGCGCCCGCCTTCGGCAACGTCACGCTGAACGTCGAGCCGCGGCCGGTGTTGCTCAGCACCTCGATGCGGCCACCATGAGCCTCCGCGATTTGTTGCGCCAGCCACAGCCCGACGCCAAAGCCCCCGTAGTTACGCTCCGGCACAGCGCGCCCGAACCGCGTAAAGATCCGCAGTTGATCCTCGGGTGAGATGCCGATCCCGTAGTCGATGACATGCAGCGTGGCCTGATCGGCGTCGTCGGAGACCTCTACGCGGATCGGCTGGCGCGCGCCGAACTTCGCAGCGTTGGACAGAAAGCTCACGACAAGGGTCTCGAGCCGCTCGCGATCCCACTGCCCGACGAGCTCGTCGGGTGCCGTGATCGAGACCTCACAGCCGGCATCGTGAAACGTGTCGGCCATCGTTTGGACGCAGTGCCGCGCCAGGCCGACGAGGTCCACCGTCTCGCGCGACAAGCTCAGATGGCCGGCGCGCACGCGCGTGATATCGAGCAATCGCTCGATGAGCGTCGTCAGTCGGTCTGCGCTGCGCTCGATGGAATCGATTCGACGCACGACCACGGCGTTGTCGAGGACGACTCGGTCTTGCTGCCGTGCGAGGCGAGCCAGGCTTTGGGCCTGGAGCCGCAACGAGGTGAGCGGCGTCTTCAGCTCGTGCGAAGCGATCGACAGGAACTCGTCGCGCGCGACGACCGCCTGCTCGAGCGCGAGGAATGCTTCGCGGCGCTCGCGTCGAGTCTGCGCGTCCTTGAGCTCGCGCTGCACGACGGGCAGCAACTGAGCGAGATTGTGCTTCATCACGTAGTTCGATGCGCCAGCCTTGAGCGCAGCGACCGCGCTCTCCTCGCCGATGCTTCCTGACACGATAATGAACGGAACATCCTCCTGGCGAGACTCTTTCAGGATCGCGAGAGCATCGAGCGCGGTGAGCTGCGGCATCGAATAATCCGAGAGCACGATGTCCCATCGCGACGCCTCGAGAGCTCTGTGGAGATCGTCTGGCCTGTCGACGCGTTGGGTCGTCAGCGCAAAGCCCGCCATCTCGAGCTGGCTCTGGACGAGGATGGCGTCATCGTCCGAGTCCTCGATGATCAAGACTGCCAGCGTAGTCATGATGCGGACGTGGGTGGAGGCTGGTTGATGTCGAGCCAATACTCGCCCAGCTTGCGTGCAACCTGGACGAACTCGTCGTAGTCGACGGGCTTGCGAACGTAGCTGTTCGCGCCCGATGCGTAGCACTTTGCGACGTCATCTCCCTCGATCGATGAGGTCAAGATCACGACGGGGATATGGCTGGTCCGCGGATCCGCGCGGAGCTTCTGCAGTAGCTCCACCCCTGACATGCGGGGCAGCTTCAGATCGACGAGCATCAGATCGGGCAGCGTTCGAGTCAGGTACTCGAGTGCGTCGACGCCATCCTCGACCACGTCGATCTTCGCATCAACGTGCGCGTTGATGACCGAGACCGTGAGCTCGACGTCGTCGGGATTGTCCTCAACTAGCAGGATCTTTCGCTTCATGCTCGGGCTCCAACGTGAAGAAGACTGTGGTGCCCTGATCAGGCACACTCTCGACCCAGACATCGCCGCCATGCCTGCGCACGATGCGCTGCACGGTCGCCAACCCAATCCCCGTCCCCTCGTAGTCGCGGGCGCTGTGTAGACGTTGGAATGGAATGAAGAGCTTGTTGGCGTAGCTCATGTCGAATCCGACGCCATTGTCTCGCACGTGAAACACGAGGCGTCCGGCGACCTCGGCGCAATCGATCTCGATCGTCGGTCGAGCCTGGCGGCGGGTGAACTTCCAGGCATTGTTGATGAGATTTACCAGTGCGCTCCGCAGGAGCCGAGGATCGGCACGCACGTGCATGTTTTCCGCGATACCGACGTCGACTTCGCGAGCGGTATCGGCCGTTCGCAATTCCTCGACCACGTCACGTACGAGCGCCGTCATGTCCACATCGCTGACCGAGAGCGGCGTCCGGGTGAGCTTCGAGAGGCTCAGCATGTCGTCGATGAGCTGCGACATCCGTTGCGCGGCGGCGCGGACGCGCTCGAGGTGACCGCGTTCACTCTCGTTCAGCCTATCTTCCGCACTCATCAACACGAGCTTGCTGAAGCCGTCGAGCGTGCGAAGCGGCGCGCGAAGATCATGCGAGACCGAATACCCGAATGC
>JBBQFU010000397.1:0-6115 GCA_038322185.1 Haliangiales bacterium
GACGGCGACGGTTGCGGCGACGGCGACGGCGACGGTTACGGCGACGGTTGCGGCGACGGCGACGGTTGCGGCGACGGCGACGGCGACGGTTACGGCGACGGCGACGGTTACGGCGACGGTTGCGGCGACGGCGACGGCGACGGTTACGGCGACGGTTGCGGCGACGGCGACGGTTGCGGCGACGGCGACGGCGACGGATGCGGAGACGGACGCGGAGACGGAAGACGGATGCGGAGACGGACGTGGACGAGCGAGCAACCTCCGATCCGGACGCAGACCTCCCGGGCGACGCCCGCAAGGGCGATCGCCCCAGGCAATGCCGCGCGCTCTGCAGCGACGCGAGGCGACGCGAGGCGACGCGACGCGTGCGCTACGCCGCGCGAAGCGTCAGCACAGCAACCTCAGCGTCCGTCCCCTCTCCATGCCTCCGCGTGACCCCCGAGAACCCAACCCCCGGCGTCACATACAGCGTCGTATCCCCGAATCCAAAGAAGCCCCGCCGATAATTCAGCCCGACCTTCCGCATGATCCGATCCGTGATCCCCTTCACGTAAATCTGCCCGCCGTGCGTATGCCCGGACAAAACCAGATCCGCCCCGCGTTCCGCCAACCTCGGCGCCCGATCTGGCGCATGACACAGCACCAGCTTCGTCATCCCCTTCTCCACTCCCTTGAACGCCGCATCCAGATCATCATGCCGCGTCACCGGATCATCCACGCCGACAATGGCCAGCGGAGCTCCGTTGATCTCCTGGACGGTCATCTGGTTCTTCAAAACCTCGTACCCATTCCCCTCCAGCGCGGCCGTCACGCCCGCCCCCCACGTGAAGTAGTCGTGGTTCCCGAGCACAGCCAAAACCCTCTTCGCCTCCAACCCTCCCAGCTGATCGGCAACCATCTCCGCCTCGTGCCGCCGCCAACAAACGTAATCGCCGGTCAGCATCACCAGATCCACCTTCGCCCCATTGGCCGCGGCAACCGCCGCCCGCACGTGCGATGCCGGCGTCATGTTGCCGACATGAATGTCCGACAGCTGCGCCACCCGGACACCCTCATGGCGCGGATCCAGGTTCTTGATCCGGACCTCATGCTCGGTGACCCGAGGCGGTGGCGTAGGCATGAGAGGCCACTCTGGTGCCTCCCGAAGGGCTTGGCAATTGGCAGCGGAATACGCAGGGGCGCAACAGGTGTTTCGCGTGTTGCAGGCATGAACCCTTGGTGACAGCATTAGCAAGCATGGCAGCGGCCGCCCGCCCTCCCGGACTTGGTGACGCACGCGTCCCCTGCCCGCACTGCGGTGGCCTGATCCACCCTGTCGCAGGTCGTTGCAAGCACTGCAAAGAAGACCTGTCTTTGCTGCGCACGAACCGCCCGCAAGCAGCGGCCGTTCTGCCCGCGCTCAACGGCCGCCCCACTCCGATGCCGGTGGCAGGAAACGGCACGAGCGTGCACCTCGCGGCACCAGCGGCAGCGGTTCCGATCGCCGTCGATCCCCGCGACGGATCGGCTCCGATTCTTCCGCAGCGCACGACGGGCCATTCGATGTCTGCGCAGCGGCCCAGCGGCAGCCTGCTGCGGAACTGGCCGATGCTGGTCATCATCCTCGCGATGCTCGCGATCGTGACGGCGGTCGTGATCATGGTCCTGCCTCCCGGCGACAACAACGGCGGCAGTGGCGGCAAGCAGCGCCAGCTGATGCCCGCACCGGCACCGGATCGCATGGAGACGATGCCCGACAAGAGCAGCCAGGCCGATCCGTGGGCGCAGCCCGGCGCCCCCCGCAACCAACCGAATCCGACGCCGGCTCCTCGCGTGACACCCGATCCACCGGATCCCGACGTCGACGATCCCGACGATCTCTACGGCGGCCTCGGCGGCGGCACCGGCCTCAACGGCGGCGTGTTCATCGCGATGGCGAACCAGGCCTGCAAGAAGCTCAAGACGTGCAGTGCGGTCGATCAGACGGCACTCGACCTCGCATGCGACACGGTGGCGAACATGCCCGTCCCGCCCGTCCCGACGAGCTGCGCATCGGCCCAACGCTGCATGGCCGCGATCGACAACATCGATTGCGACACGACCAGCGCCAATACGAATCCGATGAACTTGCTGTTGCTGATGCAGGACTGCACGAAGGCCGCGACCGAGTGCTAGCCTTCCGCCGGTGACGTTTCACCGGCCGCCGTTCGAGATCTTCCGCGACCCCAAGTCGATGCGTGCACGCGTCGAGGATCTGCGTCGCGACGGCCGCCGCATCGCCGTGGTGCCCACGATGGGCGCGTTGCATGAAGGCCACCTGACGTTGCTGCGCGCCGCACGGGCTCGCGCCGACATCGTGATCCTCACGATCTTCGTCAACCCGACCCAGTTCGGCCCCAAGGAAGACCTCGCGAAGTATCCGCGCGACGAAGCCGGCGACCTCGCCAAGGCACGCACGTGCGGCATCGACCTCGCGTTCTGCCCCGACGCCAGCGCGATGTATCCAGCCGGTGCCCAGACGTTCATCGAGGTCCGCGAGCTCCAGCAGCCGCTGTGCGGCGCGAGCCGCCCCGGCCACTTCGCTGGTGTCGCGACCATCGTCGCCAAGCTATTCCACATCACGAAACCCCACCTCGCCGTGTTCGGCGAGAAGGACTACCAGCAGCTCGCGATCTTGCGCCGCATGACGCGCGATCTCGACTTCGACATCGAGATCGTCGGCGTGCCCATCGTCCGGGAACCGGACGGCCTCGCCCTGTCCTCGCGCAACGCGTACCTGACGGCCGAGCAGCGCCAGGCCGCACTGTCGCTCAGCAAGGGCCTCGCCGCTGCGGAAGCCGCGTTCAAGGCCGGCGAGCGCGACGCCGCCACGCTCGTCGCCACGGCGCAGGCGCAGCTCGATGCCGAGCCGCTCGCACGCATCGACTACCTCGAGCTGCGCGATGCCGACGAGCTGTCGACGCTCGAGACGCTCAGCGGGCGCGCCGTGATGGCGATCGCGGCGTTCGTGGGGACGACGCGCCTGATCGATAATCGCGTGCTCGCGTAGCGGCGAGGAACGCCTTGCCGCGCGGCGAGATCTCGTAGCCGACCTCGAAGCTCTGGGTCAGCCCGAGCTTCTTGAGCTTGCGGACATCGACCTTGAACGGCAGCGTCTCGCGCTTGAGCTTCTTCGCGAGCTGCGACGCCGCGACACGCGGAGTCGCCTCGATGATCGCGAGCGTCTTCGCGGTCCACTTGCCGTCCTTGTCGAGGCGCGCCAGCTTCGTGCGAATCGCATCGACCTCGGCCGCAGTCAGCTGATCCTCGAGCGCGAGCTCGACGCGATCACCGTCGCCACCGTGATGCAGCTCGACCCGATAGACCTCGGTCGCCGGCGTGAGCGGCCCGAGCTCCGCGAGATAGGCGACCAGCTCGGCCCGCGTCGCGAACCCCGCGCGCGTCGCGTCTTGCGCCGTGATCGCTGCAACCGGCACGAGCGCGACCGTGTCGACCTGCAGAACACCGATCGGATGACACCGATAGCGTCCGCCCGGCTTCACATGCGGTTTCTGCCAGCGACGAAAGGTCAGCGTGACCGCGCCGCTCGTGAGCCCGACATGGAACGCTTTCTTGAACAGCAGCATCGCGCTGCGTGTAGCTTAGCCGGACCAATAAGCGAAACCTCGTCGTGAGCGCCGTCGTTGTCGCGGCGATCATCGCGGTCTACTTCTTCGGCTTGTCCGCGCGCGACAGCCGGCCGATCAGCGACGAGATCCAGCCACCCGACCTGGCAGCGGGCTGCGAGCCCGACGCGGACGGCTCGGGAGCCTCGGGCGGTTCGGCGATCTCGAGCTCGGCATCGTCCTCGGCCGATGCAGCCACGGGATCCGGCGGCTCGGGCGCCTTGTCGATCATCGGCGTCGGTTCCTCGATGACAACCGCCCGCGGCTTCGGCGCGACGATCTCGGGCACCAGGGGATCCAGCCCGCCCTGGCGCCGCCGCGGCTTGCCGGTCGGCCGTGCCTCGAATGCCTGCAGGACCTCGAACGTCGACGTCACGGTCTCGTACTCGTCAACCTCGGGCAGCTCCTCGCCGAGCACGTCAGCGACGATCACCGTCTCGTTGTCCTCACCACCGCGATCGTTGGCGAGCGCGATCATCGTCTCGCATGCCACGCGCGGCTCGCTCCGCGTGAGGATCTGGCGCAGCTCGTCGTCGTTGATCTGATTGGAGACGCCATCGGAGCACAGCAGCAACCGGTCACCACGCCGCAGCTCGAGCTTGCCGATCGCGACGCGCACGTCGGGTGCGAGCCCCACGGCCTGGAGGATCACGTTCTTGCCCGGCGCGCGTCGCGCATCCTCCTCGGACATCACGCCCTGATCGACGAGCATCTGCACCATGCTCTGATCGCGCGTGACCTGGCGCAGCCGGCCGTTGCGCAGCAGGTAGCCACGCGAGTCGCCGACCTCGGCGATGTACGCCTCGGTGCCGCGGATGAAGATCGCGGTGAGCGTGGCGCCCATGCCGTGGCGCTCCGCGCTGCGCGCCGCGTTGTGCACGCGCCGGTTCGCGCGGTGCACCGCATCTTCAAGATGCTTGTGGATCGGAACCTTTGGATCCTGCGCCAGCTCGCGCTGCAGCGATTCGAGCACGAGCGCACTCGCGACCTCGCCCGCCTGGTGCCCACCCATGCCGTCCGACACCGCGAGCAGCACGCCCTTGGTGCCGCACTCCACGGTTCGGTCAGCACCGATCGCGTCGATCAGCGTGCCGGTCTCGAGCTCGGTGACCGAGCACGCGTCCTCATTGGTCTGGCGCGCGCGACCCACATCGGTCTGCGCGCATACCAGCACCTTGACGGCCGGCGCCCTTGGGTCCACGTGTCGATCTTATACAGATCGGTCAGGCGGCGCGGGCTATCGTGCCCAGCTTTGCGGCCAAACCCTGTCGATAGAACCGCCTCAGCTCGGCCAACATCTCGGGAATGCGGCCGGGGGCGACATACGTGGCCTCGAGCCACGCTGCGTAGCGTTGCGCGTTGTCGTTTGCCGCCCGGTAGCGGTCCCGCTCCTCGGCGTCGAGGTCGGGCTCGTACGCGGCATCCCCGAACAGCCGGCGCCGAAGCATCTCGGATTGCCCCAGCGCCGCAGCGCTCGACAGCAGGCAGGTCACGTACTTGTCGACCTCGGCCTGCAGCTCGAGCTCCATCTGGGTCACCGGCCGCTCAGCCTTCGCGCAGCACACCGCATAGATGAAGTGGCTGACGCCCTCCACCGCGAGCAGGAAGTCGCCGAGGTTGTGATCGCCCAGCCGGCTGCCCGGATCGTGCGTGGCCAGGTTCGCGAGTGCACCCGCATCCACGAACAGCGCCAGCGACATCTCGCCACCGGTCTCGCACACCAGCAGCTGCTCGCGTGCCCTGCGCAGCGGCGCGTAGCCGTCGCGCGTGTGCTCGTCGATCACGAAGTCGTCGACGGCCACGCCGGTATCGACGCGGTACAGCGTCTCGAGGCCACGCTGGACGCGGGCCAACGTCTTCACTACTGGATCACCTTCGGATCGACATCGACGAGCACGCCGAGCGCGCGAAGCTTCTTCTCGATCCACGCATCGCGCGTGCGCAGCCAGATCTCGTAGAGCTTGCCAACATCGGGCGTCGCGAAGTCCACGCGCTTGCGAACCTCGCCGAGCACGTCGACGAACTGCGGGAACTTCTCCGCCAGCTCCGCATACACCTCGGTCAGCGTCCGGTTGGCGCCGAGGCTTCGCGCGAGCTGGGCATACGCGCTCTGCCCGATGCCGACGTAGTAATCGACATCGACCAGCGAGCGGGTCAGCGACTCGGCAAAGAATCCCGCGACATACAGCGAGGTATCGCCGACATGCTTGAGGGTCTTCACGCGCTCGCCGGCCTCCGCCCCGGTCTGGGCGAGCTTGGGGCCGAGCGGCTCGTCCGTGAGGCGGACTCGGGTCATGTCACCCAGCAGGCCCACCAGGTACCAGCTGGCAGGCTCACTGGCCTCGAGGTCGACAACCGACAGCGCGTCGGTCACCACCTCGTGGAAGAACTCATCCACTGAAGCGGCCAACGTCAGGTCCATACTCCGATCTTTCAGGATGGGGGCGCATGCGCAACATCCTGTCGAAATC
>JBBQFU010000398.1:0-6069 GCA_038322185.1 Haliangiales bacterium
CGTCTACGGCACCAAGGATGTCGCCGCGACGATCGCGGAGCTGCGCGCCAAGGGCTCCGCGGCTCGGAGCTAAGCGATTCGTTCGACGACGATCGCTGCACCGAGGCCGGCGGCACCGCTAACCGCGGCCACGCCGTAGCGCGCGTTGCGGCGATGAAGCTCGTCGACGACGTCGAGCACGAGGTTCGCCCCGGTCGCGCCATACGCATGGCCGAGCGCCATCGTGCCGCCGTTCGGATTGAATCGCTCGTGGCCGACGTCGAAGGTGCGCATGAACCGCAGGCACAGCGCGGAGAACGCCTCGGCGAAGCTGTACACGTCGACCTGGTTTGGCGACAGGCCGGCGCGAGCGAGCGCGCGATGCACCGCGAGCTCTCCTGCGGTGAGCATCACGACGGGATCGACCGCGCAGCTCGCCGACGCCAGCACCCGTGCACGCGGGGTGAGCCCTGCCCGTACGGCGGCCGCCTCCTCGACGACGACGACCGCCGCCGCAGCGTCCGCGAGCTGCGGCGAGTTGCCCTTGGTGTGAAGCGCACGCACCGTTACCTGGGGGTACCGCTCGCGCACGATCGCGAGGTCCTCGGCGCGATCGCCAAACAGCGGCGGCAGTTCGGTGAGCGCAGCGCGCTGTGGCGCACCGTCGAGTAGCTCGTCGTGCGCCAGGCCGGGCAGTGCCACGATCGAGTGGGCGAACGCACCCGCGGCCTGCGCCATGCGCGCCTTCGTGCGCGTCATGTCCGCGTAGTCGTCGAGCTCGTCGCGCGTGAAGCGCTCGACCGAGGCGACGAGATCGGCGGCCACCCCCATGTGGACCGAGCCAACCTGCGCGGCGATCGCGGGGTCGCAGTAGAGCGGCGGCTTGTCCGCGAATGTCGCGACGCGCGAGACGCTCTCGACACCACCGGCCACGATGATGTCGCAATCGCCCGCGATCACGCGTGAGGCTGCGAGCTTGATCGCCTCGAGGCCCGACGCACAGAAGCGGTTGATGGTGAGCCCCGGAACGCCGACGGGCCAGCCCGCCATCAGCGCCGCCGTGCGCGCGATGTTGCCGCCCTGTTCGTCGACCTGCGTCGCGCAGCCCAGGATCACGTCGCCGACATACTGCGGCTCGAGGCCGCGGGTCTGCAGTGCGCCGAGCACATGACCGACCAGCTGGATCGGTGTGTGGCCGTGGAGCTTGCCACGCGGCGACCCCTTGCCGCGGGGCGTGCGAGCGCCGCCGGCGATCACGGCCTCGCGAGTCACGAGATCGCCCGTCGCCGATCGGCGGGTGCCCAGCACGCGTGCGTACCGACGCAGATCCGCGACGGCAACGCGATGCGCGCGATCGGTCCGGCGTCGACGTGCGCGGCATCGAAGATGTGCGCCTCGGAGCAGTCGCGGTTGGTATCGGTGATGAACGTGACGAGCCAGCCGTCGTCTTCCGCGCCACCGCCGCGCGGGGCCATCGGCGCTTCGCTCGCGTAGACGCCGTCGGGATAGGTGAAGCGCTGCTCGGCGCCGGTCTCGAGATCCATGCGCACGATGCCGTTGAACAGGAACCAGCCCGGCGTTGCGGTCATCGACCACACGTAGCGATGGCGGCGGCCCGGCCGCGCGTAATGGATCGATGGGAACTCGCTGATCGCCTCGAACAGGCGCTCCTCGGTACATGCGCCGGTGGTGAGGTCGAGCCGCCAGCGGTGCGGGCGCGCCTGCATCGAGTACACGTCGACCATCTTCTTGAGCGGCGCGTACGGTCCGTCGGCCGGATCAGGGCGCGGCATCGGATCGGACTGGAAATAGCCGTCGAGGACGATCGTGTTGCCGTCCTCGTATGCGTTGATCCAGTGCAGCACGTAGGTCGGTGCTGCCTCGAACCAGCGGGGCACGCCGCCGCGACGAGGCACCACCGCGAACCGCGACGGGAGGTCGGGCCGCCAGCGCGGTCGATACGCACCCTGCGCGAGCAGATCCGCATCCCAGAACAGCGGCAGGTCGTTGAGCACGACGTAGTTCTCGGTGAACGCGATGTCGTGCGGCAGCCGCGCGCCGGGCAGCGGGACCTCGCCGTGATGCACGCGGTTGCCCTGCGCGTCGAGCACGCCGAACCACAGCTGTGGCGCGCTGGTGCCGTAGCCGAAGTAGATCAGCTCGTCGGCGATCGGATCCAGCTTGAGGTGCGCCGACACGCCGCGCTCCGGCACCCAGTGCGCGGGACCTTGCTGCGCGAGCGTGTCCGGATCGTGCTGGTAGGCGTCGCCGCACTGATAGAACGTGGTGAGCGCCTTGCCCGCGTGAACGATCACGTCGGTCGACGATGCATCCTTCATGCGGCCACGCGCGCCCCAGCCATCTCGCAGTGACTTCGCGGGCGACTCGATGATGCCCGCCCACTGCGGAGCACCGGCCTCGAGCTCGGCGGCGAGACCGGCGGTGCGAATGAAGCGGTTGCGATAGCTCGCCCTGCCGCCCGCGAACCGGATCGCGTGGAGCATCCCGTCGCCGTCGAACGGGTGGTAGCGGCCGATGGCCGGCATCACCGGGTTCTCGGTGTTGCGCAGGTACACGCCCGCCAGCTCGGCCGGTATCGTGCCTTCGATCACATCCAGATCGTCGGCGTCGTACTCGACGAAGGTAGGCGCCCAGGCCCCAATCCGGTACGGGTGATCGTCGTCGGTGGGGAGCCGGTTCGGCAGCCTGCCGACTTCGCGGGCGTTCATCGGGGAACGATAGCCGATCCAGCTGGCCGGATTCGGATGTACCGTCGGCGGGATGATACGTACCCAGCGGATCGCCGTTCTTCTGGTTGGACTTGCAGCGTGCGGCGGCCCGAACGCCGGCGACGACACGCAAGACATCCCGGATGCGCCCGGTCAGGTGAATGCGTGGAGCACGCTGATCGACAAGAACTGGTCGCTGCAGCCGAACTCGGAGAACGAGAACGAGCTGCAGATCATCACGCTCGAGCGCGACCTGGTCGTCGGCGGTATCCGCCCGATCGCGCCGCCGGGCACGCACCACACGCTGCTGTTCCGCGGCCTCAGCGGCACGAACGCGATCTACGCCTCGGGGGTCGGCACCGGTGAGCTGATGTTCCCGCCCGGCAAGGGCCTCCGGCTCACGAAGGGCACAGCCCTGGGCGTGCAGCTTCATATCTACAACACCGGCGACGACGTGCTGACGGGCCTGTCGGGCGTCGAGGTCCTCGAAGTCGACTCTGCGACGGTGACCGAGGAGATCGACATGTTCTTGCCGGGCCCGAAGGACGGTGACCTGAGCATCCCGATCGGCGTCAGCACGCAGTCCGGCACGTGCACGGTCAACCAGCCGCAGACGTTGTTCGCGCTGTTCCCACACATGCATCAGTGGGGCGTGCGCCTCAAGACCACGCTCACGGTCGGCGGCGTCGATCAGGTTCTGCACGACGCGGACTATGACTTCGAGCACCAGGACGTGAAGACGTTCACGCCGATCACGTTGAGCGCCGGCGACAAGATCAAGACCGAGTGCACGTACAACAACGACACCGGCGCGCCGCTCACGTACGGCGAGAGCTCGGAAACCGAGATGTGCTACTCGCTGATGTATCGCTATCCGAAGCAGAATTCCGAATTCTGTAACGACTAGCGCGTACCGACGACAAAGCTCGCCACCGTCGACGCGCTGCCGCCGAGGTTGAGCGTGGCGAACCTCGAGGCGCCGTCGACCTGGTAGCTCCCTGCCCTGCCAGTGACCTGCAGGCTCGCATCGAGCACCATGCGCACGCCGGTCGCGCCGACCGGATGGCCACCGCCGATGAGGCCGCCACTCGGGTTGATCGGCAGCGAGCCGCCGCGCTCGATCCGGCCATCCTCGATCGCCTGCCATGATTGGCCCGGCGCGGTGAGCCCGAGGTGATCGATCGCCATGTACTCGGTGGTCGTGAAGCAGTCGTGGACTTCGATGCCATGCAGACCGTCGAGCGCGACGCGCGCGCGGCGGCACGCGTCGTCAAAGGCGTGGCGCACGTGCGGGAACAGGAGCCCGCCCGGCTCGGCGCGCTCGAGCTTGGCGGAGAGCGGTAGGCCCACCGTGCGCAGACCCCAGCCGAGCACACGTGCGGTGCGTGCGAGGTCACGGCCGTGACGACGTGCCCAAGCCTCGGCAAATCGCGCGGAGGCGAGCACGACGGCCGCGCCGCCGTCAGTGACCTGTGCGCAATCAGAGCGACGCAGCCGGCCCTCGACGATCGCGTTGGTTGCATCATCGGCGGCGAACGTCGCATCGGAGATTGCCCAGCCGCGCGTCTGCGCACGCGGGTTCGCGCGCGCGTTGCTGTAGTTCTTGCGACTGATCGCGGCGAGGTGCTTGTGGTCGAGGCCCCACCGCTCGGCGTAGGCGTCGCCGAGGCACGAGAACATGTGGGGCCACAGGTAGCGCGCGCTCTGGCCTTCGTGACCGACATACGCGGCCGCACCGAGGAACTTCGCCGCCTGCTCGCCGGGGACGTTGCGCTCCTGCTCGACGCCGAGCACGAGGGCGACATCGTAGTGACCGGCCTCGAGCTCGGCGAGCGCGGCGAGGATCGCGACCGAGCCCGATGCACACGCCGCCTCGTGACGTGAGGCCGGGATTCCCCACAGCGCCGGCCGCGCGGTCGCCGCCATCGCACCGAGGTGCCCCTGGCCGGTGAACAGCTCGCCGAAGGCGTTGCCAACGTGGATCACGCCCACCTCGGCAGCCTCGATCGCCGCATCCGCGAGGGCTCCGTCGACGAGCTCGCCGACGAGATCCACCAGCTCGCGCTCGCTGCGCGCCAGGTTGTGCGCGAAGTCGGACTGGATGCCGCCGAGGACGAACGTGGTCATTGCGTGCAGTCGGGTGATCAGAACATCTTGCCGAGCTTGTCGCCGAGACCGCCCGGGAGCTTGTCGGCAATCCCGGAGCTCTGCAGAGCCTTCACGGCGTCGTCAGCGTTGTCCTTGAGGAACGCCATGACCTTCTCCGCGGTTGCCTTATCGATCCCGACCTTCTCGACCATCTTGTTGACGAAGTCTTCCATGCGCGGACTCTAGCCCGATTCATCAGGGGACGCTGCGCTCGAGCCTCGCCAGATAGAACGCATCAGCCTCGGGCGGCCAGCTCCGATGCTCGGCGACAACGCGCAGACCGTGCCGTGCCGCAAGCGCGGCAACCTGGTCGGGGCCCTCGGCGCGCGTGAACGTGCAGACCGAGTAGACGAGCGCGCCACCGGGACCGATGCGCGGCACGACTGCATCGAGCAGCTGACGCTGCAGGTCGGCAAGCCGCGGAACATCTGCCGGCTGCACGCGCCACTTCGCATCGGGGTGCCGCCGCAGCACGCCGAGGCCGGAGCACGGCGCGTCGAGCACGATCAGATCGTAGCTGTCCGCGAGCGGTGCCTTGGTATCGAGGAGGTCGCATACTTTTCGCGTGATCGACGACAGCCCGAGCCGCTGCGCGGTCTCCGCGCACAGGCCGAGCTTCGTCGCGTTGAGATCAGCTGCGTCGATCAGCGCAGCATCATCGGTGAGCTCGGCGAGGTGCGTGGCCTTGCCGCCGACCCCGGAGCACGCGTCGAGGATGCGCTGGCCCGCACGCGGCGTCGCCAGCTCGGCCACGAGCTGAGCCCCGGTGTCCTGCACCGTCCACTGCCCGGCGAGGAACGAGGCACTGCGTGCCGGATCGCCAAGCCCGTCGAGCACGAGCGCGGCAGGCGCGACGTCGAGCGGCGTTGCGGTGACGCCGACCTCGCGCAACGTCTCGATCAGCGCCTCGCGCGTCGTGCGACGGCGATTGACGCGCGCGACGATCGGCGCCGACTCCGCGAAGCTCTGCGCCCGCTCCGCGAGCAACCTCTCATCAACGGTGCCGTCGGGGGATGCGATCGCTGCTGCGAGCTCGTCGATGATCCAGCGCGGCATCGACGCGGCCACCTCGATGCGAGCCCTGCCGTCCCGCGGCAACCCCGGCTCGTTTCCTGGGGAGATCTTGCGCAGCACCGCGTTGACGAAACCGCCGAGCTTCGGCCCGCCCACCTGGCGTGCTGCCGCGACCGCATCGTCGACGGCGGCGTAGGCC
>JBBQFU010000399.1:0-6054 GCA_038322185.1 Haliangiales bacterium
GCGACGTCCTATACCGATGGCGTCGCGCGCGAGGTCGAGTCCCTCGTTGGCTGGGCCGATTTCTCGGGCGACAGCCCGCTGTGTATCGGCGACGATGACTACCACATCAAGGGCACGCTCGACGAGGTTCGCATCACCGGCGAGGCGCGCAGCGCGGAGTGGATCGAGACCGAGTACGCGAACGTCGTACGCCGCGCCGAGCTCATCCGGGTCGGGCCTGACCGCTCGCTCTGAGCGGCTTTGCGCAGCGCTCCCGCGTGCTAGCTTCCGCGCCCGATGTGGCCCGAGCTCGCGAGTGCGCTTCAGTCCGGCGCTGTCGTCGCGTACGGCGCGACGCCCGGCTGGGCCGCGTGGCTCACGGCGCAGCTCACCGAACGTGAAGGCCTCGTCGTGTTGGTCGCGGCCGACGATGTCGCGGCGCGCGAGCTCGAGAACGACGTGCGGTTCTTCATGGGTGGTGACCGCGACGCGACGGAGCTCGATCCGATCGCGTCGTTGCCCGGGATCGATGTCTCGCCGTACGCCGAGCTGTCGCCCGACCGCGCCTGCATCGTCGAGCGCGTCGCGACGCTGTATCGGCTGACGCAGCCTGTACTGCGCCCACGCGTGGTCGTGACCTCGGCAGAAGCGCTCGCGCGCAAGGCGCTGCCGGCGGGGGAGCTGGCGAGTCGCGGCCTCACGATCACGCAAGGCGAGACGATCGATCGGGACCGCATCTCGGCGCTGCTCGTGGCAGGAGGCTGGACTCGCACACCGGTCGTCGACGAGCCGGGGACGTTCGCGGTGCGCGGCGGTGTGATCGATGTCTATGCGCCGCTGTCGCCGCACCCGGTACGCATCGAGCTGTTCGGTGACGACGTCGAGTCGCTGCGCTGGTTCGATTCGGAATCCCAGCGCACCCTGCGCCAGGTCGACCACGTGCACCTGCACCCGGTGCGCGACACGATCAATACCGGCACGAGCGACGTGCGCACCCGCCTGCGCGAGTACGCCGACGAGATCGCATATCCGTCGAAGGCGACGCGTCGGCTGATCGAGCAGCTCGAGGGTGGCGACGTGTTCGTCGGCATCGAAGGTCTCACCCCGGCGTTCCACGACACGCTGGTCGCGCCCGACGCGTACTTCCCTGCCGATGCGCGGTGGCTCGTCGTCGATCCGGCAGCGTGCAAGCGCGCTGTCGCCGATCTATGGAAGGACGCGAACGCGCGCTACAAGGAGCACGGCGCCGCGGAGAGCAAGAAGGGGCTCGTGTATGCGCCCGAGCGGCACTTCGAGCTCGAGCTCGCCGCGTTCACCGCGCCTCGCCGCGTCGAGCTGCCCACGCTCGAGGTGACCGGCGACTCCGACGCAACCAAGCTGCGCGTCGAGGTCGACCCGCTGCGCGTGCTGCGCCAGCAGCTCGATCACGCGCGCACGTTCGGCGACACCGAGCACGTCACGCCGCTGCTCGACGTGCTCAAGCAGTGGAAGGGCATGCGCGTCGCGATCGCGAGTGACTCGCAGAGCCGCACGGACCGCTTGCTCGGCGTGCTGACGGCGCGCGGCCTCGACGTTCGTGTTGCGGCACCTGGCGAACGTCCCGGCACGATGCCGGGCGTGACGCTGGTCTCGGGCGCGCCGGCGCAGTCGTTTGCGAGCAAGCGCGATGGCGTGGCGCTCGTGACCGCGACCGACATCTTCGGCGAGCGCGTCCATCGGCCGAGCGGAAACAAGCAACGGGCCAAGGATGCGCTCCTTGGTGGCGTGTCCGACTGGAGCCAGCTCGCGGTCGGCGACTACCTCGTGCACCAGAAGCACGGCGTCGGCCGCTACAACGGTCTCAAGAAGATCGCGGTCGGCACGGTGTCGATCCTGCACACCACGGCGATCGGCGCGGAGACACCCAAGCTCCTGGAGATCGACGCGCTCCACCTCGAGTACGACGGCGGCAACCTGTACCTGCCGGTCTACCGGCTCGGCGAGGTCCAGCGCTATGTCGGCGCCGAGGGCCACGCACCGCGCATCGACAAGCTCGGTGGTGTCACGTGGGAGGCCACACGCAGCAAGGTCAGCCGCCACGTGCGCGCGCTCGCCGAGGAGCTGCTGCAGATCTACGCGCAGCGCGCTTCGCTGCCCGGTCACCGGTTCCCGGCCGCCGACGACCAGTATCGCGAGCTCGAGGCGACCTTCAAATTCGACGAGACGCCCGACCAGCTCGATGCGATCGAGGCGGTACTCGGCGACATGGAAGCCGGTAAAGCGATGGATCGCCTGGTCTGCGGTGATGTCGGCTACGGCAAGACCGAGGTCGCGATGCGCGCGATCTTCCGCTGCGTGCAGGGCGGCAAGCAGGCCGTGATGCTCGCGCCGACGACGGTCCTCGTCGAGCAGCACTTCCGCTCGCTGAGCGAACGGTTCAAAGGTTTCGGGGTCGAGGTCGGCAAGCTGTCGCGGTTCCAGTCCAAGGCCGAGCAGCTCGACACCGTGGTGAAGCTCGCCGAGGGTCGCGTCGATGTCGTGGTCGGCACACACCGGCTCCTCTCCGCCGATGTTCGCTTCAAGGATCTCGGCCTGCTCGTGATCGACGAGGAGCAGCGGTTCGGCGTCGCGCACAAGGAGCGCATCAAGAAGACCAGGACCCAGGTCGACGTGCTCACGCTGACCGCCACCCCGATCCCGCGAACGCTCCATCTCGCGATGGCCGGCATGCGGGACCTCTCGATCATCGCGACGCCGCCGGCCGATCGCCGCGCGGTGCGCACGTTTGTATCGCGCGTCGACGACGAGACGATCCGCGAGGCCATCGAGCGCGAGCTCGACCGCAACGGTCAGATCTTCTGGATCACGCCGACGATCGGCATGGCCGGGGTCCAGGAGCCCGATCATCGCCTGCCGAACGAGGCGCGGCCGCAGCGCAAGACGAAGCCGCGCGACGACGACCGCACGATCGAGGAGTGGGCCGAGTACATTCGAACCTTGGTCCCGCGCGCCCGCGTCGGTGTCGGCCACGGATCACTCAGCGCCGAGCAGCTCGAGAAGGTGATGCTGCAGTTCGTCGCGGGCGAGCTCGATGTCCTCGTCGCGACCACGATCGTGGAGAGCGGCCTCGACATCCCGCGGGCGAACACGATGTTCGTGTCGCGCGCCGACGCGTTTGGTCTCGCGCAGCTCTATCAGCTGCGGGGTCGCATCGGCCGCAGCAAGGAACGTGCGTACTGCTACCTGCTCGTGCCCGAGCCCGAGCACATCACCGACGAGGCGCGCCGCCGGCTCGAGGCACTGCAGCGGTTCACCGAGCTCGGGGCGGGCTTCCAGATCGCATCGCAGGATCTCGAGATCCGCGGTGGTGGCGAGCTGCTCGGCGCCAAGCAATCGGGATCGATCGCCGCGGTGGGATTCGATCAATACGTGAAGATGCTCGAGGCCGCGGTCGCCGAGCTGCGCGGCGAGCCGATCCACAGCGCGGTCGATCCCGAGCTCACGATCGAGGAGCCCGGCTTCATCCCCGACGACTACGTGCCCGATCCGGGCCAGCGCCTCGAGCTGTACAAGCGGCTGTCGGCCGTCGTCGACGACGACGAGGTCAAGAGCGTGCTCACCGAGATCAGCGATCGCTACGGCCCACTGCCCGGCGAGGTGATCCTCCTGGGCGAGCTCATGGGCATCAAGGCGATGGCGCGCAAGCTCGGTGTGCTGGCCCTCGAAATCTCGTCGAGCCGCGTCGGTATCGTGCTGCCCCAGGACTCACCCGTGCGTGCCCGGATTGCCCCGCCGTGGCGACGGCTGCCCGACGGGCGGTTTGCGGCCGGCACAACGACCCCAGCCCTGGCCAGACAAGCCTTGTTGGGGCTCGCGGCTCGTGCTACCGCATGAGGAGGGTAACCATGCAGAAGCTCGGGCTCTTTCTCTCGGTCGCGCTCGTGTGCGCCGCCGGCTGCCAGAAGAAGAGCGACCGCAATGGCAAGGGTGCTCCGGCAACCAAGACGGGCGCCGCCGCCGGGCCGCCGCAGAGCTCCGAAGAGCTGAACACGCCGCTCGCCAAGATCGACGACGTGGTGATCACGCTCGGCGAGTTCCAGGAGCGGGTGAACCGGCAGTCGCCGTACATCCGCGCGCGCTACACGTCGCTCGAGCAAAAGCGCGAGTTCCTCGATTCGCTCGTGCGCTTCGAGGTGCTGGCCAAAGAAGCGTATCGCCGCGGCATGGACAAAGACCCTGAAGTCATCCGCACGATGAAGCAGGTGATGATCCAGAAGCTGATGCGCGACGAGTTCGACGCAAAGGTGACGGCGGACAGCGTGACCGACGAGGAAATGAAGAAGTACTACGACGCGAACCTCGCGGAGTACGTCAAGCCTGAGGAGGTCCGCGTGTCCGCGATCATCCTCAAGAACAAGGCCCAGGCCGACCGCGTGCTGATCGAGGCGAAGGGCGACGCCGGCAAGACGAACAAGGGCTTCCGCGACCTGGTGATGAAATACTCGACCGACGAGGACACCAAGCTACGCGGCGGCGACCTGCGTTACCTCGACAGCAAGACGCCCGACATGCCGGCGTCCGTGATCAAGGCCGCATTCGGGCTCGTCAACACCGGCGACGTGTCGGCCGTGATCGAAGCCGGCAACGGCACGTTCTACATCCTCAAGCAGACGGGCCGTCGCAAGTCGATGACCAAGAGCTTCGACGACGCCAAGCCGCAGATCCGAAACAAGCTGTTTCGCGACAAGCGGCTCCAGGCGCAGAAGGACTTCATCGAGGCCCAGCGTGCGAAGGCCAAGATCGAGATCGACGAGGCGAACCTCGCAAAGGTGCGGGTCGACACGTCGGCAACTCCCGGCGCCGACGACGGCCACGGCCACGACCTGACGCCCCCGGCAGACCCTGCCGGCCTCCCCCCACCTCCTCCCCCCGTGGCCGGCTCCGGCGACGGACAACCGAATCCTTAGGACCGAGGTCTCAACCACGTGCGTACGCTGGCAGTCTTGTTCGTGACCCTTGCGGGCCTCGCCGTTGCGGTGGCCCAGCCTAATCGGTCCCCCAACGCTGGAAAGAAGTTCCAGCTCGAGCGGGTGGTCGCCGTCGTCAACGACGCGATCATCCTGCAGAGCGAGCTCGAAGCCCGCTTGCTACCGCTCCAGGCCCAGGCCGCGCAGATCACCGACCCGGTCGAGCAGCGCCGCCGGCTCGCGAAGATGTCGACGCAGGTCCTCGACGAGATGGTCAACGAGGAGCTGATGGTCCAGGCCGCCGAGGCCGCCCGGGTCGAGGTCGATAGCTCCGAGGTCCAGGCAGCGCTCGACGAGATCAAGCAGCAGAACAACCTCGACGATGCCGGCCTCGCGTCCGCGCTCGCGTCGCAGGGCTACACGATGAGCAGCTACCGGAGCGATCTCCGCCGCCAGTTGCTGCGCCTGCGCGCGGTCAACCAGCTGGTCTCGCCCAAGGTCAACGTCACCGAGGAAGACGTCCGCGCGCGCTACGACCAGATGGCGCGCCGGACCGAGCAGGTCCAGGCCGTCAAGCTGTCGCACATGCTGTTCAAGCTGCCCGAGCACGCGACCGAGCAGCAGATCGCCGAGGCCAAGGACAAGGCGAGCAAGGCGCTGACCCGGGTCAAGGGCGGCGAGGACTTCACCAAGGTCGCCGCGACCGAGTCCGAGGACGACAGCACCAAGGCCACCGGCGGCGAGCTCGGCTGGTTCCAGCGCGGCAGCATGGCGAACCCCGAGTGGGAGCCGATCGTGTTCGCGATGGAAAAAGGCGACGTGCGCGGACCGGTGAGCGGGCCGCAGGGCTTCCACGTGTTCCTCGTCACCGAGATCAAGCGCTCCGACCTCAAGCCGTATCCCGAGATGAAGGAGCAGCTGATGCGCGAGCTGCGCCGGCGCGAGACCGACAAGCAGACGCAGACCTGGATCGAAGAGCTCCGCAAGAAGGCCTACATCGACATCAAGCTGCAGTAGGCGTCACGTTCGCTGCAACTCGTGTACGCAGCGCGACAACGGCGCCCGCGCATCAGCTAGGTGCGAAACGGTCCTGCCGACCCATTATTTCAAGGTGGATCCCAGGTCGCCC
>JBBQFU010000400.1:0-5993 GCA_038322185.1 Haliangiales bacterium
GGCAGCAAGCAGGACCCGGTGAAGTTCTCGGCCTCGACGACGTCGTCGGTCTCGATCCAGGGCTCGACCCCGTGCAAGGTCACGCTCAACGGCGTGACCCACGAGTTCAAGGGCGACGTGAAGATCAAGATCAAGGACGGCAAGATCACCGTCGAGTGCGAAGGCCCGGACGAGCCGAACTAGCTGCCGCGGCTACCGTCGAGCGTGAACGGCGCGCCGATGCCCACGATGTAGTCGCATCCGCAGTTCGATCACTGCGGGAGGTACAGTCGGGGCGATGGTCGAGGACAAGGACGTCGATACCTACGCGAGTGCACCGACGGCGGCGGCAAGTCCAGCAACGGCCGCGACGCAGCAGGGCTTCCAGTCCGAATACTCGCCCGTGGGGCTCGCGCCGGCCGGTTATCAACTCGGGGCGCTGCTCGGTCGCGGCGGCATGGGCGAGGTCATCGCGGCGCACGACAACCGCGTCGGTCGCGAGGTGGCGTACAAGCGAATGCGCGACCACAACGCGAGCGCCGACGCACTGTCACGATTCCTCCGCGAGGCGCGCATCCAGGCCCGCCTCGATCATCCCGCGATCGTCCCGGTCTACGAGCTCGGCGAGGATGCCGATGGGCGCCCGTTTTTCACCATGAAGCGGCTCGCTGGCAAGACGCTCGCCGAGCGGATGCTGAGCTCCAGCGAGCCACTCCAGCCGCTGCTCCGCGCGTTCGCAGAGGTGTGTCTGGCGATCGAGCTCGCGCACTCCAAGGGCATCGTGCATCGCGATCTCAAGCCATCGAACATCATGCTCGGCGACTTCGGCGAGGTCTACGTCCTCGACTGGGGCATCGCGCGCGTGCTGGCGGAACGTCCGACGAACACCAGCGCGGAGCCGATCGGCGACCTCGATTCGATCGGCCAGGCGACGAAAGGTGGCACGCTGCTCGGCACGCTCGGCTACATGGCGCCCGAGCAAGTGCGCGGCGAGGAGGTCGACGGCAAGGCGGACGTCTACGCGCTCGGCTCGATCCTGTTCGAGATGCTCGCGGGCGAGGGGCTTCATCCGCATGGTCACGCTGCCGTTGCGAGCACGCTGTCGATGCCCGGCGCGACGCCGACGAAGCGGCGGCCGGATCGCACCATTCCACCCGAGCTCGACGCGCTGTGCAGCGCGATGCTCGTGGCGCGCGCAGCGGATCGGCCGACCGCGCGTGACGTCGCGCAGCGGGTCCAGCAGTACCTCGACGGTGATCGTGATCTCGAGGCGCGGCGCGAGCTGGCGCAGACGCACCTCGCCGAGGCCCGCGAGGCGCTCGCCTCGGGTGATCCGCAACGGCGCGCGGATGCGCTGCGCGCTGCGGGTCGCGCACTCGCGCTCGATCCGAAGTCCACTGCCGCCGCCGCCCTCGTCACCGGGCTCATCGTCGAGCCACCGACCGAGCTGCCCGCGGAGCTGATCGAGAAGCTCGCGGCACAGGACGTGATGTTCACCAAGCAGCGCGCCAAGCGAGCGATGACCGGGTATGGCTCGCTGCTCTCGCTCTCGATCGTGCTGCTATTCTTCGACGTCGCGAGCTGGGTGTGGCTCGGCGCGATCTACGCCGGTATCGTCGCGTTTGTCGTGCTGTCGTACGTGACGTACCGGACCGGAAGGGCTCGCGTCAGCGGCGTCCTGCTCGGCACGCTCTTGATGGCGGTGCTGTTCTCGCGCGCGGCCAGTCCGTTCATCCTGGTTCCGATGCTGCTGTGCGGGACGATGCTCGCGGTCTCCAACATCCCGTGGCTCAATGACCGCCCGGCCGTGTTCTACGTCTGGATGGCGGTGTGCGCCCTCGTGCCGTTCCTGCTGGAGTGGGCCTCCGTCCTGACGACGACCGCCCATGTCACCCCCGACGCGATCGAGATCAAGTCCGCGATCTTCGCACCCGGCGGCTCGATGGCGCTGTACCTGCTGGCGGTCACCAACGTCCTGTTCTTGCTCATTGTGGCAAGATTTGCGCTGGTGCTCGCCCGCGATCGCCGCTCTGCCCAGCGCCGCCTGACGATGCAGGCCTGGCACCTGGGGCAACTCCTGCCCGAAACCCCGCAGGTCGTCGCCGCGCCACACACCAGCCGGGTCTGACCGCGTTATCCTTGGCCGGTGGTAGATGACGACCAGGGTGCGGGCACGCGAGCCGACCCAGGTGCGCCGACCGCCGACGGAACCGCCGTCGGCGTTGCGGTCGGCACGGCCCCGACGGCACTCCAGGTGCCGGGCGACGAGACGATCATTCCGTCCTGGGGCTCGTCGGCGGCGGCATCACTGCCGGAGCCGGGCTACCAGCTCGGCGAGCTGATCGGACGCGGCGGTATGGGCGAGGTCGTGGCCGCCCACGATCAGCGCATCGGGCGCGAGGTCGCGGTCAAGCGCATCCGCTCGCACGACCCCTCGCATGATGTGGTCACGCGCTTCCTGCGTGAGGCGCGGATCCAGGCGCGTCTCGATCACCCGGCGATCGTGCCGGTGTACGAGCTCGGCACCGACGCCGGTGGCCGCCCGTACTTCACGATGAAGCGGCTCGCCGGTGAGACGCTCGGCAAGAGGCTAACGCGCAACGGGCAGGTCCAGCCGCTGCTGCGCGCCTTCATCGACGTGTGCCTCGCGATGCAGCTCGCGCACTCACGCGGCGTGGTGCATCGCGATCTCAAGCCGTCGAACATCATGCTCGGCGACTACGGCGAGGTCTACGTCCTGGATTGGGGCGTCGCGCGCGTGCTCACCGACCGCAGGCGCACCACGCAGCCGTCGATGGCCTCCGAGATCGATGACGGCACCACCGCCGGCGCCATCCTCGGGACGCCCGGTTACATGGCGCCCGAACAGGTGCGCGGCTTCGAGGCCGACATCAAGGCCGACGTCTACGCCCTCGGTGCGATCCTGTTCGAGATCCTGACCGGTGAGCCGCTGCATCCTCGCGGCGAAGCGGCACTCAGCAGCACGCTGACCAGCCCGCAAGAGGCGCCCACACGGCGTGTCGCCGAGCGCCGGCACATTCCACCGGAGCTCGACGGCGTTTGCTTCGAAGCGCTGGCCGAGGAACCCAAGGAGCGTCCGAGCGCGCGCGAGCTCGCGGATCGCGTGCAGGCGTATCTCGACGGTGATCGCGACCTCGAGCGCCGTCGCACGCTCGCCGTCGAGCAAGTGACGCAGGCTCGCCAGGAGCTCGAGAAGGATCCGCAAGGCGGTCGCGCCAATGCGATCCGTCGCGCCGGGCGCGCGCTCGCGCTCGACCCCGAGTCCACCGACGCGGCGGATCTGGTCACGGGGCTGCTCCTCGAACCGCCCGCACCCGAGCACTATCCGGCCGACCTCAAGCGATTCCTCGCCACGGAGGAGAAGGCCATCAACAGCTCGCGTGCTCGCCAGGGCATGTGGACCTATCTGTCGCTGTTCGTCTTCTGGCTCGCGATCCCGTTCCTGAACGTGAAGAGCTGGGGCGCGCTGGTCGCGTTCTATGCGCTGCTCACGCTGGGCGCGGGGATCTCGTGGCGCAACTCCTTGCGCGGCTACTCGAGCGTCCCGGTCACGCTGGTGATGACCGCAGTCATCCCGATTGTCTTCACGCGGTTCTCGGGACCGTTCATCCTCACGCCGATCCTCATCTGTGCCGCTCTGATGCAGCTCGCGGCGATCCGTTACGTCGCCGACCGATTGTGGATCGCGATCACGTGGTGCGCGTTCGTGGTCCTGCTGCCGTTCGTGCTCGAGTGGACCGGCGTGCTGCATCAGACCTACGCCGTCGGTCACGGGGCGATCGTCGGGGTGTCGGACGTGTTCGACATGCGAGGCCGCATCGACGAGGTCGTGCTCGTCACGTCCAACTTCGTATTCCTCGTCGCCGCGGGCGTCGTGGCGGTGTTCATCAGCCGTCGCCGCCTGTCGGCGCAGCGCCAGCTCCAGGTTCAGGCGTGGCACCTCCACCAGCTGCTTCCGACCGCGAAGCGCTGGCAGACGCAACCCAACCAGAAGCCGCCGCCGTTGACATGACGAAGCCCCGCGACGACTCGACGATCACCCCCGTACTTCACGACGACGACACCAATCCCGCCAGTGTCAACCGGCGGGCAGCCACGCCGGTCCCGGAGCTCCTTGGCTATCAGCTCGGCGAGGTCATCGGGCGTGGCGGCATGGGCGAGGTGATCGCCGCCGTCGATCAATCGCTCGGTCGCGAGGTCGCGCTCAAGCGCATGCGCCACAGCGATCCGACCGGCGACGCGGTGAGCCGATTCGTCCGCGAGGCGAAGGTCCAGGCGCTGCTCGACCACCCCGCGATCGTGCCCGTGCACGAGCTCGGTGAGGACTCCGACGGCAATCCGTACTTCACGATGAAGCGCCTCACGGGTACCACGCTGCAGGAGGCGCTGGAGGCGAACAAGCCGACGCAGCCGCTGCTGCGCGCGCTCGTCGACGTGTGCTTCGCGATCCAGCTCGCCCACGAGCGCGACATCGTGCATCGCGACCTCAAGCCGACGAACGTGATGCTCGGAAACTACGGCGACGTCTACGTGATCGACTGGGGCGTCGCGCGCATGCTCGGAAGCAGGCGGACCTCCCAGTTCTCGATCCCGGTGAGTCGCTGTCTCCAGACGCGGGCGCCACGGCCGCTGGCATGATGCTCGGCACGCCGGGGTACATGGCCCCGGAGCAGATGAAGGGCGACGTCGTCGGGACAGCGGCCGACGTGTACTCGCTCGGCGCGATCCTGTTCGAGATCCTCGCGGGCGAGCCGCTGCATCCGGCTGGCAAGGGCGCACTGGCGAGCACGCTCGCGCGGCCTACCGATTCACCGGCGAAGCGGTCGCCTGTCCGCCAGATCGCGCCCGAGCTCGACGCGCTGTGTATCGAGGCGCTCGCCGAGGAGCCGAGCGGACGCCCGTCCGCGCGCCAGCTTGCCGAGCGCATCCAGCGCTACCTCGATGGTGATCGCGATCTCGAGCAGCGTCGCAAGCTGGCGGCCGAGCAGCTCACGATCGCGCGCGAGGCGATGCTCGATCCGAAACGCCGCGCCGAGGCAGGGCAGGCCGCCAGCCGCGCGCTCGCACTCGATCCGGACTCGGACGCCGCGACGCAGCTGATCACGCAGCTGATCCTCGAGCCGCCGCGCGAGCTGCCCGCCGAGCTGGTCGCCTCTCTCGAGGCGAGCGAGCGGGACCTCAATCGCCACCGCAGCCGGACGGCCATGAAGGCGTTCCTCGCGATCTTCTTGTTCCTGCCGGTCTTCGTGTTCGTACAGGAGCTGCGCAGCATCCCCGATCTGCTCGCGGTCTACGGCTCGGCGACCGTGATGGCGATCCTGTCGTGGCAGAACGGCAAGACGGGCACCACGCCGGGCTGGCTGCTGATGGTCGGCAACTTCGTCTTCGCCTTCACGTTCTCGCGGTTGACCGGCTCGTTCGTCCTCACCGCCGCGGCAGTGTGCGGCCAGGTCGTTGCGCTGTCGACGCGACGAGATATCGCGAATCGACGGTGGACCCTCGTCGCGTGGATCGCCGCGGCGCTGCTCGTGCCCGTGGTGCTCGAGTACTTCCACGTCATCGAGCGCACCTGGCGCATGACGCCCGGTGGCCTGCTGACCAAGGGCATGGTCGTCGACACGGTGGACGATCGTGACGTGCTGTTCCTCGCGCTCGGCCAGACGGCACTCGCGATCGCCGTCGGCATCTTCGCGATGGCGACCACGCGAGCGCGCGAGGAGGCACAACGCCGCGCGCACATCCAGGCGTGGCACATGCAGCAGATGATCCCGCGCGGTCACGCGCCGATCAGCCGGCCGCCCAGCGCAGGCTAATCCGGCAGCAACGGATCGTCTTTGTCGCGGAACAGGCGCATGCGGACGCGCTCGTGCTGGCGAGCCTTGTAAGCCTCGTGGCTCGACGCGCCGGACTCGTTGTGGATCGCCGTCTGCTTGTCGCAGACCTGGAACTCGGTGAGCACGAACACCACGTGCGAGAGCTCCGGGACCGGCTCG
>JBBQFU010000401.1:0-5978 GCA_038322185.1 Haliangiales bacterium
GTGATGCAAGGGCGCGACTACCGCCAGGTCACAGCCGCGTGGGTGCGCGGAACGGCGGATCCGATGGCGGCCCGCGACGAGATCGAGCGGATGCACCAATCCGTGGAGGTATTCCACGACGAGCTGCGCATATCCGGCGACCGGATTCTCGATCGCTACAGCGCACCGGTGACGTTACCCGATGGAACCGCGGTAGGCCGCGTGACCTACCTGCGCGATGTCACCCGCGAGCGCACCGCGACCGAGTCACTCGAGCGGGCGCGCCAGGCCGCCGAGGCAGCGAGCCACGCCAAGAGCATGTTCCTCGCGAACATGAGCCACGAGCTGCGCACGCCGCTCAATGCCGTGATCGGCCTCTCCGATCTACTGCTCCTCGACGGCGGCGATCCGCTGACCAAGCGCCAGCATGAGTACCTCGAGGGAATCGTGCAGAGCGGGCGCCACCTGCTCGCGATGGTGAACGACGTGCTCGATCTCGCCAAGATCGAGGCCGGCAAGCAGGAGCTCGAGCTCGAGCCCGTGGAGACGTCAGATGCGATCGGCGAGGCGGTGTCGCTCCTCCAGTCGCTCGCCGGCACGCGCGGCGTCGAGCTCACCGCGGTGGTCGCGCGCGATGTCCCGCACATCAAGGCGGACCCGATCCGGCTGCGGCAGATCCTCTACAACCTGATCTCGAACGCCGTGAAGTTCACCGATCGTGACGGCCGTGTTCAAGTTTCCGCCGAGCCCGACAGCCGCGGCATCGCGATCCGCGTCGTCGACACGGGCATCGGTATCTCACCGGCGAACATCCAGCGACTGTTCCGCGAGTTCGAGCAGGTGAACTTACCCTCGGGCGATCGGCCGGGTGGCACGGGCCTGGGACTCGCGCTGACCAAGCGCCTGGTCGACATGCACGGCGGCACGATCGATGTTGCGAGTCAGGTTGGCGCCGGGACCACCTTCACCGTCCGACTTCCGGGAGCCTGATGGCGCGTATCCTGGTTGTCGAGGATGACGAGTGGAGCCGACGGATCGTCGTCGATCTGCTGGAGATGCGCGGCCACCAGGTGTTCGAGGCGTCCGACGCTCGGACCGCACGCGCGGCGCTCGACCAGGCACCGGACATCGTGTTACTCGACATCCAGTTCCCCGGCAGCAGTGGCGTGGAGTTCCTCAGCGAGGTGCGGGCCAATCCTTCACTTGCCGATCTGCCGGTGATCGCATTGACCGCGTCCGCGATGAGCGGTGACCGGGAACGATTCCTGCGTCAGGGCTTCACCGCATATTTAAGTAAGCCGATCGACGTGAAGACATTCGGACCCACGATCGAGAGCTACCTGCGAGGCACGCCGTGAGGACCCGGAGTCCAACGCAATCGAGCGCGGCCACGGGGCAGCGCGTGCTCGTCGTCGATGATTCGCCGCAGAATCGCCTGGTGGCGACCGGGCACCTCGAAGCTGCTGGCTACGAAGTCCTGAACGCGAGTAGCGGCGAGGAGGCGCTCGAGATGCTCGCCAGCGAGGCCGTCGAGCTGGTCGTGCTCGACGTGCTGATGCCCGGCCTCGGCGGCTTCGAGACCTGCCGCCGTATTCGCAGCACGCCCGCGATCGCAGACGTGCCCGTCCTCTTCCTCACCGCGCTCGGGGACCGCGAAGCCACGGCGCCTGCGCTCGAGGTTGGTGGCGACGACCTGTTGCCCAAGCCGTTCCATCGGACCGAGCTGCTGCTGCGTGCGGGCGCCCTCATCCGGCAGCGACAGACCACGCGCAAGCTCGAGGAGACGCTGCGGGTGCTGGCCGAGCAGAACGAGACCCTGCGCCGCATCGAGCACGACAAGCGCAAGATCAGCCAGCTCATCGTGCACGACCTCAAGGGTCCGATCGGTGCCGCGATGGCGAACGCGCAGCTGCTCGAGCCGTCGGTCGCGCCGGAGCATGTCGAGATCGTGGGCGACATCCTGGTCGCGATGCAGCAGCTCGATCGAACCGCGCGCGACCTCCTCGATCTCTCGCGTGCCGAGGCCGGTGAGCTCACGCCGAAGCTCGAGGGCTTCTCGCTCACCGAGCTGGCCGCCGAAGTCGCGAGTGCAATGCGTGGCCTCGCACGCTGGACCGAGGTCGAGATCGTGCTCGAGATCCGGACCGAGCGTGCAGTGGCCGATCGCGAGCTCACCCGGCGCCTGCTGCAGAACCTCGTGCACAACGCGCTCAAGCATGCGCCGCACGGAACCTCGGTGCGCATCGAGGCCGCCGTCGATGATGATGGGCTCGCGTTGCGCGTGCATGACCAGGGCCCCGGTGTCGCCGCCGAGGAGGCCGAGCGGATCTTCGAGCGCCTTGTCACGCTCGATGCGGATGCCGCGCGCAACGGCAGCTACGGCCTCGGGCTCGCGTTCTGCAGGCTTGCGGCCGAGGCGCACGGCGGCCGGATCTGGGTCGAGCGTCACGAGGGTCTCGGCGCCTCGTTCTGCGTCCGGATCCCGCAGCCCGCCCCGAGCTGACGCCGCCGCAAAGGTGGTGCGCATCCGCGACGCACCGATGATGCCGATTCTCGGACACCCACGTGGGTGACGCCGTCGCCGAAGATCGCAGCCCATCATCTGATGCCGATTCTCGGACACCCACGTGGGTGGCGCGGTCGCCGAATTCACAGTGCGCTACTTCCTCGTCGGCGCGGCGGTCCCGAGTGATATCCGCGCCACGACTTGGCCCGTCCGCGTTCGGAGGTCACCCGAGACCGTGAGCACTTCGACGTCGCCGATCAACGCGGTGTCGAGCAGCAGCTCGCGAATCCGTTCGTGAACGGCACGCCGACGTTCGTCGGTTTCGCGCAGCGCGATCCGGTCGACTTCCTCGAGCGGCACGAACACGATCAGGTCGAGGGTTTGAACGGCCCCCTCGATCGCCTCGAGCCTGTCCTCCAAATCAAATGCCAATGCGTCGTCGTGCTCGAGCAAGTAGGCCAGGATATCGAGCGGGCACCGATCGAAAATAACGTCGCGAACGCTGTCATCGAGTGCGGCGAGCGAGCGCGTCAGCTGGGCTTCGAAGTCCTCGAGCGAGGGATGCTCCGCGAGCTCGTATCCATCCTCTTCGAGCAGGTAGTACGGCTCGTCGACCGACGTGTAACCCGGCACCTGAGTCGCGACGCTCTCGACGAGAGTCGTCTTCCCTACGCGATGGGTACCGGAGACAGCGATCCGCACGGCGCGAGTCTAACGCGAAGGCTCGCGACAGGTCACGACGGGTTTCCCCTCGGCAACGAGACGCGGTTCAGAGCAATTCACGCGGGTCGCCGTAGTAGAGTCGGCGCGTGAACCGGGGGCGCAACGTACCGTTGCTCACAGCCATCATCGCGACGCTCGTCGCGCTCGGACTGTGCGCGGTGCATCTATGGGTGCGTCAGCTGCCTGGTCTCGCAGCGTTCGAGGGCTTCGCGATCGATGCTCGCTTCAAGGTCCGCGGTCCGCGGCCACCAGGCACGGATCGCGTCGCGATCGTCGGGCTCGACGACGACACACGCCGTCAGTACCCGGAAATCTTCCAGACACGCCGCGGTTTCGCGGACCTGTTCCGCGCGCTCGCCAAGTACGACGTCAAGGTCATCGCACTCGACCTGTTCTTCAACGCGCCAGAGGTGTTGCTCCCCGAGGATCTCGAGATCAAGGTGCGCGAGGCGGACAAGGCGCTCGCACCGATCATTGCGTCGCCGATGCCCGCGGGTCCGGCACCCGCAGCGGGAGACAAGACGGCGCCAGGCGACAAGGCCGCCACCGACCAGGCCGCCACCGACAAGGCGGCCACCGACCAGGCCGCTACCAACAAGGCGGCTACCGACAAGGCGGCTACCGACAAGGCGGCTACCGACAACTCGCCACCGCTCGTCCCACAGAGTGTCGAGCAGAGCCGCTGGGAGCTCGCGCAGATCGTCCACCAGATCGCCGAGGAGATGCGCGGCGACGAGATGCTCGCGAAGGCGATCACCGACACCAAGCGCATCTTCCTGGGCGCCTTCTTTCGCACCGGCCGCGGCAAGGCCCGCGAGGCCGAGCCCGCCAAGCTCGCACTCGCACGCCACGGCGAGAGCGCCGACTCGGGCAGCGGCGGCTTGCGTCGACCGATCCACGCCGTGGCCGTGAACTTCACGCTCGACGAGATCGGCCACGGCGCCATCGGCGCAGGCGCGGTCAACACGCTCCGCGACGACGACGGCGTCACCCGCCGCATGCCACTCGCGATCGAGTTCGGCGACCGCCACTACCTGCCCCTCGGCCTCGCGGTCGCGCTCTATGACCTCGGCAAATCCGGCGATTCATCGTATCTCGCCGGCGAGCGGACGATGAAGGCCGGCGGCCGGACGCTGCCCGTCGGCGCCGGCGCATCGATCACGCTCGACGTGCTCGGCAAAGACCAGATTCCGCACATCTCCGCCGCCGACGTGATGTCGGGCAAGGCAACCGCCGAGAGCCTCAAGAACAAGCTGGTGTTCGTCGGCATGACGTACGCGTCGTACGACAAGATTCAGACGCCCCTCGACCAGATCGCCGATGGCGTCGAGCTCCACGCGACACTCGCCGAGAATTATCTCTCGGGCCGCATCCTGAACCAGGCGGGCCCGCTCACCACGTTGCTGTCCGGACTGCTGCTATGCGCGCTCGTGATCGTCGCGCAGCTGCGCCCCATGCGACGTCGTGCGTGGATCCCGCCCCTCATCGCGGCCGCCGGGATTGCCGCGTTCCTTGCGATCGCTCAGTTCCTGTTCGTGCAAGACACACTGCTGGCCGTCGCCGCACCGATCTCGATGGCGTTCGTGGTGCTCGCCGCTGCGACGATCGGCGGCCTCGCCACCGAGGGCCGTGAGAAGGCGCACCTGCGGTCGATGTTCTCGCGCTACGTGAGCCGCAGCGTCGTCGACCGTCTCCTCGCCGACCCTGCCCGCGCGCGGCTCGGCGGCGAGCGCAAAGTACTCACCGTCCTGTTCTCCGATATTCGCGGGTTCTCCGCATTCTCCGAGGGCATGGGCCCAGAGGAGCTCGCGCACTTCATCGGCGAGTACCTCACCCCGATGACCGAGCTCGTGCTCGAGTCGGGCGGAACACTCGACAAGTACATCGGCGACGCGGTGATGGCGATCTGGTCGGCTCCGATCGATCTCCCCGACCACGCCGCGCGGGCGTGCGACGTCGCGCTCAAGATGCAGGAGGCACTCGTCGACCTCAACAAACGCTGGAAGACCGAGGGCAAGCCCGAGATCGCGATCGGCGTCGGCATCAACACGGGGCCGATGTCGGTCGGCAATATGGGCACGTCGTCGCGCTTCGACTACACCGTGCTCGGCGACCAGGTGAACCTCGGCGCGCGTCTCGAAGGCCTGACCAAGGAGTACGGGGTTGATATCCTCGTCGGTGAGGAGACTGCGAAGGCCGCGGCCGGCAAGTTCGTGTTTCGCGAGGTCGACCTCGTTCGTGTCAAGGGCCGCGCCGGCGCTGCGCCGGTCTTCGAGCTCGTCGGGCGCGCGGGCGTTGACGTCGATCCGCGCTTCAGCGAGGCCCTCGCCGCCTACCGCCGTCGCGACTTCGCCGCCGCACGCGCGGACTTCGAGGCGCTCGCCGCTACCGATCGCACCGCTGCGATCTTCGCGAAGCGCTGCGCCGCACTCGCCGACGAACCGCCGCCGCCCGATTGGGACGGCGTGTACGATCAGAAGAACAAATGACCAGGCTGCCCGCGGTCGTCTGCGTGACCCGCCCGGGCCGACGTGAGCGGCTGCGGGTTCCGTCGCTCCGTTCGCGGCTCTGATCGATCAGGTCCGTCCCGGTGTGGCGAACGTGGGTGGCACGATCGTCGTTCGCGCCGACTAGTACTTCGCCGCAGAGGATCTGACCGATTCATGCGGCGGCCTTCGCAACTTGGGAGCTCGGGACCGGGTAGGCATGGCCCATCTTGTCGCGAGCCCGCTCGACAGTAAACATCCACTTGATGCGAGCGCGCTCGGCG
>JBBQFU010000402.1:0-5959 GCA_038322185.1 Haliangiales bacterium
CTTGAGCCGGCGCTCGGCTTCCTCATACGTGAGGAAGTCGAACTCCGGCTTGGGCGGTCGCAACCACTCGACCTCCGGCACGTTCGCGATCACACCGCGCTTGCGCGCGATCGACAGCATCCGGCGCAGGACCGTCAGGCAGTTGTTGATCGTCTTCTGAGACAGGTTGCTGATCTCGTCCTTCGTTTTCGGCACCGTTCCAGCGTCGCTCCGAATTCGCCAGCGGCGTCTTCCCGTGCGGGCGGGCAGTCTGGACAGAACACGGCGCTCGCGAGCAAGAGCGTCATCGCGTCAGCGCCGGGATCCGATCGCGACTGCAAGTCCGAGTGCCGCTGCCATGCCGCCGATCCAGGGCCACGGCGACGTGCGCGTGGCCTTCGGGAGGGTGTTCTTGCCGCGGTCTCCTGCTTCGAGCGCGGGCTTGATCTTGGAATAAGCGCGCACGAACAGCGCGGCTCCCGCGAGCATCCCGAGCACACCGGCGATCGCATCGCGTCGACCTTCACCGACGGCAGCGAGCGTCGTTCCGGGGCAGTACCCGATCACCGCGAGACCCGAGCCGAACAGTACCGCCCCGGCGAGGATCGATCCGATACGCAGCGGTTTCACGTCGAGCGCTGCGTGCCCGGTCTGCACGAGCACCTGAACGCCGACGGCACCGACGACCATCGCCGTCCCCATGACCTTGGCGACCGTTCCGTCACGCAGGAGGAGTTGATCGACGATCACCTCGTACTTGCCGACCCTGCCCTTTTGCAGCAGCGTCCCGAATGCGACGCCGGTGCCGAGCCCGAGCAGCAACTTGCCAGGCGCCTCAACGCGCACGGTGCGACCCCTTTCCAAACAGCGCGCGCGCGACGAGCGCTGCGGTTGCGCCCATCACGGGCGAGAACAGCCAGCTCGATGCGGCGAGTTGCTGCGTGCCGCTGATCGCGTGACCGCTGGTGCAGCCCTTCGCGACGCGAGCGCCAAACATCATCAGCGCACCACCGACGAAAGCTCCCAGATCGCGGACCGTCGGTGACGCTCCGAAGCGGGTGGCCCACACGTCGGGGACGCGCTTCGGATGACGGTCACCGGATGCGTTCGCACTCAGCCAGCTGCCGAGCGCGACGCCAGCGGCGAGCATCCACTCCCAGTCGACCTTCGGGACCTCTTCGCTCTTGGCGAGGTAGGCGTTGACGCCGGATGCATGTGGCGCCAGCTGCTGGCCGACGCCTGCCGCCGTGTTCTCGAACGCGCCCGTGATGCCGATCGGCTTCTTCGCGGTGAGGAACGCAAACCAGCTCAGTACACCGACCCCCGCACCGACGGCGTACGGAGACCACGACTGCTTCTCGAGGATGTTCATTCGCGCTTCCCTTCGATCTCGGGTGTCGTGATGCTGTGCTCGGCTCCCTTGGAGGTCTCGAGCTCCAGCTTGGTCCAGGCGGTCATCCCGCCGAGCAGGTTCTTCACGTTGTCGTAGCCCTGTCGACGCAAGATGCTCGCGGCGAGGCCCGCTCGATGACCGACGCTGCACACCACGGCGATCGGCGCGGTGCTCAGCTCGCGCTTCAGCTTGCCGACATGCTCTTCGACATAGCCGACGTACAGGTGGCGCGCGCCTGCGATGTGCCCCTCGTCCTCGAACTCGGTGTCGTCGCGCACGTCGAGGACGACGTACTCCTCGCGGGCGGCGGCAAGCTCGCGCGGTGCGATCGTACCCGAGTATGCGATCGGCTGACCCGCGTCACGCCACGCGTCGAAACCGCCTGCGAGTACGCCAGCAATGCCATCGACTCCGAGCCGAGCCAGCGACAGCACCGCGGTCTCGAGTTGTTTGATCTCGTCGAGGACCAGGAAGACCGGCGTGGTCTGATTCGCGAGCCAGCCGCCGAAGATCGCCATCCCCTCGAGCCACATGCCGTACGAGCCCGGAACGTGGCCACCCGCGAACGCCTCCGGATCGCGGCCGTCGAGCACGATGCCTTGCTTGATCTCCGACGCGAACTTCTTGGCCGGTAGCAGCGGAATCGCCTCCGGGCGCTTCGCGAGCGGGATGCCGCCCTTCAGATTCACCTTCTCCATCAGCGTGAAGTACGGCGGCCGCGGAATCCGTTCTCGGAACTTGGCCTCCATGAACTCGGCGCGGCTCTTCGTGAACACCGGGTTGCATGCGCGCTCCAGGCCGATCGTCGATTCGTCTCGCTCGGCGATATTTCCGCCGCACACAGATCCGGATCCGTGCGCAGGCCACAGCAGGGTCTGATCGCCGAGCGGAAGCAGCTTCGCATGGATGGCATCGAACAGCATGCCGGCGTGCTCGCGCGTCTTCTTGGGATCGGTGAGGTCGGTGCGGCCTGTCTCGCCGATGAACAGCGTATCGCCGGTGAGCACGCCCCACGCGCGATCCGGAATTTGCTTGAGAAACATCGCGTAGCAGGTGCTCTCCGGCGTGTGCCCGGGCGTGTGAAGCGCTTGAACCACGAGCCCACCTGCGCTCAGCTTCTCCCCATCCTTCAGCCGAATATCGGAGTGGCCGAACAGGTGGTGATCGAGCGACACGATCTTTGTGGGTTCCGGAAATTCTGACCTGACCGATTCCGGAAATTCTGGCCACTCCGGATCGCCATCCGACGACCCGGGGCACTCCATCTCGCCGACGAGTACTCGCGGCGAGGCAAGGAATGATCGACATGGTCAGAAGACACGAAGTTCAGGTCCTGCGGCGCGCAGGGCACAGCCTGGCCGAGACGGCCAAGCTGGTCGGCGTCTCGCAAAGAAGCGCACGACGCCTCGCAGGTGAGGAGCCGGTAGCAAGCTTCGACACCGAGGCCGAGCGCGAGAAGCGGCGCATCGGCCGCCCTTCTAAGGCGGAGCCGTTTCGCGGCTTCCTCATTGCCGAGCTCGCCGTGCAGCCCGACGTGCTCGCGGTCGAGCTGCTGCGGCGCGCGAAGAACAAGGGATACAAGGGCGCGAAGAGCGCGCTGTACGGGCTTGTGAAGGAGCTGCGGCCCAAGCGCATCCGCCCAATCGTTCGCTTCGAGGGATTGCCGGCGGAGTTCTCGCAGCACGACTTCGGCCACGTCGACGTGCGCTACATCGACGGCCGCGTCCGCCGCGTGCACTTCTTCGCCTCGCGGCTGAAGTACTCGCGCTGGGTGCAGGTGAGTCTCGTCGAGAACGAGCAGGTCGAGGCGCTGGTCCGTGCGACGGCGCTGGTCGACCACTTCGCCGCGTGGGGTGGCGTGCCGCTGGTCTCGGTCTTCGACCGGCCAAAGACGATCGCGCTCAAGTGGACGAAGGAGGGCGTGGTCACCGAGTGGAACGCGGCGTTCGCGGCCGTCGCCCTCGATCTTGGGATCGGGGTCGAGCTTTGCTGGCCGAACAGCCCTGAGCAGAAAGGCACGGTCTAAAACCTCGTCGGCTGGGTGAAGGGCTCCTTCTTCAAGCAGCGTCGCTTCGTCGACAAGGAGGACGTGCACCGCCAGCTCGCGGAGTGGCACATCGAGGTGAACACCGAGCGTCCGTCGCGCGCGACACGCATCGTAGCCCGCTGTGCGTCTCGCCGAGGAGAAGCCGAGGCTACGTCCGCTGCGAACGGAACCTGCTGAGCTCCCGCTGCGCGTGCCGCTGACCGTCGGCCCGACAGGCTACGTCCTCCACGACACGCATCCGTACTCCATGCATCCCGACGCGCTCGGGCTGACTTGCACGCTGTGGCTGTACCGCGACCGGGCGAAGATCGTCGCCGGTCGTTTCGTCTCCGAGCACGAAAGGAAATTTGGGCGCGACGAGGGCTCGACGTTGCCCGAGCATCGCGCACCGCGCGTCGCCTCGGTCCACGGCAAGCGCGCGAAGCGCTACGCCAAGCGCGAGCATCTACTTGGTCTCGGCGAGGAGGCGCTCGCGTACATCACCGAGGTCGTCCATCGTCGACCCAAGGTCTGGTACCGCGATGTCGACGAGCTGCATGACCTCCTCGATGTCCACGGTGACGTCTTGCTGCGTCTCGCATTCGTACGTGGTCTCGCAGAACGCAACTTCGACCACGAGTACATCGCCACTACCTCAACAACCCCATCGGCGTGATCCGCGCCCAGCAGGAGCTCTTCTCATGACCGCCTTCGACCTCAATCTAGACGCCATGTGCAAACGTCTCAGCCTCGCCAACACTCGCCGCTCGTGGCGCGACATCGTCGCGCGCGCGGAGACGGAGCAGTGGAGCTACCACGACTTCCTGTCGACGGTGATCGGCGAGGAAGTAGCGCATCGCGCGCAGACGCGCATCCAGCGCAACTCGCAGCGCAGCTGCTTCCCCTTCTTGAAGACCGTCGACGACTTCGACTTCACCTACCAGAGCACCGTGAAGCTTTCGCTGCTCGGCTCGGCGCTGTCACCAGACTTCGTCACCGACGGACGCAATCTGATCCTCCACGGCAAACCGGGACGCGGGAAGACTCACCTCGCGGTCGCTATCGGCTATCGCGCGATCCAGAACGGCTTCGACGCGCTCTTCGTCACTGCCGCTGAGCTAATCGAGGACCTCTCCGTCGCCTCGCGTGATAACCAGCTCGCCAACGCGCTCGTCCGCTACGTCGCGCCTCACGTGCTCATTGTCGACGAGGTCGGCTACCTGACCTACAGCCACGACGCGGCGAACGTGCTCTACCATGTCGTCACGCAGCGCCATCAGGCGCGCCGCTCGATGATCTTCACATCGAACAAGCACACCGACAACTGGGGAGCCGTGCTCCACGACGACGACCTCGCAGCGGCGATCGTCGACCGTGTGCTGGAACGCGGCCACGTGCTCCTGCTAGACGGTCCATCGATGCGCACGAAGCATCTCGGACTTGACGCCCCGGCCCACGCTGCGGCAGGGTCTCCGGACGTCTCCAGCTTCTGCGCGTGTCGCAGCTGATCTTCGAGCTTGTCGTGCCGCGCGTCCGCGAGCTTCTGAACGGTGATATCCTGGACCGATCCGTGGATGTGCGTGATCGTGCCGGCCTCATTCCGAGATGCGTTGCCGATCGCCCGCACCCATAGCCGGGTGCCCTGGGCACTTTCGATCTCGGCCTCGAAATCGAATGGGACACCCTCCGTGGCACACCGTCCGACCACTTCGGCGACAAGGGAGCGGTAGTCAGGCGCGTAGAAGGCGATCGCTTCATCGAGCGTCGGCGAGGTGCCGGCTGGAACCTCGTGGAGCTTGCACACCTCGTCGGACCACTCCACGTGGGTTCCCCCGAGCACCACCCGCCAGCCACCCAGGCGGGCCGTGTTTCCCGCGATCCTCAGCAACGCTCGCTGGTCGTCCAGCGACGCGTTGAGCGTGACCATGGCTCTGCGTTCATGCTCCAGCGTGCGGATCACGGCGCCGATCGCCAGGACCACCCCGAGGTTGACGAACGCGAAGTTCGCGGTGATCACCGTCCACCCGGTCGCATCCCCGTGCCACTGCGGACCCACCATGTCCGGAAATCCGATTCCGACGTACCCGATCGCCAGCATGGTCGCGGTGCTCAGCGCTACGGCGATCAAGCCCCAGCGCGGGCTGATGAACAGCGTGGTCATGATCGAGAATCCGCACAAAAAGATCATGCTGATCGAGCCGATTCCCACCATCAAGCCCGCGCCAACGACGTAGAACACCGTGCACGAAGCTGCCGCGCGAACGCGGTATGGGATCCGTTCGAAGAATGCCAGCGCGGCGACGGCCGAGAGGGCCACTGAATCGAGTACCGCCACGCCGAGCATTCCGAACTTCACCGCGAAGTAGATGCTCGGCATCGCGACGAGGGCGCCGAGAACCAGCACGACACGGAGCACGATCCGGAGCAGATCGATTCGCCACATCTCGGGACGGAGCGGATTGCGGAGCTCGGTCACGTCGGACAATGGATCCGCCGATCGAGAACGTGTCCGCATCCGTAACCCATCCACTCATGGTTCGGCCGCTCCCGACGCTTTTGTA
>JBBQFU010000403.1:0-5899 GCA_038322185.1 Haliangiales bacterium
CACGACACCAGTGGCTCGAGGTTGGCGACCGTGAACAACAGCCGGATGCCGCCTTCGGTCGTGCGTTCGACCTGTTGCGTCGGGTGCCAGACGCGTGCCTCTACGAGACTGGTCTTCTCGCGGCTAAACTCGATGATCACCGCGCAAATCTCGGTGTCAATCCGAGCCTCACGATCACCGCGCTGGCCGAGCGCGCGATGTCGTTCATCCCGCCCAAGATCACTTCGAGCTGATACGAGCCGAAACGCAGAAGCGCGACCGTCCATGGGACCGGTCGCGCTAAAACGTAGCTCTCCGTGTCAGCTCAGCGCGGGGGCGCCGAGTACGGGAACGTGCCGCTGATTTCCTGCGGTCCGCAGTTATCACACGACTGGTGGAACTGGTTCGGATTGGTCGGATCAGGCGTACCGAGTTCGCCCTGCACCTCGGCGGGGTCGGGCGAGAAGTACACACCATCGCTCACGAGCGCGACACTCTGCGCAATGGTCGGGGCAGTGTTCGCCCCGTTCGGCAGCGCAGCGCCGGCGATCAAGTAGAAGTACGTGATGTCGATGACGTCGTCAGTCAGCGTGCGACCACCACACAGCAGCGGCGCGTTCGACGGAGCGCCGGCGGTGCACAGCGTCAGGTAAGCACTCGTGACACCCGTATCGATGCGCATGACATCGGTCTCGAACTGGCTGAACACGCGGTCCGCATACGCCTGGGCGCCGTCGATCACGGCTGGATCCAACGTCGTCCCGGTGAGCGCGTTGTCGTTCGTGAAGATGTTGCCGCCAACCGCGACGCACTGCAGGCCAGCGGGCTTCACGCCGTCGGCCGGGTTGGTGAATCCGACGAGACCGTTGAGCAAGCAAGAACCGAGGTAGATGGCCTTGAGCACCGTCTTGGCTTCAGCAGTGATCGCGTCGACTGCCGCCGCCGGGGCGCCCGCGAACGACGGTGCGGTCGCGTTGTAGCCCGCGAGGTAGGCATGCGTGATGATCAGTGCCTCGGCGATGCCGGGCCGAGCGAGGTGCTCGATCTGACGATAGCTGGTGGTCGGGCCCTCGGGCACGCACATGCCGTTCGTCAGGACGGTGCCGCTGCCACAGGTGGCATCGGTCACGCACTCGCCGTCGACGAGCATCGTCCCAGTGCCGCACTCGACGCGCGCCGGGTTATCGTCACCACAGGCAGAGACCGCAAAGATCAGCGCGAAAGCGCCGCGTTGGAAATGACTGATGGCCGACATGTTACTGGACCTCCTTGATCGAGATCGTCGACCACGAGTCGAAGATCGCGCCGCCACCCAGGGCCGCGATCGGGATCTCCAGCGCGATCGAAGTGATGTTGTGATTCTTGGTGAAATCAGGAGCGCAGCTCGGTGGATTCCACAGGTTGACGTTGTCGAGGTCGGCCTCGGGGATCGGGGGTTGGCCGTTGATGCCGACAATGCCCTCCAGGAACTGGTCACCATCGCAGTTCGGCGCGAGCGGTGCCGTGGGGTCGCCGATTCCACCGGCGCCGCCGAAGAAGCGACGCGCGAGGTAATTGCGGACCTGGAAGAAGCGCTTCACGTCGAAGGTAAAGCCATCTGAGCGCTGCCCGACGAAGAACTTGAGGCCGGTGAAGCCGCCAACGGTGGCGGTGTTGACGGTGAGGGTCGTGTTGGCCTTCGAGGCCTCGAACGCCGTGCTCGTGCCCGTCGCCGTCCCGACGACGGTTGTCCCGCCGGAGAGCACGGTCAGCGTGAGCGGCTGGGTGCCAGCCGCCGTGGGTGCGCCCGCTTCGACGCGGAAGACGAAGTCCTCAGCGGTGTTCGAAGCCGCGCCGCGAGCCGCGACCTTGGTCACGTGGAACTCGTAGCGAGCATTCTCGCTCAGGTAGTACTGGTAACCCGGCAGCGAGCGGGGATTGACGTACATGAGCAGCGTCAGGTTCGCGCCGCTCTTGAACGCATAGTGGTCGGTCAGGTTGAGCGCCCGACCCTTGAGGTCGATTTCACCGTCGTCGTGATCGGATGCCTCGACTTGGTGATGCTGGGTGACCCCGAGAGCCGCGACAAGCGCGAGCCCCGAGCATGTAGCGACTAGTTTCGTTCTCATTCTCATTTTAGTTCCCCCTCTTTGACAGAGCGATTCGCGCCGAGCGTGGTGGCGTTGACTTGTACAATACGGGCTGCGGCGCGATTTGGATCGATCCGATTAGGTCAGCCTGTCACGAAAACACGCGGCGTGACGCTCGGTTAGACTTTTCTTCGCGCGAACCTGAAGGACCCGGTTGATCTGCGGCGCCATTCGACGCGTACTGCAGTGATGCGTTTTGCGCCTCGTTTTGCGCTCTCGATCGGCGTTGCGATCCAGATCGTGTCGGCGGCGCTCGCCGTCGGCTGCAAAGGGTCGCCGGAGTGTTCACCTACCGCACGGTTGACCGACCACGTACCCACTCAGGGGGGCGTCCGCTATCGCTACCCTGCAGTGCGCGATCCCACTGCGCAGACAACGTCGATCATCAAGCAGCTCGAGGAGCGCGCCACCACCCCGATCGCCTCCTGGGAGGACCTCGGGGACCTCGCGGATTTATACGTACGACGGGCGCTGCTCGCTGGCGACGTCGAGGACTACCGCCGAGCGGAAGACATGGCGCATCGCTCGCTCGCGTTGCGCGCATCGCCGAACGGGGCCGCCGTCGTGCTCGCCAAGGTCGCGAGTGCACGCCACGATTTCCGCAAGGCGATCGAGATCGCGCGAGATGCGGTACGGATCAATCCGACCGTCGGTACGTACAATCTGATCGCGAGTGCATTCCTCGCTCTCGGCGACCTGACCGAGGCGAGCGCAGCGGCAGAGCGCGCCGTCACGCTCGAGGCCACGCCGGGTTCGTTCCTCACCCGCGCACTCGTCTTTCAAGCGCAGGGACGCGATGCCGAGGCGGCGTTCGATTTCACGCAGGCCGTCAAGGTCGAGACGCATGGCGATCCCGAACAAGCGGCGAGGACTCGTGCGCTGTGGGGTCGATTCCTGATCCGACGTGGCGAGCTCGATGGAGCCGCGCTCGTGATCAAGGAGGCGCTTCGAATCGTGCCCGGTGATCCGCTGTCGCTCGCGCAGGCCGCCGAGCTCGCACTCCGTCGAGGTCGGTTCGCGGAGGCCCGTGGCCTGTTCGAGCAGGCGTTCGCGTCATCGCGGCAGATGCGATATCTCATCGACCTCGCGCGGGCACAGGAGCTGTCGCGCGACCTACCGGGCGCAACGAGGTCGCGGACCCAGGTCGAGCAGCTTCTCCGTCGCGACCTGGCAGACAATGGCCTCGGGCACCAGCTCGAGCTCGCCGAATTGCTGCTCGATCGCGGTACCCCCGCGGACCTCGCGGAAGCGGTGAAGCTCGCGACCCAGGAGGTCGAGCGTCGTCCGAGTGCCGAGACTCGGTTCCAGCTCGCGCGCGCGCTCTGGCGAACCGGGGCACGCACAGATGCGGCGATCCAGATCCATTCCGTGCTCGCATCCGGCGCGTACGACGCGCGGTATTACGAGCTAGCGGCGCGAATCGACGGCGGCCAGCGAGGCGCGATGTATGCGCGCGAGGCCGCCAAGCTCGATCCCCGCAACGCTGGCTGGCGCAGCCTCGGGATGGGTAAGTGAAGCACGACGGCTTGCACGTCCTGATCGCACTCGCGCTCGTTGGCGTGCCGATGACCGCGACTGCTCATCCACTGGATCTCGGTTACCTGCGCATCACGTCGTCGCAGACGACGGTCGCAGTCACGCTCGACCTCGACATCAACGCCGCTGCGATTCTCCTGGGCCGCAACGAGATCGACGCCGCCGTCGTCCGCGCGCAGGCCTCGGCGCTTGCCGTCGCGTCCTACGCGGCCGCGCCGATCATCACGCAGGCAGGCGCGTGCAGCTGGGGGGCGGCAACCGCCGAGCTCACCGGACGCACCGTCCAGATCTCGAGCACGGCAACATGCTCCGGCGACGGCCCGCGAACGTGGACGTTCCCGTTCGTCGATAACCAGCGAATCTCGGCGAAGTTCGAGCTGATGGTCAAGGAGTCGGCGGGCACGGGGGAACGACTCACACTGGTCGACGCGAGCACTACCTCGCTCGAGCTTGCTTCCCCCGCGGCAAGCACCGGCGTGAGCGTGACGACGTTTATCTGGTCAGGGGTCGAGCACATCGGTGCTGCACCCAATCAATGGCACACGGCCGACGGCACGTGGAAGCTCCCGGAGGGCCTGGACCACCTACTGTTCTTGCTTGGCTTGATGCTCGGCGGTGGCACGTTGCTGCAGCTCCTGGGTATCGCAACCGGCTTCACGGTCGGACATTCGATCACGCTGGCGATCGCAGCGCTGGGAATCGTGCGCCTACCCTCGTCAGTGATCGAACCGCTCGTGGCGTTGTCCATTGCACTTGTCGCGGTCGAAGCATTTTCGGGCCGCTTCAAGCGGCACCGCTGGAAGATCGCACTGGGGTTCGGACTCATCCACGGCTTCGCGTTCGCGAATGCCCTTGCCACGCTCGATCTGTCACTGCGCAACATGATCACGGCCCTGTTCGGCTTCAACATCGGCGTCGAGCTCGGTCAGGTCGCCTGTGTGCTCGTGGTTGCCCCGCTGGTCATGCTGCTCCACCGCCACCGTGCGGGCCCCCTCATCGTCAAAGCGATCGCGGCCGTGATCTTCGCGCTCGGGATCTACTGGTTCGTCGAGCGACTTATTTGATCAGCTCGTTGACCAGGTGCCGCAGCGTCTTGAGGTCGAACGGCTTCTCGATGCGCGGGTTGTTCGTGGTCTCGAAGAAGGAGCGCGCACTCTCCGTGAACGCACCACCGGTGACGAACACCATGCGACTGGCCTGAGCGGTATCGAGCTTCGCGACACTGGCGTGAAGCTCCATGCCGGTGATCTGCGGCATCATCAGGTCGCACAGGATCACGTCGTAGCGCGCACCACCGACGAGTATGTCGAGGGCGACACGCGCGCTGGTGACCGCGTCGACATCGTGGTCCTGCGCCAGGTAGCGGCGGATAGCCTGGCCGAGTGTCTCCTCGTCGTCGATGACGAGCACCCTCCCACGGCGCGTCGCCAGGGCGAACGTCGGCATCTGTTGAGTCACCGGCTTGACGCCGGGACCGGCGATCGGCAGCAAGATGCGGAACTCGGTCCCCTTGCCGAGCTCGCTGTCGAACGTGATCGTGCCGCCCATCGCGGTAACGATGCGATGCGAGATTGCCAGCCCGAGACCGGTGCCGACGCCGATCGGTTTGGTCGTGAAAAACGGCGTGAACACGCGCTTCTTGACGTCGGGCGGCATGCCCGCACCGGAGTCGCGGACTGCGATCATGACCTGATCCTTGTGGGTCGAGGTCGTGACGCGGATCTCGTTGGCCTCGTAGTTTCCCTCTGGAATCGCCTGCACGGCGTTCACGATCAGGTTGAGCAGCACCTGCCCGAGCCGCGACTCGTTCGCGACGACGCGCGGGACGCTGCCATAGACCTTGGTGAGCTTGGCGCGGAGGCGGATCTCGTTCCATGCCATGCGTAGCGTGGAGTCGAGGATTTTCTCGACCTGGACCGCACCGAATCGCTCCTCGTGCGTACGCGAGAACAGCTTGAGATCTCGCACGATCTCGCGCACGCGATCGGCGCTGAGCCGAGCGTCCTGGAGCTCGTCGAGCAAATCCGGCGGCAGCTTGACGCTATCGTCGACAGTGGCCAGATCCTCCAGCGCCATGTCGAGGTTCGCGATCACCGCGGCGAGCGGATTGTTGAAAGGATAGGCGAGTCTGTGCGACCAGGACAGGCTGGTCCGTAAGGAAGGAAGGTGCGGATACTTCGAGAAATACGGAAGCGTCATCTCATGGGTGCGAATCCCATCCGATCAAAGCCGCCATGCAGGTCGGTAGCGATGCC
>JBBQFU010000404.1:0-5895 GCA_038322185.1 Haliangiales bacterium
GGACGCATCGACGGCCACATCTTCAGCATCTCCGTGGACAGCGTGGCGCGTGCGCTCCTCGACGCGCAGACGCGCGGCGTCGACGTCTGGATCTCGACCGACGGCGCGGTGGCGACGTCGACGGATCCCGCGAAGACCGACTACCTCGATAAGCTCACGCACAAGGTCTACTGCGCATCGAGCGGCACGGCGTCGTGCGTGTCGACGGCGGCCGACGCCATCTCGCACACGAAGCTCTTCGTGTTCAGCGCGACGACGATGCCCGACGGCGCCGCTGCGACGGACGTGGTCTGGCTCGGCTCGGCGAACCAGACCTACGCGAGCGGCATGCGGCTCTACAACAACACGGTCACGATCTACGGCGACGAGCCGCTCTACGATCAGATGCGTAACTACCTCGACGACCTGCGCCTGCGCGTGCGCGCCGCGGACTACTACAACCCCTCCACCGGTCGCGGCCACCTGCTGACCGAGTCGGCCGATGTTTACATCTCGCCCGAGTCGACGACGGACCTCGTGGTCAACCGGCTCGACGACATCACGCCCGACAGCAAGTGCCGCGTGCGCGTGATGCAGGCGAGCGTGCGCGACAGCCGCATCGCGGTCGTCGATCGTTTGATCGCCATGAAGCGCGGCGGCTGCCAGGTGCAGGTCGTCGCGGATACGGTCGAGCCGAAGGCGCTCGCAGCTCTCAAGGGCGCCGGCATCCCGGTGCGCGAGATGTTGATCCACGACAAGTCGTTCCTCATCTACGCGAAGTACGGCAGCACGTACCAGTACCGGGTCTACACCGGCTCCCATAACCTCAGCGGCGGCGCGCTCCGCAAGTACGACGAGATCTTCGTCAAGCTGGCGCCCGAAACCGGCACTACGCACCCGGTTTACGACCTCTACATGACGCACTTCGACGACGCCTACAGCGTCGGCACGACCCTGTAACCACGGGCGCCGGTGGGCGTAGACCCGGCATGATGAAGAACCGCGCGCTCGCCGCCCTCGTCGCAACGCTCTCCGTCGTCGCGTGCACCACCGCCTCCTCCGAGGCACAGCCTCCTGTAAAGAAGCAGGCCACGGCAGGCGGTCCACGTGAGGTCGCGATCCTCGCCGCCGGGTGCTTCTGGGGCGTCGAGCACTGGATGATGAAGGTCGATGGCGTGGTCAACGCCGAGGTCGGCTACATCGGGGGCCCGCAGCCGAAGGTCACCTACGAGCAGGTGTCGAGCGGCGAGACCGGTCACGCCGAGGCTGTGCGCATCGTGTTCGATCCGACGGTCACCTCGTACGAGCAGCTGCTCACCTGGTGCTTCAAGATCCACGACCCGACCACCAAGAACCGCCAGGGCAACGACGACGGCCCGCAGTACCGCTCCGCGATCTTTCCGACCACCGACGCGCAGCGCAAGGCCGCGGCCACGACGCTCGCGCGCATCGAGAAGAACGGCGCGTGGCGCAAGCCGCTCTCGACAACGATCGAGACGCCGACGAACTGGGTCACCGCCGAGGACTATCACCAGGATTACCTGGTGAAGCATCCCGGCGGTTACGACAACCACTACTTGCGGGCGTTCGCGTTCTGACCGTTGGGCTTGGGTAGCGCTACTGAGCGTCGAGCTTCATGAGCACGAGCTCGCTCGTATACACGGACCCGCCCGTGCGGCCGCCGTACCACAGCATGCCGCCGAGGCTGGCGATGTACACCGCGCCGCCGTCGGACCGGTCCCCGGGCGAGCCGCTCACGATCTGCGGCGTCGCCCACACGTGCGCGTCGGGGTCGTAGGTGGCGATCGCGCCGAGCGGTACGCCGCCGTTCTGCTGACCGCCGTACAACAGAACCCGCTGGCTCACCGGATCCCATGCGCATTGAGCAAAGGATTCTCCGGACGGCGGTGTTCCGGTCGTCGTGTCCTGCTGCCAGACGTTGGTGTCGAGCAGATACTGATAGGTGGTGGCGACGTCGACACCATCGGCGGTCTCGCCCCCGTACAGGATCAGGCGGTGCGCCGCTGGATCGTAGACGACGCACGCGCTGCTCTGCGCCGGCGCCTGAACGCCGCCCGGGGTCAGCAATTGCCAGGTCGCCGTGTCCAACGCGACGTCGAGGGTGAGATACCAGAGATCGTCGAACCGGTTGTTCGTCATCCCGCCGTCATCACCGCCGTAGAGCAAGAACTGCGAGCGATGCGGGATCCAGATCAGCGTCGCGTCCTTGCGTGCAGCGGGCCACGAGCCGGCTTTCGGGATCTGCTTCCAGGCGCTGGTGAGCACGTGCAGCGTGTCGTAGTGCACCAGCTGGATCATCGGACGGTTCTGGCCGCCGAAGACGACGAGTGCATTGCTGACGGGATCCCAGGTCAGCGCGTGGCGTTCGCGCGCCCCGGGCGGCGTGCCACCGGCACCGACCATCAACCAGCTGTCTGTAGCCGGCGTGTAGACGTGGACGTCGCTGCGGAACGTGCCGTCGTAGCCGCCGTAGATCCAGGCCTGCTCGCCGGCTACGTTGTACGCGGCGCCGCTGGACCGGCGAGGGGCAGGCGAAGCGCTTCCGTTGAAGGTCGTCAATGTCGCTGCATAGACGGTCGGCGTTCCGTCGCTGATCGCTCCATCGCCCCGGTCGCTGTCGCCGGTCGCGCCATCGCCCGTTGTCGTGACATCGTCGAACCCCGACCGTCCGCACGCGACCAACCACAGCGCGGTGACCAGGACATGCTTCATCGATGACCTACGATCGTATCAGCTACGGGCCCCACGGAGCGTCCGGTGATCGACCCGTCGGGCGCTCCATCTCGCGGCCCTTCATCGTCATCTCCCACGCGGCGCCGCGCTGGCGCAGCTCCGCCATGTAAATCGAGTCCTGGCCCAGCATGCGCGACACGGCAGTGGCGATCGCCGTCGCGAGCACGAGCGGCAGCACCACGGCGTAGTCGCCCGATAGCTCGAACGCGAGCATGGCGCCCATGAGCGGCGCGTGCGTGGCCGCCGCGATCGCAGCCGCCATCCCGACGAGCGCGTAGCCGCCCGGCGGCCCGACATCGAAGCCAGCGGACGCGAGCCCGACACCGACGAGGTAGCCGGTGCAGCCGCCGAGGAGCAGGGTCGGCGTGAACACACCGCCCGGGCTGCCGGACGCGACGGAGAACGTGGTCGCGAGCGCCTTCGCGACGAGCAGCGCGACGACGACACCGATCGCCGACTTGCCATCGAGCAGGCTGTTGAGCGGCTCGTAGCCATTGCCCGCCACCGCGGGAATTCCGACGATGATCGCGCCTGCGCACAGGCCGCCGAGCGCCTGCCGCCACGGCGGCCGCAGCCACGCGCGCCGGAACAGCACCTCGCCGAACCCCACGAGCCGCGCGAAGCCAAATGCGATCAGCGCGGCAGCGAGCGCGACGCCCGCGTAGGCGACCAGCTCACCAGCGTGGAGCATCTCGAAGTGGCGGGTGCCGTAGATCGGACCCGGACCCACCGCGGCGCGCGTGAGCGCAGTCGCGATCACCGTGGCGATGAGCGTCGGTACGACCGTGTCGACGACGACGACGCCGGCCACGATCTCGAGGACGAACGCGACCGCGGCGAGCGGGGTGTTGTAGGCGGCGGCAAACCCGGCGGCGGTGCCGGCGGCGATCAGCACGCGCCGATCCTCGTCGGTGAGCCCGAGCCGGGTACCGATCGCGTGCCCCGACGTCCCGCCGAACTGGATCAGCGGACCCTCGCGTCCGAGCGAGCCGCCGCACACGATCGCGCACCACGAGGCGAACGACTTGACGAGCGTGACCACGAGGGACAGCTGTGACTTGCCGAGCGCGACGGCCTCCATCACGTCGCTCACGCCCCCGCCGCCGCGGCGCGCGATCGATCGGGCCAGCAGCCCCGCGACGAAGGCGCCGGCCGTTGGCAGGATCAGCCGCCACCACCAGTCGGCCGCGGTCATCGCATCGACGACATTCGAGACGCCGGCCACGCCTTGCAGGGTCCACTCGAGCGTCTGGCGGAACGCCACGGCGAACCCGCCGGCCGCGAGCGCGACCAGGACCAGCGCGAGCACGAATCGCGGCGCCCAGCGGCGTCCCGGCTTCGGCTCCGTTACCACGGCGCGAGCATACGCGGAATCGGCCGATCTTATACGATGCGCGCGATGGCTCGTCTCGACCCGCACTCCTACTGCGACAACACTCAAGCGCGCACCGAGCGCATCCACCTCGAGGCGCTCGTCGACTTCAAGACGCACACGCTCTCGGGCTCGGTCGACCTGACGTTCGAGCGGCCGTATGAGGGCCCGCTCGATCTCGACACGCGCGACCTCACGATCGAGCACGTCGAGAGCGGCACCGGCGACGTGCTGATGTGGCAGCTGCACGATCCCGAGCCCTTTCTCGGCCAGCGCCTCACGATCGCGATCGCGAAGCCCGCGCGGTCGGTACGCATTCGCTACCGCACCTCACCGGAGGCGTCGGCGATGCAGTGGCTCGAGCCGGCGCAGACCAAGGGTGGCAAGCACCCGTTCGTGTTCTCGCAGTGCCAGGCGATCCATGCCCGGTCGATCCTGCCCATCCAGGATTCGCCGCGGCTGCGCGTGCCGTACAGCGCGGTGATCGAGTATCCGCGCGAGCTCACGCTCGTGATGGCGGCCGCGGATCGCGGTCGCACGGAGAACGATGAGTGGGCGAAGCACACGTTCGAGATGCCGCAGCCGATTCCGCCGTATCTGTTCGCGTTCGCGATCGGTGACCTCGCATCGCGCGACCTGTCGGAGCGATGTCGCGTGTGGGCCGAGCCGAGCGTCGTCGATGCGGCGGCCTACGAGTTCGCCGAGGTCGAGGCGATGATCGAGGCTGCCGAGAAGCTGTTCGGTCCGTACGACTGGGAGCGCTTCGACATCCTCACGATGCCGCCGTCGTTTCCGTATGGCGGCATGGAGAACCCGCGCCTCACGTTCCTGACCCCGACGGTGATCGCGGGCGATCGCTCGCTGGTGTCGGTCGTCGCGCACGAGCTCGCGCACTCGTGGACCGGCAATCTCGTCACCAACGCGAACGCCGAGCACTTCTGGCTCAACGAGGGCTTCACGATGTACGCCGAGCGGCGCATCACCGAGGCGCTCGAGGGCGCCGACATGGCAGGCCTGCATGCGGCACTCGGCCGCCGCGAGCTCGACGAATCGCTCGAGCGGTTCACCAAGACGCCGGAGATGACGAAGCTGCGCACGCATCTCGAGGGCGTCGATCCCGACGAGTGCTACTCGCTGATCCCGTACGAGAAGGGCTACTTGTTCCTGTGCGCCATCGAGGCCGCCGTCGGCCGCGACGTGTTCGTGAGCTGGCTCAAGACCTACCTCGACGACTTCCGGTTCGGCGCGATCACCACCGAGGACTTCGAAGCGCACATCGAGCGCGCACTGCCCGGTGCACTCGCCACGGCGAACGCGCGCGCGTGGATCGACGGTGAAGGCTTGCCGCCCACGGCGCCGGCCCCGCGCTCGGCACGGCTCGACGCGATCGAGGCGCTCGGCGGCACGGTTCCGACGAAGGCACAGGCCGGCGCGTGGACACCCGTCGAGTGGTCGCTCTACCTCGAGAACGTGCCGCGCCCCGCACCCGAGGCCACCTGTCGCGCTCTCGACGAGCAGTTCCAGCTCACCGCGAGCACGAACTTCGACGTGCTCGTGCCGTGGCTGACGCTCGCGCTGAAGTCGAACTACGCGCCCGTGATCCCGCGCGTGAAGCAGGTCGTCGGTGAGGTCGGTCGCATGAAGTACCTGCGGCCGCTGTACACCGCGCTCGCGTCGGACCCGCGAACGCGCAGCGTCGCCGACGAGACGTTCGTGGCGAACCGCGCCGGTTATCATCCGATCGCCCGTCAGATGGTCGAGGGTGTGCTTCGCGCTGCGACGGAGTAGTA
>JBBQFU010000405.1:0-5888 GCA_038322185.1 Haliangiales bacterium
GCGATGACGCGGTAGAACGCGGTCGTCTCGGGTCGGCGCGGGCGATAACCGCGCGGCAGCGGCCGCGTTGCGGCGCCGAGCGTTCGCTCGTAGGCATGATGTGACGTGTGCGCGGCCACATCGGCACGTGGTGCGCGCTAGGTGCCAATTGCCGCGCTCGCCTGCGTCCTCCGCGTCCGCGCGTGACCTCCCGATCCCGCGGCAGTCCGACTCGATGTTCTCCGATCCGATGTCCTCGTTCGGCTCGGGCATGCTCGCGAGCAAGCAGACGGCCAATCGCACCACGCTGTTCCTCGCGATCGGTGGTGCCGCTGCTGCCGCGCTCGCCATCGTGCTCGTCATGGCGATGTCGGGTGGCGACAAGAGCGCCAAGGCATCGACCGAGACCAAGTCGGACGTCGCCACCTCGACGGACGCGCCGCCGCCGGTCGCGACGGGCGACCAAGACACCGGCTTTGACCTCTACGTCACGCCGCCCGGCACCATGACCTGGCGTCTCGATGGCGTGGCGCGCACCGACCGTCTCCCGTCCAAGATCCGTGGTGTCGCGCCGGGTCCCCACACCGTCGCGATCGATGCGCCGGCCGGCTTCATGAGCCAGAACATGCCGATCACCGTCGAGGCGGGCAAAGCTCCCAAGGTCGAGATCGTCCTGCAGCCGCTCGATATCGCCGGCAGCTTCGAGTCCACGCCGGCGGGTGCCAAGGTCTTCCTGATCGTCGATGGCAAGCGTGAGCCGGCCGGCACCTCGCCGACCAAGGTGAAGCTCGACCCGCGCAAGACCTACTACGTCCTGTTCGAGCTGCCGGGCTACGTCTCGGTCAACCGCCCGATCACCTTCACGGGTGGTCTCGAGGAGAAGGTCAACGTCACCCTCGAGAAGGCCGGTGGCGCTAGCGCCTCGACGCCTCCCGTGGCCGAGGTCAAGAAGGTCAACCCGACCGTGCCGACCGGGCCCGTCACGCGTCCCGATCGCACGAAGGTCGAGCCCAAGGTCGAGAAGACCGAGCCTAAGACCGACACCAAGGCCGAGCCTGCGGTCGCCGAGAAGGGTGGCACCGGCACGCTGCTGCTGGGCTCCAAGCCGCCCTGCGAGATCTATATCGACGGCAAGAACACGGGCCTGCACACGCCGCAGAAGGACATCAAGCTCACGGCCGGCAAGCACAAGGTCACCCTCGTGAACAACGAGTACGGGATCAAGGAAACCTTCTCCGTCGACATCAAGGCGGACGCGACCGAGAAGCAGATCAAAGACTACTCGGACCGTCTGCCCAAGTAGCGCATTCGGTTAGCCTCCAACACGTGGGGGCACAACGGGTCCGCGAGCTGGCGTTCCACCGGGGCGGTGCGCTGACGCTGCTGGTCTTCGCGATCTACCTCGCAGTTGCGTGCCCATTCATCGTCGAGAACGACAACGCTGAATTCGCGACGCTCGGTGCCGTAGGGGGTGTAGCTCACCCGTCGGGTTTTCCGCTCTATGTGATGTGGCTGCGGCTGTGGTCGTGGTTGCCCGTCGATACGGCCGCACATGCAGCTGCAATCGCGACGGCGATACTCGGTGCGCTGTCCGTCCTCGTGCTCCACGCCGCTGCACGTGCATGGGGGGCTCGCCCGCTTTCAGCCAGCGTCGCCGCCGGGATCTTTGCGATGGCGCCGCTCGTGCTGCGCTATCACACGCGTGCCGAGGTCTTCGCGCTCAACAATCTTGTCGTCGCATGTGTGGTCTGGCTGGCGGCGACTCGCGGGCCTTTGCACGCATCATGGCGAGCAGGTGCGTTGGGGCTCGTCGCTGGGCTGGGACTCTCCAACAACCTGACGTGCGTGCTCGTGGCCCCGCTCGGGCTCCTTGGTCTGGTGCCGAGCGTGACCGCGCCGTGCGAGTGCACGACCCGCGCAGATGACTGGGGATCGTGTGATCCGATCGGTCAGCGCATCGCGGCCGGGGCACGTTCACGTCCTGCGTGTTCGTGAAAGCAGTAGCTACGCGGCGGCGAGCAGCGCGTCGGTGGTTCCGTGCAGGCGGCACTCTTCAGCTGATGCTCGGCGCGCTGCTCCTGCGCCGCCGCCGTTAGCTGGCGGTCCTCGCATTGCTCGTCGCCCTGCGGTATGACGGCTTCATGGAGCTGGCGCAGTTCATCGACCACGAGCGGGCGAAGATCGTGGCCGAATGGGAGGTCTTCGCTCGCTCGGTGCAACCGACGGCGGGCGCTATGTCCCCAACCGCCCTGCGCGACCACGCGGACCAGATCTTGACGGCGATCGTCGATGACATGAAGTCCCAGCAATCGGCGGCGGAGCAGGCCGAGAAGTCGAAAGGTCGCGGCTCGGCACAGCGCCTCGGCTACATTGGAGAGCTCCATGCATCGCTGCGGATCGAGTATGGCTTCAAGCTTCCGCAGATGATCGCGGAGTATCGCGCGCTACGTGCCAGCGTGCTGCGGCTGTGGGAGACCAACGGCGGCGATCCCGCGGGCGTGACGCGGTTCAACGAGTCGATCGACGAGGCGCTCACCGAGGCCGTTGACAGCTTTACACAAACCACAGAACACTATCGCGACCAGTCGCTCGCCATCCTCGGTCATGATCTCCGGACTCCCCTTTCCGCGATCGTCACGGGCGCATCCCTCCTCCTGAGCAAGCAAGACCTGGACAAGGGAACTGTCCGGGTCGCCACGCTCATGTTGAGCAGCGCGAATCGGATGAGCCGGATGATCGAGGATCTGCTCGACCTCACAAGGACCCGGCTGGGCGATCGCATCCCCGTTAATCCCGTGCACCTCGACCTCGAGCCCCTGTGCCAACAGGTGATTGCCGAGCTACAGACGCATCGCCCGCCCGGCGGTGTCGTGTTCACCGCGGAGGGCGACCTTCACGGCGAGTGGGATGGCGACCGCATCTCACAGGTGCTCTCGAACCTGGTGTGGAACGCGATCCAGCACGGCGGCAAGAGTGATCCCGTCACCGTAACGGCCCAGGATGATGGCGCCTCGGTCGTGGTTACCGTGCACAACAGTGGCACGCCGATCCCGGAGAACGCGCTGAAGGCGATCTTCCAGCCGTTGGTTCGTCACACCACCGACTCGCGGGTCAGTAGCGGGCTCGGCTTGGGGCTCTACATCTCGTCCCAGATCGTCCTTGCCCATGCTGGCAAGTTCGAGGTGACGTCGACCGACGCTGGCGGTACGACGTTCACTGTACGTCTGCCTCGGACTCCGCCGTCACCCGTGTTGGACGGCGAGCGCATCACTGCGATCTAGCGCAGCGAACGCCAACCGTACCGTAAGCGATTCGCCGGGGACCCGATGAGGTAGCGGTCGGCAGCGCGCAGGAGCATCGCAGCATCACTGAAGCCACCGCTCTGCTGCGCATGGCACCGTCGCGCTCGTGATCGGTCACGTGCTCAATCGCGGCACGTACACCGTGAGCGGGACGCGCTTCGATGTGACGCTGACGAGCCTCGATGGAACGCCGTATGTGCTCAGCGGATCGCGCGCGGCTGACGGAACGCTGAAGATGGAGAGCCTCGGGACGTGGCTGCCGGTGAGCGTGGACGATATTCACATCGCGAAGTGCACGTGAGCGCAGCTCGCTACTCCATCTTGGAGTCGACGCGAACCGGCTCTGGATTCGCGAACACGCCTACCTTGCGCACGGGCGCGAGGCGCGCCGCGAACGCGCGGTTCGGGACGGCACCGGCATCGAAGACCTTGGACAGTCCCTTGGCGGAGCCGACCGGCGCGAACACGGCCTGCGCGGTCTTGTACGAGGTGACTGACGCGATCGAGCCCGTGAGATCCTTTTCGCCGAGCGATCCGAAGAAGGACAGGTCGACCTCGGACTCGAGCATCGCGTTGTCGACGAAGCCGGCGTCGTTGCAGCCCATCGCGAAGGGGCTGCCGACGCGCTGATCGCACGTGCGCGCTTCGAGCACGACCCGAACGTGCTGCGCACCCTGTGCTTCCGCCTCGGTCTCATGTACGCCGATCGCCTGATCGACGTCCCTATGGCGCTCAAGTCGTTCCAGCGCGCGCTCACGTACAACCCCGAGGACATCCAGCGCGTAAGCCGATACCCGTCGCAGTATTGACGGTATATCGACCCGGCCTGCGCCGCGAGATCTGCGACCACCAGCCGCCACACGCATCGATCATATCCAATCTGACCGGCGTATGCTGGTCGGGTGTCGAAGTACCTGGCAGCACTCACGCTCGTCGCTGCCTGCAGCGAGCCGACCGGAGCGCTTCTCGTCGTCGAGGGCTCGGTGAAGTTCGACCAGGTCGAAGTGTACTTCGGCGACACCGCCGGCAGCCGACGATCCGAGCGCCACCACGCCCACCGCGATCACGCTGGCGCGCCGACTCGATTGGGCCGCACTCCTGCGCAGGGTCTGGGGACAGAAAGGCGATCACGCGGAGGCGGTCGCCGCACTGCGGGCAGGTAGATCGGCTCCCCGATCGGGATCAGGCGCGGGTCGACGGCGACCGACTTGGGACAGGTCAGTTGCATGCACCAGTGGCTCCGCACCTATTGCTCCAGGCAGTAGAGCGTCTGGAGCGAGTTGCACGACGACGCGTTCGCCGAGAAGAACCCACCGTCGAGCCACGCGGTCGCTCCCGTGACGCCGAAAAACGAGATGGTCGAGTCCATCCAGTTGTTACACGACTCGTTCAGAGTGGCGAACTGCGTCGGCGTGTTTGCGCCCGTCCAGTTCGAGCCGGAGAAGAACACGCCCACGTGTGCACCGGTGACGTCGCGATCGAACTGAGTCTCGAGCTGTAGCTGCATCAGCGCATCAGGCGTGGCCGCGATCAAAGAATCGTCAACGCGTGCCCAGGGAACGCCGGTCAGATCGAAGCGCGAGGCCGCGGTGGCAGTACTGGTGGCGAGCAGCGCGCGGTAATTGCCCGGTAGCGCAACCGACGCAGCGTCTGTCTGACAGTGTGCGTCGGCGCCGGCAAGCCCGCTACCCGGCGTCCACTGCGAGCTCACGAATGCGTGGCGCACCGGTCCGGGCATCGGGCGCACTTGAGCGACGCGATCGATGCCGAAACAGAAGACCGAGTACGTCGCGGAGCAGTTGTTCGGCGTCATCGAGCTGAAGTGGAACGTCATCCAGGCGTCACCGGTCGTACCGTCCACAGCCGATGAAATGGAGGTGTAGTCGCTGCAGCTCCGGTCGAAGCGACCGTCCGTCGTGCCCGTCATCGTGGCAGTGAAGTTGGGGACGCGCTGGCCATACTCGTCGATGCGCGGTGGCGTAAACAGCGCGCCCGCTGCGACCTGGTCTGCAGTGTCCGCGAACGGGGCGCCGTCGACGCGGTTCCAGCCGCGCGCGACGCGAATCCGATCGACCGCGTCGACTGTCGAGGTCGAGGCATACGCGATGTACTTACCCGGCAACGTCGCCGCCGTGGCCGCAGTTGCACACACGGCATCGAGCCCCGCCAGACCGGTCGTCGGGATCACCTGAGGAACCGAGGTCACGAACATCAGATTTGCGGCGATCGGCGGCGGGCCATCGATCGTCCCGTCGCCAGATGCGCCATCGCCTGCGTCACTGCGATTGAAGTCGATCCGCCCGCAGCCCGAGAGCACTGCGCCCAAGCAGACAACGACGGCGAGTCTTTGGGCCACACCGGATCAGACCACAGGCGCGCCTAAGCAGCGAGAATTCGCGGCGATCGTGTTATCTTTTGCGCTGTTTCGGAACGACTCGAGGATCTCGGGCGTGATCAAAGGATAGTCGAGTCTATGCGGCTTTCGGCGCGCGGCCCATCGAGGCTCGACGACCCGAACGGGGATCGAAAGAGGTCGGAGGCGGCAACGAAGGTGGGTTGGCAAACGTTTCGGCGAGGGTCGACCACGCCGCGACGTGCCGATCTTCT
>JBBQFU010000406.1:0-5879 GCA_038322185.1 Haliangiales bacterium
CACGGGCCCGCCGAGCTCTTCGGCGACAGCTGCCTGCTCGATGGGGGCCCGCGCACCGAGATGGCAGAGGCGGTCGAGAACGCGCTGCTCTCCGAGATCGATCGCCAGCACTACGAAGAGCTGATGCACAGCCATCCCTCGCTCGGTCTCGCGATGACGCGGCTCATGATCGTCCGGCGGCGCGAGCTCGAGAACAAGGTCGAGGCGCTCGTGTTCCGCGATGTGTCGAGCAAGCTCGCCGAGCTGCTCGTCAAGCTCGCGGGCGAGTACGGCGTCGACGATGCGCGCGGAACATTGGTCGCGCTCAAGATCACGCACCAGGAGCTCGCGAACCTCATCGGTTCCACGCGCGAGACCGTGTCGCTCACCCTGTCGACGTTCAAGCGCAAGCGACTCATCCTGACCGAGGGCCGCAAGGTCATCATCAGCGACACCGAAGCGCTGCGCGCCCTGTACTAGAGCCGCTAGGCCGCGGCCGCGCGCCGCGCGACCATCTCGACTGCGAGAGCGAGCGCGCGCTTCATCGACGATGCTCGCGCAATGCCGCGACCCGCGATGTCGTAGGCCGTGCCGTGATCCGGCGAGGTCCGCACGATCGGCAAGCCGAGCGTGACGTTGACCGAGTCCTCGAAGTCGATGAGCTTGACCGGGATCAAACCCTGGTCGTGATACATGGCGATCAGCGCGTCGTAGCGACCCTCGACGGCGTCGCGGAACGCGGCATCGGGAACGAGCGGACCGAGCAGCGTCGCCGGTAGCAGCGGCTCGACGAGTGCCGGCGCGATGATATCGGCGTCCTCGTCACCGAGCAGCCCGTCCTCGCCTGCGTGCGGGTTCAGTCCGACCACGCCGATGCGCGGCGCGGTCACGCCGAGGTCGCGCACGAGGGAGCGCGCGACGAGCTCGATCACCACGCGCACACGCTCGGTCGACAGATCGCTCACGACCTCCGCGAGCGGGCGATGCACCGTGGTCAGCGCGACCTTGAGCTTGGGACCAACGAAGAACATCGCGACGTCCTGCGCGCCGAGCCGCGCCGCGAGCATCTCGGTGTGGCCGAGGAACTCGAAGCCCGCCTTGCGCGCCCAGCTCTTCGAGATCGGTGCGGTGACGATGCCCGCCAGCTCCCCGCGCGACGCTGCTGCCGCCGCCGCCTCGAGATAGCCGACCTGTGCCGCGCCGCTGATGAGGTCCGGCTTTCCGGCCGTTGCCGCATCGCCTTTGCCGTCGCCGACGATGGTAAGCGGCGGCAATTCGATGCCCAGCGACTTCGCGGCGCGCTCGAGCGGCTCGCGATCTCCATAGACGACGATGCGCTCGCGCCATTCACGCGGTGCCGCAGACAGCGCCGCTGCGACGATTTCGGGCCCGATGCCCGCGGGGTCCCCGAGAGTGATTCCGAGCTTGGTGACCGCCTTCACGCCCCGACGTTACACTGCTTGCGTGTGCTGCTGGTTCGTCCAATCTATACAGATGGGGCGAGTAGCGATCGGGCTGTTGATTGCGCTGGCCGGGTGCGCGGGCGCGGAGGCCATGAGCCTGCCGGCGAAGACGGGGAGCGGTGTCGTCGACACGCAGTCCAACGACATCGGGCTCAGTCCCGGCGAGACGATGGCGTTCGAGGTCCGCATCGGCGGCGTGCTCGCCGGTGAGGCCGCACTCGCGGTTGGCGAGATCGGCGAGTTCGAGGGCAAGCGCGCGATCGTCGTGAAGTCGCGCGCGAACACCGCCGGTGCCGCGGCGCTGCTCAAGCGCATCTCCGACGAAGCCACCACCGTGATCGAGCTCGAAACTGGCCGGCCGGTGCAGCTCGACACGCTCGTCGAGCACGGCACTCGCAAGACGACGGCGCACGCGGTGTTCGCCGGCAACGTTGTCGACGTCACCTACAAGCGCAGCGACCAGGAAAAAGAGCAGACGTTCAAGATCAACTTCGGCACCCAGCTCGTTCACGACTCGCACACCGCGATGGCGCAGATCCGAGGCTGGAAGGCCGCGCCTGGAAGCACGCGCCAGGTCTACGTCGTCGGCGGTCGCCGGCTGTGGCGCGTCGATGTGAAGGTCCTCGGCAGCGAGACGATCGGCACGGCCGAGGGCAACCGGCGCGCGATCAAGTTCGAGGGGTCGTCGTACCGCGCCAGGCCGAACTTCACCGTCGAGACGGGCAAGGCGATCCGCACGTTCACCGTGTGGCTGTCCGACGATGCCGACCGCGTGCCGCTGAAGGTCGTGGCCAAGACCGAGCTCGGCGACGTGACCGTCGACCTCACCGACTACTCGCGGCCGTAACGAGCTACTCGGGCGACTCGGTCGGCGAGCGCTTCGGCTTCTTGTGCGGCGCGGAGTCCGCGGCGACGAGGGGCTCGACGCGGACGCCGTCGCTGGTGTCGTCGATCGTCAGCGTGATCGTGCCCTCGGACTCGCTGTTGGCACGTCGATCGTCGACGTCGTCGAGCGACAGCATGACCGCAGGCTCCTCTTCGTCGCTGTCGCCGATCAGCTCGACGAGCTCCTCGATCTGGATCTCGGGCTCGCTGTGATTGCCCGACTTCGCGGGCACCGCCGGTGGGCGCAGCGCTGGCGCGGGTGGACGCAGCGCGGGCGGCGCGGGCGGACGTAACGCGGGCGGCGCCATGTGCAGGGTCGCGCGCGGGTTCGCGGCCGACGCCGGCTCCGGCTCGACCGACACGGAGATCTCGGCGTCGTCCGGCGCGTCGTCGGCGCCCCCCTCGAGATCGGTGAGCGCCTCGTCGACGTCGGCCGCGGTGTCGGCTGGCAGCACGATCAGCGAGCTGCGCGAACCCTCCGATGGCGGGTTGGTGCCACGCGGCCGGCGTGTGCGTCCGTCGTCGGCGCGCTCCGCGATCGGCGTGCCGTGGTCGGTGCTCGCGCGCGTGCGCACCGAGTGCGGCGGCACGGTCGAGCCGCGCGGCTGGCGAGGCCGGTCGTCGATCAGTGCGAGTGGATCGTCGGCGGCAGCGGGCTCGGCCGGCGCAACGTCGGCCGGCAGCGAGACCGCATGACCGCGCTGCGTGTTGCCGCTGCGCGACTCCTCGCTCTTGCTCGGCACGAGCCCCGGACCACGCAGGGTGGTCGCGCGGCCGATGTCGAGCTTCGACGCTTCGAGCACCGCCGGGCGAACCAGCGCGTCGGAAAGCGCCTTCGTATCAACCACCCCGGGCCCACCACCAGGGGCCTCGTCGGCGGGACGGATGGCCGGGCGGCGCAGCGTGGCACCGCGAGCCTCTTCACCGTGGGGATCGATCACCGCAGGGCGCTGCAGCGTGTCGCCATGCGCGATCGGATCGTTTGGCTCGAGCGCCTTGCGCGGTTGCGTATCGAGCTCGCCCGGATCGGTGCTGCCGCGGCTATCCGCATCGAACTGAACCGCGACCTTGCCGGTGCGCCGCTGCGGGCGCCGCTTCGTGATCTCGATACCGACCGCGCCGAGCAAGTGCTCACCGATCTCTGGATCGTCGTCGCAGAGCTCGCGGAAATCGTCGGACCGCAGCGCGAGCGCGCGCACCTCGGTCTGCGCGACCGCGAGGCCCTCCTTGTCGGGGAGCGGCCGCTCGGCGAGCAGCGCCTCGGGATACAGCAGCGAGCCCGGGCCACGAATGTGACCGTCCTGGTTCACCTCGCCCTCGACGATGATCCACGACACGCGATCACCGAGCGTGTTCGCCGGAACTCGCTCGCCGACGGCGTGATCGCGCGGCAACGCGATGCGCAGCGCACGCAGGCGCTGTTGCGGGTTGAGCTTCTCCCACAGCGGGCACGAGTTGATCGCTGTTTCCTCGCGGCGCAGCTGTTCGGCCGGCCGTGCGGTCTCGCCGGCCTCGAGCACGCGCACGACGAGCGCGGTCGCGTTGTCACCGCCGCCACGCTGCAGCGCGATCTCGACGAGGCGCTGCGCCGAGCGCGCCGGGCTCGGCATCGTGGTGAGCACCTCCCCGATCTCGTTCTCGGCGAGGTACTCGGTGATCCCGTCGCTGCACAGCAGGAAGCGATCGCCATCGGCGACCGGCACGACGAAGCACGAGACCTTGCACTCCTGGCCGATGCCGAGCGCGTTGGTGAGCATGCTCTTGAAGCGAGCGCCGTCGCCATCGACGTCGACATCGACACCCGCCGCGAGCAGGCGCGCGAGCAACGTGTGGTCTTCGGTCAGCTGAACGGTGATGCCGTCGCGCACCAGATACGCGCGCGAGTCGCCGCAGTGCGCGAACACGACATCGCCGCCGACGATGATCGCCGCGACCACCGTGGTGCCCATGCCCTTCTTGCCGCGATCGGCCGCGGCCTCCGAGACGATCGCCTCGTGCGCGGCCAGCACGCCCTGCGTGACGGAGGCGAGCAGTTGCTTGCGCGCTTCAGGTGTACCGCGGAGCAGCCAGCGATCCGCGACGGTCTCCATCGCGGTGCCGGACCACTGCGAGCGGATCGTCTTGACCGCGAGGGCGCTCGCGATTTCACCCGCGGCGTGACCACCCATGCCGTCGCAGACAATGAAGATGCCCGCCTCCGGATCGATGAAGTGCGCGTCCTCGTTGTGATCGCGCACCTTGCCGACACTGGTCTCGGCCGCTCCAACGATCGAGGCGCGTCCAGCCACGGTCCCAGGATACACCCGCGGCGCCTCGCCCAAGGGCTACGTGCGCATCTTGTAGCCGACGTTGCGAACGGTTTCGATCAGCTCGCCGGCCTGCCCCAGCTTGCTTCTGACTCGACGCACGTGGATGTCAACGGTGCGTGTTCCACCTGCATACTGGTACCCCCACGCGCGCTCGAGCAGCGCCTGACGCGTGAAGACACGCCCGCGGTGCTGCGCCAGAAATCGCAGCAGCTCGAACTCCTGGTGGGTGAGGTCGACCCGGCGACCCGAGATGCGCGTTTCGTAGCCGGCGATGTCGATCACGAGGTCGTCGATCTTGATGAGCTCATCGGAGCCAAACGTCGCGCTCTTCCAGTCGAGCTGCCGGAGCCGGCCATAGAGCTCGGCCGGGACGATGGGCATGAGGACGAAATCGTCAAAACCGATCGAAAAATCGAGGGCCGGGAGCCGGGCCACGGTGACCGCGACCAGGATCGGGACCTCGAGCAGGGGGCCTCCGTCCCTGATCTTCTGAATCGTCTTTTGGGCGCGTGACCAGTCGTCACCGGCCTCGATCACGATGGCCACGGGGGGATGGGCGAGGAGATCGTCCTCGTCCAACCCGTAGAGATCGAAGCGTCCGAGGGAGACCCGGCCCCCGAGCTCCGTGATGAGCGTAGCCACGGAGCCAGGCTCCTTGACGGATTGCTCCGGATCTCCGCAGATCACGACGGCCCGCACTTCGCGAGTGATCTCCGTTACCAGAGCACCGCGTCAAGGTCGTCCCTGGCCATAGTGGCGGGGGTAGCAACTCCAGGGGATACGGCCTATTGCCAGGCCCTTGGAACATGTAAGAATTGGCTCTGGATGGAAGAGTTCCACTGCTCCTTCTGCGGAAAGCAGCGGCGCGAGGTTCGCAAGCTCATCTCGGGACCGCGCGTCTTCATCTGCGACCAGTGCGTGACTCTGTGCAACGACATCCTCGCCAAAGAGGAAGCGTCGGAGCGCCCCAAGTACCCGCCGCCCCGCGCCATTGTTGACGAGCTCGACAAGTACGTCGTCGGTCAGAAGGACGCGAAGCGTGCGATGTCGGTGGCGGTCTACAACCACTACAAGCGCATTGGCCTTCGCGGCAAGGCGAGCGACGTCGAGCTCCAGAAGGGCAACATCCTGCTCGTCGGCCCGACGGGCTCGGGCAAGACGCTGCTGGCCCAGACGCTCGCCAAGAAGCTCGATGTTCCGTTCGCGATCGCAGATGCGACCACGCTGACCGAGGCCGGCTATG
>JBBQFU010000407.1:0-5803 GCA_038322185.1 Haliangiales bacterium
GGCGAAACGTTGGTGGGGCATCCTGTTCAACCCTGAATGAGACTGGCTCGCGCCAGACCACGTCAGACCGAGCATGGACGCGAACCAACACGTCCCAAAGGTACGGTCCGTCCTGGACCTACTTGCGGGACAACTCTTAGCCTGGGTCGGTGGGCATCACAGGCGGTGAGTATGACGGCTTTCTGGTTCTCGGGCTCGGCGCGAAGAGCCTGTGGCTAACGAGCCGGTGGAAGCTGCTTGCGCGCAATCTTGCGCCGCTCGTCATGGCCGCGCGCGGAAGTGCCACGTTCACGACGTTCCAGGAGCGTGCCGGCCTGACGGCTCGGCATCCCAAGATGGGCTGGAACAATCCGGCGTGGACCCACAAGGCGCGTGACGAGCGGGAGTTCTTCTCGCTCGACCTATATGCGCCTGCGAAGGCTGTGTGCACGAAGCAGGATGTCGGCCCGGAGGTGCTGTTTCACCTTCACGCCGCAGACAGCGCCCTCGCCTACGATCAATGTGCGTTCCTTGCAGTATCGAGAACGCTACCGTCCGATCTGCTCGTACACGCACGTGATGTCGTGGCGCCCGCACTCGCGGCACTTGTCGGCGCAAGGTTCTCGGCGCGGACCAAGCGTCCGCTGCGCTTTGGTAGGCCAGCTCTTGCGCGTTCGCCAGCGGTGATCGGCGCCGACGGCTTCGCTTTCAGCGGAATAGCGAAGCGCGCCGCCAATGCGCGGCGCTTGCCCACGCTCTCGGAGCTCAAGGGCGGCTGGGAGACCTTTTGACAACTCGCCAGCTTCGCCCGTCCTTTGGGCCGTCCACCTAACACAGCCAGTAGACTGCAGGCATGGATGACATCCCGGAGCTCACAGTCGCTGAAGTCGCGACTCGCCTGGGTCAGCCGGACTTTCACGTGTTCGACAACAACGGGGCCGGTCGCTGGAAGCGCAGCCACGTCCCGGGCGCGAAGAACCTCAACGCCTATAGCTTCGACGCGGCCGAGCTACCCGAGAACAAGGCGGCCGCGCTCGTCTTCTACTGCTCGGGCCCTGGTTGACACAGCTGCCACGCAGGCGCCGGGCGCGCTCGAGAGCTTGGTTACACCAACGTGTTCGTGATGCCGGATGGAATCGCGGGCTGGGAGAAGGCGAAGCAGCCGACTGAACCGGGATAAGCGGGTACGATGGCGCCCGAGGTGGCGGGGTGTCGAACGACGAGTTCATCGAGGGTTGGTATGGAAGGTTGCGGGGCCCGGTCACCGATGCGCCGCCTATCTCGCGAGCTGCGAGACTGCGCCGAGCAGTGATGGCGTCCTCGGCGAGTGGATCGAGACGCTCCGTGCGCTGCGGTTTGGCGCCGATGACATCCCGTTCATCGCGCAGCTGATCGACAAGCGCGACGCGCTACTCCAGGAAGCCGGCCTGCGACTCGCGCGCACCGCGATCCGCTACGTCGATGCGACCGCCGCACTCGCCGCACCGCTCGAGCGCCTCGTCTCGAACGAGATCGATCCGTGGGTGCTCGAGTCGCTCGTCGACCTGCTCGCCTACAGCCAGGCCCCGTTCGATGCCGTCTACGAGGGCCTCGCGCGCATCCACGGCCGCGCGCCGAAGGGCTTCGGTATCGCGCGCAACCGGCACATCGATCCGTGGCGGCGCATCGTGCAGGTCTACGAGGCCAACGCACTCCAGACCCTCCGCCCACGAGCACGCGATATGGCCGTGCTGCCGATCCTCGAGCGCGAGCACGGCACGCGAGGCTGGGAGCCGACGCTGCGGGCGATTCTCGTGCGCATGGGATACGACGCCGATCTTCACTTCCAGCGCCTTCGCACGCTGGTCTGAGCGCGTCCGCGGGAACGGTTGTGCGCCGACGCGGGACAGCGCGCGTTTCCGCGGACGTGCGAACGATGCGTTACGCGCGCGACGTCACGAGTCGGTTTGTGTTCGCACGGTGCATCGCGCCGTCGAGGCCTAGCGCACCCGCGCCGAGCACCGCCTGGGCGCCCAGGAGAACAAGCAGCAGCGCGGGGAACTCCCAGCCTCCGCCTGGGTTCGAGAAGCCCATGCCGTGCGCGAGATGGGGCTTGATGGCACCGAGCATGACCGGCATCAGCGCCAGCGCAACGAGCCGGGTCTTCATGCCAGCGATGAGTGCGATGCCGCCTCCCAGCTCCAGCGCGAACACCGGATATACCGTCCAGCCGGGAAACCCGTTCGCGGCAAAGAACGCCTCGGTTCCGGGGAACGTGTAGACGAATGCCTTGGTGAGCGCGTGGCCGATGAAGATGACACCCAGCGCGATACGGAGGGCTGTCGGGACGTAGGGTTGAAACCGGTCGAGGGTGGATTCGAGGCTGCGAGTTGACATGGAAGTGTCCTTTCTGAAGCCAGGATGGGCTGTGCGAATACGATGCGGCAGTGGCGATAATCGCAGTACCGTTGTGCATATATGCACACCCTGATCTGGACCGACCTGCAGCACGTGCTCGCCGTCGCCGAGCACGCGTCGCTACTCGGAGCCGCGCGCGCCCTCGGCGTCAATCACTCGACAGTGCTGCGGCGTGTGCGTGCGTTCGAGAAGTCACTCGGCGTGAAACTGTTCACGCGGTCTCAGCGTGGATACGCGCTGACTGCCGCGGGTGAGGAGGTCGCAGTGAGCGCGAGGCAGATGCAGGAGACCGCGCATACGATCGAGCGCAAGGTCGCCAGGCGCGACCTCCAGCTGACAGGGACGGTTCGCGTGACGACCACCGACACGCTCGCCGTCGCGCTCATGCCCGCTGCCCTCTCTGCGTTCGCGGCCGAGCATCCCGCCATCGAGCTCGAGCTCACGACGACAACGGCGATGGTGAACCTGACCAAGCGAGATGCGGACGTCGCCGTACGCGCGAGTCGAACGCCGCCGCCAAGTCTCGTTGGGCGCCGGGTCGCCACGATTGCGATCGCGATCTATGCGGCCCCCGCGTACCTGCAGCGCATGCCAGTCCGGCGACCGCTGGAGCACCATGCGTGGATCGGCCCCGACGAGAGCCTCGCCGGCACGACCTTCGGGAAGTGGATCCGCGATCTCGGTGTGAAGCCGATCCTTCGTGCGGACACGCTGACCGCACTCGCGTATGCCGCGCGGGCCGGGTTCGGGGTGACCGCGCTGCCCTGCTACCTCGGGGATACCCTTGATGGTCTCCAGCGCGTGCGCGGTCCGGTCGCCGAGATGGCGACCGATCTGTGGGTGCTGACGCACGAGGACCTCCGAAACACGGCACGCATCCGCGCGCTCACCGATCATCTCGTCGCCGCTCTCGGCGCCGAGCGCGCACTGCTCGAGGGCCGCAGGCCGGCCTGATGGTTTCGAGGCGAGCCACGTTCCGAGGAAACAAGCCCGTTCGACGGCGTGACGCATTTCCGCAGAATCGTTGAGCCGCGTACCCGCACACGTGAGCGTGACGCGTTCACGCTGAACACCGACGCGGTTCAGGACGCGTGCGGAAACGTCGAACGCCGTCGCGTCCACGTGGTGGCGACGTGCGGCCCGCCCGTTAAAAACGTGCGGAAACGCGAACCCCGTTCGCGCCCACGTGGGTGGCGACGTGCGGCCCGCCCGTTCCTGCAGAAACGTGCGGAAATTCGAACGCCGTTCGCGCCCACGTGGGTGGCGGCGTGCGCCGCGCGTTCCTGCAGAAACGTGCGGAAACTCGAACGCCGTTCGCGCCCACGTGGGCGAGACGCGTTTGTGCGGAACCGTCGAACGCCGTTCGCGCCCACATGATTTCCCCGTTTCCTCGCCCGCCGTCGAGCAGCATGCGGGCTCCGCCATCGTGAACACGGGGCGCTACGTCCGTGCCCTCGGGGTGTTTGCGCTGGGCGCGGCCGCGATGCGACGCCGTTGACCGTCGCTTCGAGACGCTCTGGTCGGTGGACCCGGCTGCCCATTTCCGCCGAGACCTCACGCGTGAGCGCGCGGCTTCTTGTCGCGCGCGAGACGTCAAGCTGACCCCGCTTTGCTGCCACCGTCCACGACGTGACTCTTGGACGGTGGATCGCGCGGAAAAACGTCGAGCTCAGGCACGAGCGCGCGGCTTCTTGTCACGCGCGGAGCGAGTTTGCGCCGCCGACGCCGACGCAGCGGCAGTTGCACGTTCCACGAGAGCGAGCGTCGTCCGCGCCGCATCGGCGAGCAGCTCGGCCGCATGGGCCTTGGCCTTGCTGGTCGCGTGACCACCGAGCATGCGAGCGAGCTCGTCTTTGCGCGCCGAGACCGAGAGCTTGCGAACGTGGGTCTCGGTACGCCCACCGACTTCCGTCTTCTCGACGTGGAAGTGGTGGTCGGCGTAGGCGGCGATCTGCGGGAGGTGAGTCACGCAAAGGACCTGGCGCCCGCCTTCGACCGAGGCGACCGCGCGGATCTGAGCACCGACGACCTGGGCGGTCGCGCCACCGATGCCCGTGTCGACCTCGTCGAAGACGTAGGTGGCGACCTCGTCGGCACGGCGGAGCGAGAGCTTGAGCGCGAGCATGATGCGCGAGAGCTCCCCCCCCGAGGCGACCTTGGCGAGCGGACGGCGGTCCTCGCCCTTGTTCGAGGCGAGCATCAGCTCGATGCGATCGGCACCCGACGGGCCGAGGGCACGCGGCTCGACGACGATCGAGAGCTTGGCGGCCCCCATGCCGAGCTCTGTGAGCGCGGCCCCGACTTCCTTTTCGAGAGTACGTGCGGCCTTGCCGCGACTGCGCGTGAGACCCGCGGCAGCAGCAATCGCGGCACCTTCGGCGGCCACGCGTGCGGCGGTGGCCTCGGCGAGCTTGGCATCGCGACCGGTGAGTGCATCGAGCTCGGTGCGAAGATCGAGGGCCTTGGCGATCACCTCGTCGAGGGAGCCGCCGTGCTTGCGCGTGAGGCGACGGATCATCGCGAGACGCTCGTCGAGGTAGGAGAGCCGCTCGGGATCGCCTTCGAGCTTGTCGGCGTAGGAGCGGAGCTGATCGGCGACGTCGTCGATCAGGGTCTCGACCTCGGCGAGCTGGCGCACGAGGTTGTCGAGCGTTGGATCGGTGCGAACCGCACGCTCGAGCTCCCGGGCGGCACCGGCCACGCGATCTCGGGCACTGTCATCGCCACCATAGAGGAGCTCCTCGGCGGTGCGGGCGGCGCTCTGGAGGGTGTCGACGGAGGCGAGGCGGGCACGCTCGATGTCGATCGCGGCGTCCTCGCCGGACTTGAGGCTGGCGGCTTCGAGCTCGTCGAGCTGGAAGCGGACGTAGTCGACACGGGCTTCGCGCTGCCGCTCGTCACCACCGAGGGTGGCGAGGATGTCGTCGCAGCGCTTGAGCTCGGCCCACGCCACGTCCATCGCGGCGACCAGGTGGGCTTCGCCGGAGAACAGATCGAGGATCTCGAGGTGCCGCGCAGGATCGACGAGTCCTTGGTGCTGATGCTGCCCGGATAGATCGATGAGGAGCGCACCGAGCTCGGCGAGGCGCGCGGCGGTGGTGAGGGCCCCGTTGACGTAGCAGCGGCTGCGACCGCCACGCTGAATCACGCGGCGGATGAAGACCTGCTCGCCATCGGCAGGTAGCCCTGCCCCTTCGAGGACGCCGGTCGCGCGTGCGCGGAGGTCCTCGGGGACCTCGACGGTCGCCTCGACCACGGCTTCATCGGCGCCGGTCCGCGGGATGTCCGCGGAGGCGCGACCGCCGCGTAGGAGGTTCACAGCCTCGACGATCAGGGACTTGCCTGCACCGGTCTCACCGGTGAGCACGTTCATTCCGTGGCCGAGCTCGATCTCGACGTCTGAAAGGATCGCGAAGTTGGTTGCGCG
>JBBQFU010000408.1:0-5784 GCA_038322185.1 Haliangiales bacterium
GCGCGCTCGGTGCGTTCACGCCGCTCGCGAACCTGTGTGACCTGCCCGCGATCGCGATTCCCATGGGCGTCGACGACCGCGGCCGCCCACTCTCGATCATGTTCGTCGGTGACCACGGCAGCGAGACCCAGCTGCTGCGCATCGCCCACGCCGTCGAGAACACCGGTCTGGGTACGACGCCGGTCCCCGTGCTATGAGCGCGGCATGGACATCAGCCCGCAGCTGGCAGCGGTCGGCATCGACGACGATCTGACCGAGGGAACGTTCGCGTCGCACACGCCGATCACCGGCGCCCCCACCGCCCGGCTGTTCGGCGAGATTCCCAAGAGCACGGGCGAGGCGATCGGTCGCGCGCAGACCGCGTTCCTCGCGTGGCGTGACGTGCCCGCGCCGCGTCGCGGTGAGCTGATCCGCTTGTTCGGTGAGGAGCTGCGCCTGCGCAAGGACGCGCTCGCGGCACTCGTCACGATCGAGGCCGGCAAGATCACGGCGGAGGCGCGTGGCGAGGTCCAGGAGATGATCGACATCTGCGACTTCGCGTGCGGCCTGTCGCGTCAGCTCTACGGTCTCACGATCGCGTCGGAGCGTCCCGGGCATCGCATGAGCGAGACCTGGCATCCGCTCGGTGTCGTCGGCGTGATCAGCGCATTCAACTTCCCGGTCGCGGTGTGGGCGTGGAACTTCGCACTCGCGGTCGTGTGCGGCAACAGCGTCGTGTGGAAGCCGTCGGACAAGACGCCGGTCACCGCGCTCGCATGCAAGGCGATCTTCGAGCGCGCTCTCGTCCGCTTTGCCGAGTCCGGCACCGCGGCACCGGAGCACCTCTCCGTCATCGTGCTCGGCGGCACGGCCGTCGGCGAGGCACTCGCAAGCGACAAGCGCGTCGCCCTCGTGAGCGCCACAGGCTCGACCCGCATGGGCCGCGCCGTCGCCCCGATCGTGGCCGAACGCTTTGGCCGCTCGCTGCTCGAGCTCGGTGGCAACAACGCGATGATCGTCGCGCCGACCGCGGATCTCGAGCTCGCGACGCGCGCCGTGCTGTTCTCGGCAGCGGGCACCGCGGGCCAGCGCTGCACCACGCTGCGCCGCCTGATCGTTCACGAGTCGATCCGTGCCGATCTGCTCACTCGGCTCGAGCGCGCGTACGCGCAGATTCGCGTCGGCGATCCTCGCGAGGCGAGCACGCTCGTCGGACCGCTGATCGATGGCAACGCGTTCAAGGCCATGCAACACGCGCTCGCGCAAGCGCGCACCGAGGGTGGTGAGGTGAGCGGCGGCACGCGCGTCGAGGTTACCGGCTGCGAGGGTGGCTACTACGCGCGCCCCGCGATCGTGCGGATGCCCGGGCAGACCGACATCGTGCGCGAGGAGACCTTCGCGCCGATCCTGTACGCGTTCGGCTACAACGACCTCGACGAGGCGATCGCCACGCAGAACGACGTGCCGCAGGGCCTGTCGTCGTGCATCTTCACCAACGACCTGCGCGAAGCCGAGCGGTTCCTCTCGGTCTCGGGCAGTGACTGCGGCATCGCGAACGTCAACATCGGTCCGAGCGGCGCCGAGATCGGTGGCGCGTTCGGCGGCGAGAAGGAGACCGGGGGCGGTCGCGAGTCCGGATCCGATTCGTGGCGCAATTACATGCGGCGCGCGACGAACACGATCAACTACTCGCGCAGCCTGCCCCTCGCGCAGGGCATCACGTTCGGCTGAGCTACTTCGCCTTGAACTGAATCGTGACCTGGGCCTTTGCGTCGGCCTTGCCGAGCGGAGCAGCCAGCTTGGTCGCCGCGAGTGCCGTGATCACGCAGGTCTCGAGCGGTGCCTGCTTCACGGTCGACGTTCCGACCGCGCCTGCGGTCAGCACACCGGTCGGCAGCACGGTGAACGTCACGGCGAGCTTGCCGATGAGGTCCGGCGATCCCGCGAGCGCGGTGGCGTAGCAGGATTGGATCTTCGCGAGGTTCGTCTTGATGGCCGTCGTGAACGCCGCCGGCGCCGGCTTGCCGTCGACGGTCACGTCGACGATCACCGCGCGATAGGCGGCCTTGTCGTTGTCACCGCGGGTTCCGCTGCTACCCACGATGACAGGCTGCTCTCCACCGCCGCTCTTGCGCTCACGCAGGGTGGTCGTCTTCGGCTTCTCGTCTTTGCCGCCCTCGCCCTGCTCGATCGGCTCGAACGAATCGGTCCGGGCCGAGACGCCGAGGCTCGCCTCGTTGCGCGCCTTCTCGAGTGTCGCCTTGCGGTCGGCATTTGGGTCACTGCCCGTCGTCCCCGGGTCCGCGGCCACCGCCTGTGGCGGTGGCGGTGGCGGTGGCGCCTCCGTGGCCGGTGCGCTCTCCTTGCCCTTGGCACAGGCCGTCAGCGCAACAGCGATCAAAAACCAGCGCGTCATACCCGACAAGCGTAGCAGACGGATCTACCAGCTCTTGGTGTTATGGCAGCCCGTGTTCGAGCACTGGCGCGTGTTCGGATTCCAGGTGCCCTGCGCCATCTTCACCTCGTGCACGCCATTGACGTGGAGATTCGCGCTGACGATCACGCGCTGCGCGTTGACCACCGTCTGGTGGCACTCGCTGCACTCCATGCTTCGGGCATTGATGTGCCGCGCATGGCGTCCTGACATGTTCGTGCCGTTCATGTTGTGGCAGTTCCCGCACTGTAACGGCCCGGTCGCCACCCACGACATCTCGCCGTTCCCGCCGCGACCATTGCCGTGGCAGTACATATTCGTGCACGTGGCCGCACCGGCGAGGTAGCTCGCGATCGGATTGAGCGCGCCGAAGATCACCTCCGCGACGTTGTCACCGTCGCGATGACCGGCCGCATTGAGCGTGGTCGGTACCGTGTGACAGTCCGTGCACACGACCGCGCGGTGCCAGTTCGACGGTGCGAGGTGCGCCTGGTGCGCGCCGACGCCGGGGTCGCTGATCGCGGTATTGCCGGCGAGGTCCATCGGCGGTGCCGCGTTGGTGGCCGCCGAGCCGTGGCAGGTGGTGCAGCCTCCGGTCGACACGCTGTCGGCGAGATCGAGCACACCGTTGATGTGGCTCGCCGGATCGCGGAACGTGAGCGAGTTTTCCTCCATCGTCGGATGGCACTCGGCGCAGTTGTTGTTCGTGACGGCGGGATGCGGCGCAGGCGGCGGTGCACCGTGGCAGCTGCCGCACGCGGACTGCGTTCCGTCGACCTGTGTCCACGTCGGCACCGTGTGCGTGCCGCCCCACGCGGTCTGTCCGTGACAGCGGGCCGTGCACGTGGTGCCGTTCCACGCCGCCGCACCCCCGGCGACCTCGCCGAACGTGACCTCGGCCTTGCCATCGCCGTCGATGTGGCCCGGATCGCTGTCCTTGGTCGGGACGACGTGACAGTCCGCGCACGCCACTTGCCGATGCCAGGTGGGCGATGGCGTGAGGTGCGCTGCGTGTGCGCCGACGCCGACGGCGGTCGTCGCGGTGTCGCCGGTGATGCCGAGCGGTGGCGCGTTGGTGACCTCGCTGCCGTGGCAGGCCTTCGCGCACCCGGCGTTTGGCTCGGCACCCGGCGGCGGATTCTCCTGCAGCGGCTCGTCGAGCTCTCCGCCGGTACAGGCAACAACCACCGCGGCGATCGCGAATGCGGCACGACGCATGCGCCGATTCTAGGTCATTCGTAGGTGATGGTCACTTCATCGCGCTGCGGGCCACGCGAGGCCACGATCCGGTGCGTCCCCGGCGTGGGCACCCAGCGATCGGCCGGCTCACCGTCGATGGTCCACTCGACGTCCGCCGCGGTGAGACTCGCCGCCAGCGGCGGGCGCTGGACCTCGGGCTGGCGATGCGGCTCGAGCACGAAGCGCGCACCTTCGACGGGATACGTGATCCGCAGCGGGCCGCTCGTCTCGGCGACCTCGCACGCGCGCCTGGGCACGCGGCCGTGGTGGTCTGCCCAGCCGCGCAGCGACTTCGGATACACGACCGTGGGCTCACCGCACACGAGCTGGTGCCAATCGCACGCTTCGGCGGGCAGCTGCCCCGCGACGAACAGCTCGCGCTTGTGATGTTCGCAGTGCGGCCCGGGTCGCTTGCCCGACAGCGGGCAGATGTCCGCGGCCACGACCCCGTCCGGGCGCGGCGGCGCGGTCGGATCGCCATAGCGCGAGGCGATCACGGTGTACGCGCCGCGCAGCAGCGGCGTCGCACCCTCGACCGACATCACGTGGTGCGTCGGCGTGCCGTCGAAGTTACCGGCCCATACACCGACGGTGTACTCGCGCGTGACCCCGACGGCCCACAGATCGGTGTACGCCTTCGTGGTCCCGGTCTTGAGCGCGATCGGAAACGGCATGTCGAGCGGCACGCGGTCACCAAACATCGGCTTGCGCGCGTCCGGATCGCTCAGGATATCGAATACGAGATATGCAATCTCCTCGGAGAATGCGCGCGGCCGGACGGTCGACGGCTCGGCCCAGCTCTGACCCGCGGTCGACAGGGCGGTCTCGACGATGCGCGGCGCGATCGCACGGCCGCCGCGGCCGAACAGGGTGAACGCCGAGGTGAGGTCGAGCAGCGTCACCTCGGCGTGGCCGATCGCGAGGCCCCAGCCGTATTCGTCATCGGGCTGGTCGAGGGTGGTGATGCCCGACGTGCGGAGCTTGCGCAGCACGGTCGACACACCCGCGCGCTGCAGCGTGTGCACCGCCGACAGGTTGTACGAGCCAGCGAGCGCCTCGCGGTAACGCGCGAAGCCGTGTGACTTGACGTCCTTCGAATAGAACTGGTGCGCGTCCTCGGCGAGGATCACGTCCTCGGCGAGCGACGCCGGCGTGTCGCCGCGCTCGATCGCCGCGGCATACACGAACGGCTTCAGCGTCGAGCCCGGCCGCAACCGCGCGGTCACGCCGTTCCAGGCGCCGTTGCTCGCATCGTCGTGATAGTCGGCCGAGCCCACCATACCGAGCACGGCACCGTCGGAGTTCCGGATCACCACGACCGCCGCCTGCGTCAGCCCACGCGAGCCCACGTGTTCGAGGTGATTCGCGACCGCGACCTCGAGATGCTTCTGCAGGGCCCAGTCGAGCGTGGTGCGAATCTTCGCGCCGTGCTGAAACGACGCGGGGAGCCGCTCCTTCACGAGCTCGACGAAGTGCGGCGCGCGAAACGCGGGCTTGTTCCGGTCGAGATCGAGCGCGACCCGCTCGGCGAGCGAGCGGTCATCGGCGGTGATGTACCCGCGCTTCTCCATCAGCGCGAGGATGTGCGTGCGCCGCGTCATCACGCGTGCGCGATTGCGAAACGGATCGTAGTGGGTCGGCCCACGCGGGATCACCGCGAGCAATGCCGCCTCCCCGAGCGACAGCTCGTGGGCGCTCTTGCCGAAGTACACGCGTGCCGCCTGCTCGGCACCCCAGGCACCATGACCGTAATAGACACGGTTCATGTACTGCTCGAGGATCTCGGCCTTCGACAGCGCGCGCTCGAGCCGGCCGGCCAGCACCATCTGGCGCAGCTTGCCGCTCACGGTGCGCTCGGTGTTGGCGGTGAGGCGCACCAGCTGCATCGTGACCGTGGAGCCGCCGAACTCGACCTCCCCTGCCCCGACGTTGAGCCACGCCGCGCGCGCGAGCGCCGACCAGTCGACGCCTGAATGGCCGTAGAAGCCGGTGTCCTCCGACGCGAGCGTTGCCGCGACGAGGTACGGCGAGATCTGCGCGAGCGCGACCCAGCTGTCGCGCGTGCCCGCACTCGTGGCCTCCTGGCGCAGCGCGATCCCGTTGCTGTCGACGACGACGAGCGAGCTCGCCGC
>JBBQFU010000409.1:0-5744 GCA_038322185.1 Haliangiales bacterium
TATCTCAGATCCTCAGGAAGTGATCGCGCGTGCCCACGCACTCAGCGCCGAGCTCGGAACGCCGATTGCCCCCGGATTCGAAGCCCTGGTGTTCAAGGCGTCGCGCGGGATCGAGGACATCTACGAGCTGACGTACATCCGCAAGGATGGCAGCCGGCTCCCGGCGGTGGTGTCGGTCACCGCCCTCCGCGATGTCCACGGTGCGATCATTGGCTATCTCCTCATCGGAACGGACAACACCGCGCGCCAGCAGGTCGAAGACGAGCGCGCGAAGCTCGATCAGAAGCTTCGCGACCACCACTTCTACACGCGCTCGCTGATCGAATCGAACATCGACGCGATGATGACGACCGATCCACGCGGCATCATCACCGACGTCAACAAGCAGACCGAGGCGTTGACCGGCTGTACGCGCGACGAGCTGATCGGCGCTCCGTTCAAGAACTACTTCACCGATCCGAGCCGCGCCGAGGCGGGTATCAACCGGGTGCTCACCGAGGGCAAGATCACGAACTACGAGCTCACCGCGCGGGCGCGGGACGGCGGCCTCACGGTGGTGTCATACAACGCCACGACGTTTCACGATCGTGATCGGAGGCTACAGGGCGTGTTCACGGCAGCGCGCGATGTGACCGAGCTCAAGACCTACGAGGCGACGCTCGAGCAGAAGAACGTCGAGCTCGAGGATGCCAGCCGGATGAAGTCCGAGTTCCTCGCCAACATGTCTCACGAGCTGAGGACCCCGCTCAACGCGATCATCGGGTTTTCCGAGGTGCTCAAGGACGGCATGATGGGCGAGTTGACGCCGCAGCAGCAGAAGTTCATCACGGACATCTTCAGCAGTGGCAGCCACCTGCTGTCCCTGATCAACGACATCCTCGACCTGTCCAAGGTGGAGGCGGGCAAGATGACGCTCGATCTGGAGTCCGTCCAGATCGCGTCGCTGTTCGTGAACAGCTTGTCGATCATCCGGGAGAAGGCGGCGGCGCGTCGGATTCGCCTCCGGATCGAGGACGGCGATGCGGGCGGCTCCATTCTCGCGGATGCTCGCAAGATCAAGCAGATCGTCTACAACCTGCTGTCGAACGCAGTCCGCTTCAGCAACGAGGGAGGCGAGGTGACGCTGCTCGCCGCACGCGTGTCTCGTGCCGAGGTTGGCAAGCTGTCGGGCACCGGAGCGGGACGCAGTCTTCCGCTGGCCGATAGCGCGTTCCAGGAGTTCCTCAAGATCAGCATCACGGATCAGGGCATCGGCATCTCGGCAGACGCGCTCGAGCAGCTGTTCAAGCCGTTCAGTCAGATCGACAGCGGGCTTGCTCGCAAGTTCGAGGGCACCGGCCTGGGGCTCGCCATGATCAAGCTGCTCGCGGAGCTGCACGGCGGGACCGTCGCGGTGGAGAGCGTGGTGGGGGAGGGCTCGTGCTTCACCGTGTGGCTACCGGTCCGCACAGCCGAGGAGGTCCAGCTCGACGAGACGCCGACAAGTCAGGTGTCCGCCCTCTACGCTGAGCCGCGCGTGGGAGCCCCGACGGCGCTCGTGGTGGAAGACGACGCGAAGTCGGCAGAGCTCATTCGCTTGCAACTCGAAGCACACGGCTTCAATGTGGTGCACGCAGAGTCTGCCGAGATCGCGCTCGCGCTCGTCATGATGCATCCGGTACAGCTCATCACGCTCGACATCATGCTGCCCAACATGGACGGCTGGGAGTTCTTGGCGCGGCTCAAGAAGGTCCCCGAGCTCGGACGAATTCCGGTCGTCATCATCTCGATCGTGGCGGATCGCACCAAGGGCTTCGCGCTCGGCGCGGCCGCGGTCATGGAGAAACCGATGTCACGCCAGGAGCTCTACGAGTCGCTCGTGGTGCTCGGTCTGTTTCCGGTCGCGCAAGGCAGCACGCTCAAGGTCCTCGTCGTCGATGATGATCCGAAGGCGGTGGAGCTGGTCGCGGTCCGGTTCACCGGCATGGCCAGTACGATTCTTCGGGCATACGGCGGCATCGAAGCCATCGACATCGCGATGAGAGAGCTGCCAGACTTGATCGTGCTCGATCTGATGATGCCCGAGGTGAACGGATTCGATGTGGTGGAAGCGCTCCGCGCGGAGGCGCAGACCGCGCGGATCCCGATCCTCGTGATGACCGCCAAGCAGGTCACGCCAGCTGACCGAGCTCGGCTCGAGAAGGGAGAAACGGTGATCGTCGGAAAGGGCGAGCTTGACCGGGAGGGATTCATGTCCGAGGTCGGACGAGCGATGTCGGGTCGTGGACCGGTGGTGCGCCGTGTCTAAGATCCTTGTCATCGAGGACAACCCCGCCAACATGACGCTGGCGACGTTCCTGCTGCAGTCGGCGAACCACACCGTGCTGGCCGCCATCGATGCAGAGAGTGGGCTGACCATGGCGCGTGCCGAGAGGCCGGACCTGATCCTCATGGACATCCAGCTTCCTGGAATGGATGGACTCGCCGCGACGAAGATCCTCAAGGAGGACCCGGCGACGCGTGCCATCCCGGTGATCGCGCTGACCGCGCTGGCAATGAAGGGCGACGAGCAGCGCATCCGTGCCGCCGGGTGCGATGGCTACATCGCGAAGCCGATGCGCTACAAAGAGTTCCTCGACACGATCGCCGCCCAGCTCGCCGCCCGCGCCTTGGCCCCAGAGGCCGACGCGTAGCACGATCCCAACGCGACCTTCGTGTTTCAGATCGGCAGCACGCTCACTTGGGCGCTGCGTCGCTGCCGGAGCCCGCATCTGCCGCTGCGCTGCCTGCGGCGGAGCCCGCGTCGCTACCGGCTGTGCCGCCTGCGGAGCCTGCCCCGTCGGCGGGCATCACCAGCGCCATGGCCTCCGTGTTCATCTTGTCCTGCTGCTCCTTCGAGAGCTTGCCGTAGCAGGCCTGCGAGTCGCCCATGGTCTTCGCGTCGACCATGCAGTTGACCGCCTCGGCCGGCCACTTGTCCTCGCTGCAGCGCCGGATGCCGAGGTCGGTCATCTTCTGCGCCATCTGGGCGTCGGTCCCGGACTTCTCCATCTCCGGCTTCGACAGCTCCATGCTGCGGTTGATGGCCTTGGCGCAGTCGGGGCCCGACGCAGTCTTCTTCTTGCAGCCGAACGAAGCGAGCGCGAGGACAGCGGCGAGCACGAGCGGGAATGACTTCATGGGCCGAACTTCAGAGTTTGCCGGTCTCGCGTCAAGAGCCTGGGTCATCGGCCTGTCGTTGCGAGACACCCGCTGGTTGCTGATTATTGCGTCCGATGAACCACGAAGCGAGCGACGCCGTGATGTAGCCGAACACGGCAAACCCATACAGCGACAGCACGAGGCTGAGCCCGCGGCCCTCGGCGCTCAATGGCCAGCCCTCGGTCCCCATGGTCATCAGCAGCATCATCGTCCACCACAAGGCGTGGCCGTAGTTCTCGAAGATCGGGTTGTCGTCGCGCTCGAACGCGTACATCCCGGCGGCACCGAGGAACGCAACCACGAATGTCAGCGCGACGACGTAGCCGAGTGCGTTTCGGCGTGCGAGCAGTGCGTGAACACTGCCCTTGGCGCGACCGAACGTCGTCACGAGGCGCACGGCGCGTACACCGCGGACGGCACGCGCCGCGCGTAGCACGCGGAAAAACCGTGCGAGGCGGAATACCCGCAGCGCAGGCACGACAAGCGCGATGATCGTGAGCCAATTTTCGCGCAGGTAAGCCCAGCGATCGTGAGCGAGCACGAGTCGAACGACGAAGTCGGCGACGAACACCCCCCAGATCGCGGTTGTCACGTGCACGAGCCACGCAGGGAGCTCTGTCACGAGCTCGACGCCGACGAGTGCGAGCCATGCGAGACCGAGGACGACCATCAATAGCTCGAATCCGCCATCAAGGCGATCGAGAGCCTCTTCGCGCGGGTGTGCGCCGGCGACGCTCTCGATGCTCACCGAGAAACCTCCCGGCCTGTCCGTAACGCGCGCCTCATGGTTATTTGGAGCAGCAAGCGTCGTGCCGCGCCGGGCGGAGCTCGCGCTCGAACAGGTCCCGCTGGCCTGGCTCGGCCAGCGCGGCGCAATCGCGCGTGATGTGCGCCAGCTTTGACTGGATCTGGATCGACGACTCGCCGTAGCTGCGGATCTCGTCGAGCGCGAGGTGAACGTAGTCAGCGAGGGTGGGCGCATTGACGATCAGGCGGACGTGTCCATCCTTGCCCGCGCGTGCGGGCGACGGAAACTGTCGCGTCAGGAGCCGGCGGAGCAGGTCGTGGAGGTGGTCGAGGGCCTGTCCGGCAGTGCTCGGATCGTTGATGCCCGGCGACAACGCGCGAATTGCGATGTCGACAAGCTGCCGAAAGCCGAACGCGGGGTCTTGCTCGATGGTGCGTTCGACGTCGAACGCGATCAGGCTGCGGCAACGCTCGGGCCCAGGCGATGGCCCCCATACGCGCAGCAGCGGTGCATTGGTCGGGACAAAGCCGCCGACCTTCGGTACGAGCTCGAGCACGCAGCCAACCTGTGTGGCTAGCTCGACGAGGCCGTCGGCGTCGATGAAGGTGATGACGCCCGGGGCTCCGTCGTGGTTGATCTGCGCGTCGGGCTCGCCGCGCGAAGGAATCGTCGACGGCGCGGCACGTCGTGCGACGGTCGACGGGAACATGCGTTCGATCGCTTCTCGGGTCTCCCGCGAGATCCGATCGATCACCGTGATCGCCCGGATCCCGTGCGTCATCCGGTGGATGTAGCGGATGAACACACCGACGCTGGCAAGCACCGAGACGAGCGCGACCCAGGTCGCGATGGCGGGAACGAACGGGCTCGGCTCTCCGCGGACTTGCGCGAGAACGGCGACGGCGTAGACGAACGTTCCGACGAAGATTCCGAGCGCCAGCTTCGTGGTGCGCTCCTCGAGAAACGTGCGAATCACGCGGGGCGAGAACTGATTGCTCGCGAGCTGGAGCACGAGGATGGTGATCGAGAACACCAGAGCGGTGAAGGTCAGCATCGAGGACGCGATCGTCGAAAGCAGCGCTCGAGCACTCTCCGCGCCACCGTCGAAGAAGAACGTATGGTCGTTGCGGGACAGCTGGAGCTCGCGGTCGAGCCGGATCAATCCGGCACTGCCGCCGACGGCCAGAAGAACGCCGAGCGTCGGCGCGAGCCACAGGCTCGTACGCAGCCTGGCGAGCAGCTGCTGCACGAACACCTTGTGCCGTTCGAACACCCTCATCGCGAGGTGTGAGGCTCCCCATCGGATACGCGCAGTGCGTCATCGACGCTCGGTTCGAACACGAGTGAAGCGTTGAGCCGGCGCATGGGACACGCGACTGCAACGACCGTTCCGGCCTGGAGTCGATGTTGCAGCAGTGGCCGTATGGCGAACGATCCCATCGAGCTGTTCGGAATTCGTCTGGTGGGGATCACGGGCGAGAGCGGCCGCAAGCTGCTCCTGTCAATCGCAGTCGTTGTCGTCGTGCTGCTCGTGCGAAAGGTCGTGCGTCACGTCATCGATGTCGTCGTGCCAGGAAAGCGGTTCGTTCGTGCTCGCTTCTGGGTGCGACAAGCGCTGTCCCTGCTCGCGGCCACGGTCATCGTGATCACGCTCGCCTCGCTGTGGTTCGATGACCCGACGCGGCTCACGACCGCGCTCGGTCTTGTTACCGCGGGGCTCGCGTTCGCCTTGCAACGAGTCGTGACCGCGCTCGCGGGCTATGTGGTGATCATGCGCGGCAAGACGTTCAGCGTCGGCGATCGCATCGTGATGGGC
>JBBQFU010000410.1:0-5744 GCA_038322185.1 Haliangiales bacterium
GCGGTTCTCGCTCGATCCGTCGATCGACGTCGGCGCCAAGCTGCGCGCGATCGTGAAGGACGACGAGGAGCGCGCACGCGCTGCGGGCCGCGAGCCCAACGTCGCTGAGCCGGTGCCGCCGCCGAAGGCAGAGCCGGATCCGGAGCTTCGCGACGACGAGAGCCCCGGAGTCCCTTCCCCCGAGCCGGGGTCCAAGCCGTGAGCAGCGACGGCCGCACCACCGAGCGGGTCCCCGTGATCCCCGATGTCGCTGCCGCGCTCGCGCGCGCGTGCGACAAGCTGCGCGAGTCCCAGCGCATCTTGCTCACCAGTCACCGTCGGCCCGACGGAGATGGCACCGGTTCGATGGCCGGCCTTGCGTCGCTCCGGCGCGCGCAGGGCAAGGAAGCGGTCATCTACTCGGTCGATCCGATCGCGCGCCGCTACAAGTGGCTGCCGCTGGTGAACGGCACCGTTCATACGATGTCGTTCGACGAGCGCTTCGACTGTACGATCGTCGTCGACTGCGCCGACATCTCGCTGCTCGGCGACACGCTGCCGCCGCCCGAGGTGTGCGGCACGCTCATCACGCTCGATCACCACGCGAGTGGGCATCCGTTCGGTGACATCGCCGTGTGGGATCCGACCGCAGCTGCGGTCGGCGTGCTCGTGCATCGCATCGCGGAGCGCGAGGGCTGGCCGCTCACGCCCGAGTGCGCGGTGCCGCTCTACGTCTCGATCATCAGCGACACCGGCGGCTTTCGCCACGCGAACACCAATGCCGAGGCGCTGCGCGTCGGGTCGAGCCTGGTCAACGCGGGCGTCGTGCCGGCCACGATCGCGGCGAGCCTCGAGGAGCGGCCGAGCCCGGGGAAAGTTCGCTTGCTCGGCAGCGTGCTGTCGACGCTCGAGCTGCACTGCGCAGGACGCGCAGGTGTGCTCAGCGTCACGACCGACATGGTCGAGGGTGCGCGCGCCTCGTGGGAAGACATCGAGGGTATGGTGAACTGGGGCCGCAACGTCGACGGCGTGCAGGTGGGCGTGCTGCTCACCACCGCGAAGGGCGGCGGCGTGCGCGTGTCGATGCGGTCGCGCGCCGAGCGCGTCGACGTCGGCAAGGTCTGTATGACGCTGGGCGGCGGCGGTCATCCCGGTGCGGGTGGCTGCCATATGGCCGGCGATCTGGTGACCACCAAAGAAAAAGTCGTGCGTGCTCTCGAGGCGGCGTTCAACCGCATCTCTCGGCCGGTGATGCAACCGGCCGAGAAGGTCCCCGAGCCCTCGTCGTCCTGAGTACAATGGGCGGCATGCGGGGAATCTGGGTGCTGCTGGCACTCTGCGCGTGCGGTGACGACGGCGGCAACACCACGACGTCGGATGCACCAACCGATGGGATCGGCATCGACGAGGGGACGCCCGATGGTCCGCCTCCGTACATGCCCGCGACGCTCGCGGAGACCGGCCTGTGTCTCGATGCGGGGTGCACGCAGATCGCGCCGAACATTCACGCGTACGCGCCGCGCTACGAGCTGTACAGCGACACCGCCGAGAAGAAGCGGTGGATCTACCTGCCACCGGGCACGACGATCGACACATCCGACATGGACGCGTGGCAGTTCCCGGTCGGCACCAAGCTGTGGAAGGAGTTCATCCGCGGTGGCACCCGCGTCGAGACTCGCCTCGTGGCGCGCATCGGAGCGGGCACCACGTCGCAGGACTGGTTCTACGCGGCGTACGTGTGGAACACGGCGCAGGACGCAACCGTGTGGGCCGAGTTCGGCGAGCAGAACGCCAACGGCACCGACCACGACGTGCCGGGCAAGGCGCTGTGCCGCCAGTGTCACGAGAATGCGAAGCCCAATCGCGTGCTCGGCGTCTCGGCGATCCAGCTCGACTTCGACGGTGAAGTCGGCGAGCTCGATCTCGCGGACCTGATCACGATGAACGCACTGTCGGCACCACCGACGCGCGCGAGCACGGCCGATCCGTTCTTCCCGTTCGACGCGGGCAATCACGTCTCGGTCGCGCCGGCGCTCGGCTACATGCACGCGAACTGCAGCCACTGTCACAACCCGACGTCGTCGGTCGTGAACAACACGCCGCTGAACCTCCAGCTCACGGTCGCGACGGTCGGCGTCACGTCGACGACGCCCGCGTACATGACCGCGGTTGACGTCACGACGGTCAACCTGATCAACGGCCACAACAAGCTTGTCTACAAGGGCGATGCGTCGCTCTCGGTCGTGATGGATCGCTTTCGTGCGACGGACGGCAATCGCATGCCGGCGGCGGGCACGGAGTTCAAAGACGACGACGGCGACCCGATCCTCGAGACGTGGATCAACAGCATCCCGCCCTGATCGCGACACACGGTGAACGGAGTCCTCGTCCTCGATAAGCCCCCGCGCATGAGCTCGGCGATGGCGGTCGATCACGTCCGCAAGCGGCTCGGCGTGAAGCGGGCAGGGCACGGCGGCACGCTCGATCCGATCGCGACCGGCGTGCTCGCGGTCTGTCTCGGCGAGGCCACCAAGCTCGCGGGCTACCTGCAGGCCGACGACAAAGCCTACGAGGCCGAGCTCGTGCTCGGGGTCGAGACCGACACGCTCGATCGCACCGGCCAGGTGACCGCGACGCGCGACGCGAGCGAGATCACGCGCGAGCAAGTCGAGGCCGCACTCCTCGCTCGCATGGGTGAGCACGACCAGTTGCCGCCGATGTTCTCTGCGATCAAGATCGACGGCCGCCGGCTCTATCACCGCGCGCGCCAAGGCGAGGAGGTCGAGCGCGAGACGCGCCGTGTGCGTTTCGATCAGCTCGATCTGCTCGAGTTCATCCCGGGTGCACCGCCACGCATTCGCATCGCGATGGCGTGCAGCAAGGGCACCTACGTTCGCAGCCTGATCGCCGACCTCGGCACCGACCTCGGCTGCGGCGCGCACATGACCGAGCTGCGTCGCACGCGCAGCGGCGTGTTCTCGATCGCACAGGCGCACGACCTCGATCGTCTCGACAACTGCAGGCTCGTGCCGATGGAGGAGGCGACCTCGCTGCCGCGCGCGACCGTCGCTCCCGATCTGATCGCGAAGGTCCGCAACGGCTTGCAGATGCCTCCCGAGACGTTTTCCGTCGCGCCCGAGCACTACGAGCGCTTCCTGCTCGTCGACGAGCACGGCAAGCTCGTCGCGCTCTCGCACGTCGAGGACAACAAGACGCTCTACGACCGCGTGTTCGTCTACTGACTCATCCTCGCGAAATCGTTGAAGTCCGATACACGCCGTTCAGCCACTTGACGACACGCGACGGATCCACCAATCTCCGCCTCGACCTCGGCACTCGTTCATGACGGACGCGGCCGCAGGCGACTTGGAGTACGTGATGCCCGTTTCTACCGTTCGCAAGCAAGAGACCATTGGTAAGTTCCGCACGCACGAGACCGACACTGGCTCTCCCGAAGTGCAGGTCGCTCTCCTCACCGAGCGCGTCACGCACCTGACCGAGCACCTCAAGGTGAACCCCAAGGATCACCACAGCCGTCGTGGTCTCCTGCGGATGGTCAGCCAGCGCCGCTCGCAGCTCACCTACCTCAAGAAGGTCGACCTCGAGCGTTACAAGAAGCTGATCGGTACGCTCGGTCTCCGCCGCTGATCACCTCAGAAGAGGCGCTCAGTCGCGAAACGTGATCGGCTTGGGTGGCGCGTCCTTCGCGCTGTCCGGGCCACCCCAGCACAAGACCTCGCCGGTCTTGGTGATGGCGCACGACCCGTACATGCCGGCGCCGAAATCGGCCACGTCGGTGACCGCTTCGGTCTTCGTCGCGGTCGGCTTCTCGTGCCAGCAGTACACGCTGCCGCTGGCCCCGAGCCCGCACGCGCCGTCCATGCCATAGCTCAGCTTCTGCACGGGCTCGGGCAGCGTGATGGTGCGCGCTTTGCCGCCCCTCTCGACGCAGGTGACCTTGTTGTCTTTGACGGTCGCGCAGACCTCGAAACCAACGAGAACATTGGTCGCCTTCGTGATGCCCTTGACCGGCGCTGCGAGGGGCGGATTCTTGGGATCGACCTCGCCGACGACACCGGACCGGCACTTGTCGTCGCACAGCTCCCAGCACTGAACGCTGCCGTCCTTCGTGAGCACGCAGCTCTTGAACGAGCCGGTATCGAGAACCGTCGCCGCGGTCACGCCCTTGACCTCGACCGCAGGCGTGCCCTTGTCGCATGGCTCGAACGCCTCGGCGCGGCCAGCCCAGCACTTCACGTGACCGTTGGCGAGCAGTGCACACGCCGACGCCTGACCCACGCTGATCGCGGTCGCGTTCGCGACGCCACACACGTCACGTGCCTCGAGCTTGATCGAGTTGTCCCACGCGTCGACGCAATACGCGCGGCCGTCTGCGCGGATGCCGCACAGGCCGAAGTTGTTGCCCGCGTCGATCGCCTTGCTGCCGGTCAGCGAGGGAATCGAGTACGGTGCGCCACCGCGTGGTTCCCAGCAGCGGACCACACCGTCCTCGTGCAGCGTGCACGTCGGCGGCCCGGGCGTGATGCTGACGGCCTTCGTGACCTTCGTCGTCGGCGGACCCACGTTCGCGGGCAACTTCGCGCCCTCGAGGTGATCAACGACCACCTCTGCGAGCTCCTTGCCGAGGTCGGCCGCGCTGCGGTTCTTGTAGACGAGCGTTCCAGCGATGTTCGCGTCGAGCTGGCTGATCTCCGGCACGTGGGCAAACAGTGCGGTCAGCTCGATCGCGACCTTCATCGTCCCGTTCGCCGGCGGATCCTTCGGATCCGTGATGAGCGTGACGTCGATCGCGCCCTTGTTCACGAGCGCCGACTCGGCGAGCGCGGCCTTGAACGCCTGACCCAGCGCGGTGTCGTTGACCACATTGAGCGACGGCGCGGCATCCGAGAGCGTCGCCATGCCGGTGCCCGGCAGACCCGAGCTCTTCTTGCTCGTCGTCTTGAGGTCTCGCTTGACCTCGAATGCGCCAGGGCCCGCCGTCTTGTCGCCGCACGCCGCAACCAGCACCACCAGGACCACCAGGAATGATTTCACTCCAGCAGGCTAATGGGTTCAGGTCGCCTTCGCCGTTTCGCGCAGAACTTCCTTGAGCGCGGCCAGCAGGGTCTCCTTGCCAGGAACGCCCTTCAGACGCGGGACCACGGAGATCGACACGTCGGGAACTTCTGTCGTCCCGTCGCTGACAATGCGGTCCGCACCGACCCAGCCAACGGTCACGTCAGCCGTGGGCGGACCCACGTAGCCAAGGACCCGAATGGTCATCTCGCGCAGGACCGCCGAGGTCTTGACCCGGCGATGGGTCCAGCCGCCTGCGGCGTCTTCTTCGGCCTCGACGTCGCCCAGGGCCGCCAGACCTTCGAGCCAGGGGCCCCTTGGTGACCACCGTGAGCTTCACGTCGAGAAAACCGGGGGTATCGGTCTTCATGCCCTCCAACGCTAACACGCTTGGCTTTGGCAAAACCCTGTGCAATAACGCCGAGGAAACAACAACTAAGCGTAGCGTCGACCAGACAAGTGATCGCGGTGGTTTGATCGTTCAGTCGAGTGCCTCTCTCTCCGAACGAGAGAGGCGTTGGACCGAGGGATTCAGGCCAGACGGACACCCCCGGCGACGCGAATTTTCGAAAGGTTCGCACAAATGGGTTTTGTTCGTGAAACCGCCACGGGTGGCGGCAAAGAGATCTCTATCGAGTCGGGCAAGTGGGCGATGCAGGCTTCCGGATCCGTCGTCATTCGCTGTGGCG
>JBBQFU010000411.1:0-5709 GCA_038322185.1 Haliangiales bacterium
GCCCGAAGTGCCGCATGTCGAACATCGCCGACAGCGAGGGCAACGGCATCGTGCTGCACCAGCTCGACGCGCGCTGACTACAGCTGCACGAGCGCGGCACCGAGGTAGATTGCGCGGCGGCGCTTGCTCACGAGTGCAACCATCGTGACGGGTAGTAGTAGGCGAGGGCACACGCAGCGAGCTCGGGCGCCATCACGACCGGCCCGAGATAGATCGCGAACAGGGTGGTGAACCCGAGCGTGAAGTGGGTGAGCTTGCGACCCGACAGCGTCAGCATGCCGTAGAGCGTGATCTGCTGCGTCGGGAACTGCCGCGCCCAGAAGATCACCAGTGCATCACCGACGGCCCAGCCACCGCACCGCGCGAACCGCGACACGCCGGCCACCGCCGAGACCAGCACGGTGATCACCGCGGCCGCGATCACCATCTGCAGCATCACTCGTTGGAATTTTCGCTCACCCCAGCGTGTCGCGAGATCGGTGCCGAACCGGAAGATCACGAGGCAGGTGACGATCAGCGACACTGGCCCGAGCTCGATCAGCGGCCACGTGACGAGGCGCCAGACCTCGCCGAGCCACACGCGCGACGGAATCAACGCGAGCTTGCTCACGACCCAGCCGCCATCGAGCTGCGCGAGGATCGACAGACCGATCGTTGCGAGCAGCCACTGCGAGATGAGCGGGCTGGCGCCCAGCCGCGGCAACTTGAAGCTGAAGGACTTCACGGGCCGATATGATAGATGAGGCCCGTGGAGCCGCCCTCGCCGAGCTGGCGCCCGACGACCCAGACGTCGGTCTCCGACGAGCCGTGCACCGCGAGCATCTGCCGGAGATACGGCGCGCCGAAGTCCTGCAGCGCGAGCGAGTGCCACGAACCGTCGAAGTGTGCGACGGCGCCAGGGCTCCCGGCCGCCCACAGCTTGTTCGGCGCGCTGCCCCACACGGCGTTGAAGTCCTGGAGCTCGAACTCGGTCGGCGACCATGTGCTGCCGTCGAAGTGCCATGCGGTGTCGTCGCCCGCCATCAGCCACACGTCCGATGCGCTGGTGCCCCACACCTGGCCGTCACCTCCGCCGCCGCCCGCGTCGAATTCGACCTCGGTCCACGTGTTGCCGTCGTAGTGCGACAGATCAAACGTGCTCAGCGCATAGACGTCGTTCGGCCCCGAGCCCCAGATCGAGCTCTTGAATGGCGAGCCCACGATCGTGCGCTCCCACGTCGTGCCGTTGTAGTGCGCGACGATCGCGTCATCACCGACGACCCAGACATCGTTCGGTCCGGTCGCCCAGATCGCCGTCAGTCCGTCGAGCCCGGTCGGCGTGGTGACATCGGACGCCGTGAACGTCGCGCCGTCGTAGTGCAGCACCTCGTCGCCCGCGCACAGCCAGACATCGTTGGCCGACACCGCGTAGATGCAGGTCAGGCCACCACTCGTGTTCGTGCCGAGCATCGACCACTCCGATCCGTCGAAGCGGTGAACGAACGAGCTACCGTCGAGGATCCACACGTCAGTCGGCGAAAACGACCAGACCTCGAGCGGATTGATCAGCGTGGCCGGCACATCCTCGACGGGCTCGAGGTTGCTGTCGTCCCCACACGCGCCGAACAATGCACAAGTGACTGCCAGGTTGGCTATGCGAATCCCCACCCGGTCATCGTAGCCCGCGTGGCGGCGCGGTGCGCAGCTTCATCATGATGTCCGTGATTTTTCGCTGGAACGGACGGTCACCGAGGATCGGCTTGATCCACGCCGCGATCTCGTCGGCGCGGTAGCTCGCGTGCGCGACGATCAGCGGGATCTCGGAGTCCTGCTTCGACGGACTGCCATGCCACGACCGATACGGCTCGGCGAAGTAGTAGCGCTGCTCGGGCGTGTCGCGGTTGCCGTTGTTCGCGAGCAGCAAGATGTCGCCAGCGCGTTCGCCATGACGACCGACCGCGAGCTCCTCCATGCGTGCGGGCATCGCGACGTACGTCGGACGTGGATGCGCGCGCAGGTACACGTCGAGCGGCATCGTCTTGCCGTCGCCAACGTAGACCTCGAATGGGTTGTCGACCTCGATCACCGCCTTGGGCTTGCGCACCAAGATCATGTCGAGCTTGCCCTTGAGGTCGGCGATGATGCTGCCGTCCTCGTTGTTGCGATGAAACGCCTCGGCCGCGGCGAGCACGTCTTCACGATAGCGAGGCGGCTCGCTCCACGTGCAGACATCCTTCTCGCCCGGGCACTTCGATCGGTCCGCGAGGTACACATAGGCCATCGCGCCGCCGTAGGCCATCACGGCGCTGAACGGATCGTTGTCGGCCACGTCCTTCTTGAACGGCCGCATGCGGAAGCCCGTCTTCTTCAGCAAGGCAGGCGGACCGTTGTCGCCGGTGCCGATCGCGTGCTTGTCATCGTCGATGATCTGCGTGTGTCCGTGGTCCGCGCTCACGATCACCCAGCGGTTGTCGAGCGCGCGCTTGTGGCGCAGCTTCTTGACGAGCGGCTCGAGTGCCGGGTCGGCGACCTCGACGAGGTACTTCGTGCGCGCTTCGTCCGGACCCTCCTCGGCGACATGCGCGTAGAGGTCGGTGCCCGAGATGTACAGCGTGAGCACGTCGGGGACCGTGGCCTTGTCATCGAGCCGGCTCACGATCGCATCGACCGCGGCAACGTCGAGATCCTTGTAGATGTCGCGCGACGTCTCACCCTGCAGCTTCTCGACCTGCTTCTCGAGGAAACCGCGGAGCGCCTTCACGAGCACGGTCCGCTTCGCGAGCAGCAGCTTGTCGGCGCCGCGAAAGAAGTGATTCATGCCGACCCACACCAGCGCGTCGGGATCGTGCTGATGGATCTGCTCGTACACGCTCTCCACCGCGACGAGCTTGTTGAGATAGTTGTCGGTGTAGATCGAGAGTGTCGGCGCGGAGTCATGGAACGACACCGGTGCCGGGCACGCGAGCTCGCGACGCTCGCGGATGAAGTACTCGTTGCCGGGCACGCCATGCTCCGCCGCGCCCGCACCGGTCTGCGCACTCACCCACGCGGGCATCGTGGTCGACGGTAGGTTCGCCAGGAACGTGTCATCGAGGTACGCGTGCTCGAGCGGATTACCGCCGAGCAGCGCTGCCAGGTTCGGGAGCTTCCCGGCGCGGAGCAGGTCGTACAGGGAGTCGCGCGAGAGCCCGTCGAAGGCGATGAAGAGAATCTGCGTAGACTCCGGAGAGCTGGGGCGAGTCCGTGGCGGACGCTCCCGGACCGTCTTGGCGTCGCCTGTGACGACGAGCTCGGTCATCTTCGCGGTCGAGCTGCAGCCAAGGGTCAGGGCGGCAACCAGGGCGGCAATCGGCTTCATTCTTGGAAGCTAGCTTCCAGAACGTTTCGCCAGCGCTCGCCTTCTGGAGGCCTCACCAGGGCGAAATCGCCCCTGTGTGCGCCCCGGTCTCAGCGGTTACTGCGAGACGCGGGGAACGACCATCGAGTCGAACTCGCGGCCGGTCCCATCGATGGCGTGCAGCACCAGCTCGTCGACGCCAACCTCCACCTGGACGAAGTGGATGACGTCCTCGGCAAACGCCGTGAACGACGAGCTGCCGACGCTGCGGGTGCCGATCCCGCCGCCACCGGTGACGACGTAGGCGATGCCGTCCTGCGGCGTCATGCGCTCGTAGTTGTGGTCGTGGCCAGCCAGCACCAGCTGAACGCCATGGCGCTTCATGATCGGCTCCATCTTGTTGCGCAACGACATGTCGGAGCCGTGCGAGCCCGACGAGTACATCGGCTTGTGCATGTAGATGATCTTCCATGGCGCCGTGCTCGCTGCGAGGTCGGCCTCGAGCCACTCGGCCTGCTCGGCGTAGTCCGCCTCGGTGTCAAGCGCGACGAAGTGGATGCGGCCCCAGTCGTACGAGTACCACTTCTCGTGGCCCGGCAGATTGAACACCTCGCGGAACGGCGCGCCGCTCATCGTGCGGTAGTCGTGGTTGCCCGACGCCGGGAAGAACGGGATGTTGCGGAACAGGTCGCCGTAGACGCCGAAGACGTTGTCCTCGTACTGCTGGATGGTTCCGTCGTCGTAGGCGACGTCGCCGGTGTGAATCATCAGGTCGTAGGGGACCGTGTACATCTGCTCCTGCAGGGCGTACTGGTCGCTCGTACCGCCGCCCGAGTCACCGAACGCGAGGAAGCGGATGGTGTCGGTGCTGTCGGCGAGCGGGGCGGTCTTGAAGCCCGTGCGGCTCGTCATCGCGCCAGCATCGCTCTCGAGCTGGTAGCAGTACATCGTGCCGTCTTTGAGGTCCTCGAGCTCGGACCACATCTGCTTCTCGCCGCCGCCACGCAGCGCGACGTTCTCGATCACGCCAGGGGAGCTACGCAGCGCTGCACCGATTGGGTCGGAGAGCTTGATGGTGTCGTTCGCGGGCGACGAGGTCACCCAGCCGAGCTTGGCGAGCTTGCCGCCGACCTGCTGGAGGTACGGCTCGCGCTTGAGCGACGTGTGGGGCGCAACGTCGTCACCACACGCAGCGCGAAGCTCGGCGACGGGGGAGCGACGCTCGACGGGACGACTCACGTCGCCTGTCTTGGTCGAGCTCACGTGCCCGGTGACGTTGCTGCACGCTGCCGTGGCCGCAAGTCCGATCCAGACGAACTGATACTTCATCGTCGTGTGTGCCCCCAAAGTTCCAGTAAGAAAGCACACACGGGTGTGCTGTCGAGCCTAATCGCACACGAGCCCTCGTGCACACCTAGCAGATCCAAGAATCTAGCACCGGGCATCATGGTTGCACACGCACGCACCGGTGAACTCTCATCCGTCCGTCATAGACCGACTGCTTCGCCCGTTTGCGAAGGTGAAGCCCGGGGAGGGCGCCGTCGCCGTCCTCATGCTCTTGTGCGTATTTCTGATCCTCACCGCCTATTATGTGATGAAGACGGCCCGCGAAGGCCTGATTCTTTCGGGCGGAACGTTCGGACTCGGGGGGGACGAGCTCAAGGTCTACGCAAGCGGCGCAATGGCGCTGCTGCTCATCGGTGTGGTGCCCGCCTACAGCTATCTCGCCAACCGCGTCAAGCGTATCCGGCTCATCAACGTTTCGTACATCGTCGTCGTCGGCAGCCTGATCACCTTCGCGGTGCTCGGCGCCGCCGGCGTGCCGGTCGGTCTGCCGTTCTTCATCTGGCTCGGTCTGGTGAACGTGTTCCTGATCGCCCAGTTCTGGTCGTATGCGAACGACCTCTACAGCGAGGAGCAGGGCAAGCGACTGTTCGCGATCATCGCGATCGGCGGCTCGCTCGGCGCCATCTTTGGCCCGTACGTCGCCAAGCTCGCCGACACGTTCACGCTGCTCGGAATTGCCGCGGCCATCCTGGTCGGCACGATCGTGCTGTTCAACGTGATCGAGCGGATGCAGCAAGGCGTCCACGCCGAGCACGGCGACAAGACCGAGCCAATGACGGGCAAGGGTGGCTTCGCGCTCGTGTTGAGCGACCGCTATTTGCTGCTCATCGCGTGTATGCTGCTCGTTGCCAACCTCGTCAATACAACCGGCGAGTACATCCTCTCGAACGCAGCCAAGGAGCATGCGTTCGCACTCACTCAGGACGAGGGCCAGCGCCGCGAGATCATCAAGGCGTTCTACAGCGACTTCTTCATGTGGGTGAATCTCGTGAGCTTCATGATCCAGGCATTCCTGGTGTCGCGCATCATCAGCAAGCTCGGCGTTC
>JBBQFU010000412.1:0-5655 GCA_038322185.1 Haliangiales bacterium
CACCAGGCCCGTGCGCTTCTTGCAGCTGTAGAGCGGATCGTCCTGCGGCGTGGTCGCGTCGCCAACCGGCCTGGCGGCATCGCCCGCCGGCGGGGTCTGCGCGAGCACGGGCGACGCGAGGGACGCGAGGAGGAGCAGAGCGAGGCTACGTGTTTGCTTCATGGAGATACCCGGTGCGCAGTCCTGGAAGAAACGGATTCAATGCGAGCGACGATGACAAGCAGGCTCTTCATCGGATCGAGTACTTCAGCGTCATGGGTTTGCCGCGGCGGGTGATCTCGACCTGGAGCTGGGTCGCCTCGCGCAGCTTCGTGTAGACCTCGAGCGCCTTGTCGGCGGAGGTCAGCTCGAAGCCGTTGATCGCCTGGAGCGTGTCGCCGTTGGTGAGCCCGAGCTTGGCGTACACCGACGACGGACGGATCGCGTAGAGCTTGAAGCCGTCGGGCTTACCGTTCTTGACGGCCGGGACGACACGCGCGCCCTTCGCGAGCGCCATCGGGTTCGCGAGCGCCTTCTCGACGAGCGACTTGTCGATCTCGTAGGTGGTGTCGTCGATCTTCTTCACGCCGTTGTCGATCGAGGCCTGGAGGTCATCGCCACCACCATCGGACGGCGGGGGCTCGGCAGCAGCAACGGGCGTGGTGACCGGAACGACGGCGCCAGCGAGCACGATGCGCTCGGTGTGGCCGTTGTTCTCGAAGTCGACGTACTTGAACCGGATCTCCTTGACCTTGCCCGTGGCACCCGGAACCGGGTCGCCGACGGAGAACGCGCCCTGCTTCTGGCTCTCGGTGTTGATGATGGTCGCGTAGGAATCGTCGGGCTTCGCGCTGACCATGGTCGCGAGAAGCACGAGCGGCAGGCTCGTGGTCTGGATCTGCGACGGGTCGGTGTTGGTCGCGGCTACCTCGACCGGCGGCGTGCACTCGGAGCAGAACATGTTGCGCGTCGAGAGCGGCGCGCCGTCCTTGCTGCGGCTGACCTTGGCAGGCGACGACGGCGACGGCGACATGGCGTGGACGCGCGGGGTCTTCGACGAGTCACCGAGGAACTTGGCCTCGACAACGTGGCTGGTCGCCTTCGCCGCGAAGACGGAGCACACGAGCACCACGGCTGCACCGAGGACCCAGAAGTACCGTTTGAAGATGTCCTGCATCGGCTATTCCTTGGTCGTCTCGGGTTCCACGTCGTCGGTGTCGTCACCCTCGCCGCCGCCCTCGCCGGTCGATTCGAGCCGGCGATAGATGGTGCGCGTCGCGATGCCGAGGAGCTTCGCGGTGAGGCGCTTGTCGCCGCGCGTGTGGCGCAGCGTCTCGTGGATGACGCGCATCTCGATCTCGGCGAGCGGCATCCCGAGCGGGAAGGTCAGCGAGGTGGCCGAGGCGGTGCCCGGTGTCGCGTCGCGGATCTCGCGGGGCAGCGCATCCTCGTCGATGATCGTGTGGCCAGCGCGCGTGAGCACGACCGCGCGCTCGATCGCATTCTCGAGCTCGCGAACGTTGCCCGGCCAGGCGTACTCGGTGAGGCGCTCGATCGCGGTCGTCGAGCAGCCGCTGATCGCCTTGCCGTTCTTCTCGGCGTAGACGTGAACGAAGTGCTGCGCGAGCAGCGAGATGTCATCGCGGCGGTCACGCAGTGGCGGGACGTTCACCGGGATCACGTTGAGGCGGTAGAAGAGGTCCTCGCGGAACCGGCCACCCTTGACCTCGTCGGCCAGGTTGACGTTGGTCGCAGCGACGATGCGCACGTCGATGCGGCGCGGCTTGCCCGAGCTGCCGAGGCGCTCGATCTCGCCCTCCTGGAGCACGCGCAGGAGCTTCACTTGCACGTGGCGACTGATCTCGCCGATCTCGTCGAGGAACAGCGTGCCACCGTTCGCGGCCTCGAAGCGCCCATCACGCGAGGTCGACGCGCCCGTGAACGCACCCTTCTCGTAACCGAACAGCTCGGCCTCGAGGATCGACTCGGGAATCGCCGCGCAGTTCACCGCGACGAACGGGCCCTTGCCGCGCGCCGAGTTGTCGTGGACGGAGCGAGCGAGCAGCTCCTTGCCGGTGCCGCTCTCGCCGAGCAGCAGCACGGTGGCCTCGGACGGCGCCGCCTGCATCACGATGTCCATCGTGCGGCGCCACGCGAGTGAGGTGCCGATGATGGCGCGCCGGCGCTTGTCGGCGAGCTGCGCCTTGAGGCTGCGGTTCTCGATGAGCAGCGACTGCTTCTCGAGCGCGTTGCGCACGATGCGGACCACGTGCGCGCGCTTGAGCGGCTTGGTCACAAAGTCGTACGCGCCTTCCTTCATCGCGTCGACGGCGGTCTCGACCGTGCCGTAGGCGGTCATCAGCACGACCTCGGTCTCGGGCGCGATCGTCTTGGCGGCGCGGAGCAGGTCCATGCCCGACGTGCTCGGCATCATGAGATCGGTGAGCAGCACGCCGACCCGGTGCTTGCGCAGGATGTCGAGCGCGGTGTTGCCATCGGTGGCGGCGAGGACGTTGAGGCCCTCGCGCTTGAAGATCTTGGTCAGCGACTCGACGATCGAGCCCTCGTCGTCGACCACCAGCACGATGCCGGCGTCGGCCGGAACCGGCACTTCCTTGAGCGACGTCGGTTCGTCAGAAGACGTCCCGCTCCCCCCCTCGACCTGGGCGGCAGCGAACCGTCGGAACGGGCTCTGGGCGGGTCGGTGCCACATACTCGTGTGGCTATTAACAAGCGGCGGGCCAGGTCTGATTCCATCTATGTCATTGACATCACTGGGCAGTTTTCCTTGCACGGGTCGCCTTTCGTGCCAACGTGTCAGGTCGTCCTGGGGCTCCTGCCAAACTGACAACCCGCCCTGCAACTTCGGCTCATGCGCGATCGGGCCAGACGGCCGCGCGCGCACGCCCGCTGCGGTTGGCGATCCGTCGATGATGCTGGGCGAATCGAGGCGATTCGAATGCCGCCTCGAAGCGGCCGCGTGGCCTGCGGATCTGACGCATGGAACGGTAGTTGCTGCCCTGTAGGGCATGCTGCGTAAGATCAGTCGACCGCTGGTGCTGTGGCTGCTCGTGGGCTGCGGTGCCAGTTCCAATCCCCGCACCACCAGCGTGGCCGACCACGAGCGCAACGCGCGCGACTACGAAGCGACCGCAACTGCGATCGAGATCGAGTGCTGGAAAGACCGGCGCTCCCAGCTCACGGTCGATGACCCTGCCAACTGCTGGAAGGCGGAGGACCTCCGGTTCCTGGAGGCAAACCGCAACGCGGCCATCAAGCACCGCGCGGAGGCAGTCCGGCTGCGCGGCGAGACGCAGCAAACCGCACGGCGGTAACACGCGCTGCGGATCACCCGACCCGCTTGCGATCCGAGACCTGCATCTTGCGCGGCAGCTTCACGGTGAAGCTGGTGCCCTCGCCGACCTTGGTCGCGCAGTCGATCGTGCCGCCGTGGCGCTCGACGAGCTCGTGCACGATCGAGAGCCCGAGCCCCGTGCCCTCGCCGACGTCCTTGGTCGTGAAGAACGGGTCCCAGATCCGCGGCAGGATCTCGGGCGGAATGCCCGGACCGTTGTCGGCGATCTTGACCTCGACCCCATCCTCGTCGCCCGCGGTCTCCACCGTGATCGTCGCGTTGTCGCGCCCGCCGAGTGCCTGGGAGGCGTTCGTGAGCAAGTTCATGAACACCTGGTTGATCTGACCGGCGTGACCGCGGACGCGCCCCGGGTTCTTGTACTTCTTCTCGACGTTGATGTTGCCCTTGAGCAAGTGCCGGAGCAGCTCGAGCGAGTCGTCGATCGAGCGATCGACATCGAAGTCGACCACGCTCTCGTCGTCGGTGCGTGAGTAGTTGTGCAGCGCTGACACGATCGCCTTGGTGCGCTGCGCGCCGCGCTGCACGACCCTGATCATCTCGACGACCTCCTTGGCCGCCTCGGGATCGGTGTTGATGTTCTGCACCGCCTCCTCGAGCGGGCCGACCGTGTTCACGATCGCGTTGACCGGATTGTTGATCTCGTGCGCGATGCCGGCGACGAGCTGACCGATCGAGGCCAGCTTCTCGGAGCGAACGAGTTGCTGCTGCGCGCGCGTGAGCTTGTCGAGCGTCTCGGCGAGCTCGCGGTTCTTGCGCGCGAGATCGGCGGTTCGCATCTGCACCGCACGCTCGAGGTCGAGGTTCACTTCCTCGGTCGAACGCAGCTTGTCGCGCAGCGCGCGCCGCATCTCCTCGAGTGCCAGCGTGAGGCGCCCGATCTCGTCGCCCTCACCACCGGCTGCGACCGGATCGGCGAGCTCGCCCCGCGCCATCGCATCCGCGCGCTGCTCGAGCCGCCGGATCGGCGCCATGAACTGCGCGACCGTGAACGCGACGATGCCGGCGCACGCACCGAACAGCACCAGGAAGAAGACGAGCAGCTCCTTGAGCGGCGCCACCATCGACTCGCCGCGTCCGCGATAGCTCGGATAGAACACCGCGACCGCGCCGAGGTCGTACGGCACGCCGTGCCACACGCCCTTGACGCGCCCTGACTTGCCCGTGAGCTCGGCCGCGTGGATCGAGATCGGCTCACCACCGCGATCGATCAGCCGGGTCGTGTACCAGGGCAGCTTCGGTGCGCCCATCGGGCCACCGCCGAGCGGGAGCACGTTCCCGGATTTGTCGGCGAAGTAGATGACACTCGTCTGGTCGGGCTCCTTCGCCTGGATGCTGCGCAGCGCCGCGTGGACGGTCTCCGTGGTCGGCACCGTCAGCCCCGCCGCGAGCTCGGCGTGCAGCTCCGAGCGCAGCCAGCGCAGGCCGATGTCGGATTGCCGCTCGACCGACGCCGTCGACAGACTCTTGTACTGCACGAAGCCCCACAACAGCGCCATGCCGCACGCGAGCAGCACGACGCCGCCGAACGACAGCATCAGCTTGCTGCGCAGCGACAGCGACGGCGCGATGCTGCGGACCGGCACGCGATAGCGCTGCGTGAGGTGCGCGAGCAGGGGGCGCAGGATGTCGCGATGCCACAGCTGCTCGTAGATCGAGCCCGCAAGAGCGAGCACGAGCGTCGCGGTGGTGAGGATGATCGTGTCGTCGAGATCGAACCCGAGGTGGATGCGGGCGATGCCAGCACCGACGAGCGAGATCGCGATCCACACGCCGATCGTGAGCAGCGCGAGCCGGTACGGCAGTGCCTGTGCGCGGCGAAAGATCTCGGCCGCCGGCGGTGCATCACGCGACTCGCCGCGCGACAGCGCGAGGTAGTTGCGAAGATCCGAGGTCATCACGCGCGCGAGCAACGTCCACAGCAGGAGCCCGATGAACGTGGCCGCCGGGAAGTAGGTCTCGAACTGGAGGTACTGCTGCCGCGAGATCGGGACGAAGTAGTAGGCGAACGCGGCCTGCGCCGCGAGCACACCGCCAGCGACGATCATCGCGACGAGCAGGAAGCCGCGGAAGTGACTCTCGTCGAACTTCTTGAGCGGCGAGCCGGCTGCGAACAGCTTGGCGCGCACCTCGCCGAGGATCTGCGCCCACCACAGCGCGCGCAGGCACGACACGACATACGAGTGCACCGCGGTGAGCGCGGTCAGCTCGGCGACGCGGTTCAGCGGCCAGGCGCCGTAGACGTAGAGAAACAGTCCCGTGAGCGCGGCTGCGATCGTCCACAAACTGGTGCGGAGCAACAG
>JBBQFU010000413.1:0-5590 GCA_038322185.1 Haliangiales bacterium
GATCGACACCGAGCGCGATGCCGGTCTCCAGATCGCGCGCGCGATCCAGCACCGGGGGCGCATCCGCATAAAGGCCCGCGAACAGCCGCGCCGTCAGCGCCGCCATCACCGCCTCCTTCGAATCGAACCGCGCATAGAACGCCGTGGTCGACACGCCCGCCGCGGCCATCAGCTGGCGGAGCGAGACATCGGCATAGCCATGCTCGGCAAACACGCGCTCCGCGGCTTCGAGGATCGCGTCGGCGTTCGGCTTCGGCTTGCGAACGGGCACGCATGATCACTACCCGAGCCCGATGCGTAAAAGCAAACGTTCGTTTTTTATGATAACGAACTATCGGGAAGGGCAGGTGAAAGTCACGACGCCCATGCTATCTCGGCCTCCTACGTGAAGATCGCGACCTGGAACGTCAACGGCATCCGCAAGCGGTTCACCGAGGTCATCTCGTGGATCGATCGCGAGGAGCCGGACGTGGTCTGCCTCCAGGAGACCAAGGCAAACCGGGACCAGGTCCCCGAGCCGCTGTGCTCGATCGCCGGCTACCACTGCTTCTGGCACGGCGGCCTCAAGGGTTACTCCGGCGTCGCGCTGATGCTGCGGACGAAGACCTTCGCGGACGTGCCGAGCTTCGTGCATCCGCCGTTCGATCTCGAGGAGCGCATCGTCGTCGCCGAGGTCGGCAACCTCGTGTTCGGCAGCGTCTACGTGCCGAACGGCGGCAAGGACTTCGAGGCCAAGATGGTCTTCCTGAACGCGATGGTCGCGTGGTCGGCCGAGCTCGCGGCGGCCGGCAAGCACCTGGTCCTGTGCGGCGATTACAACGTCGCGCGGCTCCCGATCGACGTCCATCCGATCTTGCGCAAAGACATGATCGGGCAGAGCGCGCCCGAACGAGCGCTCGTCGAGCAGTTCTTGTCGCATGGCCTCGTCGACGTCCACCGTCACGTCGATCCCGAGAATGATCGCCTGTTCACGTGGTGGGCACCGTGGCGGAACATGCGTCAACGCAACATCGGCTGGCGCCTCGACTACGTCGCCGCCAGCCGTGCGCTCGTCGACGAATTCACGCACTGCGTGTCGTATCGCGACGTCGGGACGAGCGATCACGGTCCGGTGATTGCACATCTCCGAGACGCTCCGAGCTAGCGGCTGCGTGGCTCCTCGCCGCGGCCAATACCGGCCTGCGCCGCGCCGTGGTTGTCGGCGGCGGCGCCCTTCGACGCCTCGCCACCGGGTGCGCGCCCATCGGCGGGCTCCACGGGGTGTGCCTTGCCGATCTCTTCGGGTTCCTCGTTCGGGTTCTCGCGTTTGGTGTCCATGAAATTCTCCTTTTGCTGATGTGCTGCAATCGAGGGGCCGCGACGTCTGCGATAAAGGACGTCATGGTCAGGAAGATGTTGCTCCTCGTGCTCGTCGCCGGTGCGTGCAAGGCGAAGGACCAGCAGCCCGCGCCAACGACCGCATCCGGATCGCAGGTCGCCACGCCCGTGCCACCGCATGTGATCGACGCGGCGGTCGCGAAGACCGGTGACGACATCGCGAAGCGCTACGAGGAGTGCATCGCGCTCGCGAACGAGCCTCGCTGGGATGAATTCAAGAGCTGCTATGCCGGCAGCGTGATGTTCGAGGCGCCGGGGCTGGCCGAGCCGCGCGCCCTCGACGTCCAGATCGAGGCCTCGAAGAAGCTTCGCGGGGAGCTGACCGGCTACCAGCAAGCGCCGCAGCTCGTGCTCGTCAGCGGCAATACCGTGATCGCGATCGAGCTCCACACCGCGACCAGCACGAAGACCAAGAAGCCGATCGGGTTTCTCCTCGGGCACGTCGTCGCCACGGATCCGTCGGGCAAGATCATGCGAGACCTCGCGTTCTGGGACGCGAAGACCGCCCTTGGCCAGCGCACGGGCAAGCCGGGATTTCGTGCGATCGCCGCGCCGTTTCCGACCAAGACCTCGCTGATCTCGAAGGACGACGCCGTCGAGAAGGCGAACCTCGAGACGTTCACGCACATGATGGAGGCTTCGGAGAACAAGGACCTCGTCGCGTTCGGCGACAAGCTCGCAGACGACGTCGTGTGGTCGGTCGTCAACCGGCCCAAGGATCTGACGAAGGTCGAGATCCTCGCCGGGATCAAGGTGCGGCTCGAGAAGACCGATCTCCACTACCGGGTCGATCACGCGTGGGCCGCGGGTGATTACGTCGCGGCGATCGAGACGGTGAGCGGCACCGCGACCGCCGACTCACCCGATCAGAAGATCAAGAAGGGCGACAAGATCGAGCGGCAGCTGCTCGCGATCCACCGGTTCGCGAACGGCAAGCTCTCCCAGGTCTGGGTGTTCGCTCAGGGCTGAATCGTGATGCCCGGCGGCTCGACGAACGCGTCGCGATCGAGGCGCAGCACGATGTCGCCTGGATCGCCGTAGGCGAGCGTGTCGTCGGCGATGTACCCGAGCTTCTCGAACACGCGGAGCGACGCCGTGTTGTCGGGAATCACGGACGCGTACACGCGCTCGAGCCCGAGCGTGCGAAACGCGGCGGCGTGGATCATCGTCGCGAACCGCGTGCCGAGGCCCTTGCCCTGCGCGCTCGGCGCCGCGATCAGGAACGCGAACTCCGCGGCGCCGCCGGAGACACCGCGCAGGTCCGCGTCGCCGGCGAGCTCGCCGTGCGCGAGCAACACGAACGGATACGGCAGCGTCGCGTAGTGCTCGACGACGTCGGCCAGTGACATTGCCTGCGTATTCCCCAGCAGCACCGAGTTCTTCGGATCGTTGTACGCGGCGGCGAGCGCGGCGGCGTACGGCGTGACGTCGCGCGGTGTCAACGCGACCAGCTCGCCCCACTCGATCCTCATGTCATTCCAGGCGGCCCGTCGCGCTGACCTTGCCGCGCTCGCGGTACATGCGCTCGACGGTCTGCTGGAGCAGCGCCTCGTCGATCTCGGTATTGGCGGCGCCGGCGACGTACGCGGCGCGTTCGCACGCGACCTTGATGAACCCGCCCGACAGCTCGTAGCGATCGGCGAGTGCATCGAAGTCGATCACCGCGGACCGCGCGCGCTCGGGCAGCGTGCGACGCCACAGCTCCGCGCGCATGTCGGGCGACGGGAAGCTGAAGAACACGTCGTACGTGAACCGGCGCTTGAACGCCTGATCGATCGCGGACGTCAGGTTCGTGGTCAGGATCGCGAGCCCGTTGAACCGCTCGAGGCGCTGGAGCAAGTAGTTGGTCTCGAGGTTCGCGTAGCGATCGTTGCTGCTCTTGACGTCGCTCGTGCGCTTGCCGAACAGCGAGTCAGCCTCGTTGAACAGCAGCACGACGTGGCCAGGCTCGGCGGCATCGAACACGTCGGACAGGTTTTTCTCGGTCTCGCCGAGCCACTTCGATACGACCTGCGAGAGATCGACCTCGTAGATGTCGAGGCCGAGCCGCCGCGCGAGCACGGTGCCCGACATCGTCTTGCCGACGCCGGGGTGCCCCGAGAACAGCACCGAGATGCCCGCCGCACCGCGCAGCTTGAACGACTCGCGGATCCTGCGGCGTTCGCGCGCGGACGCGGCGATCTCCATCAGCGCACCGCGGGTGTCGTCGTCGACGATCAGATCTTCGAGGTCGAACGGCGTCTGGAGCTTCTTGCCGAGCCGCGAGATCCGCTGGTGGAGCTGCGCGGCGACGGCCTTCGCCAGATCTTCGGAATCCGGCGGACCCGAATCGGGCATGCGTCCCGCCGTCGCCGCCTGGGCCGCCGCGACGACGATGCCGCCGGGGATCGCGAACCGCCCCGACAGCGAGTCGGCGCCCTGCTCGGAGAGCGACGGGATCACCTGCCGCCACATCGCGGTGCGCACGTCCATCGACGGGACCTCGACGGTCAAGTGGATGAGCGGGCGTTGGTGGATGCGCGGCATGCGCTCGCGGTTGATCGTGACCGCGACCGGGCCGGTCCATTCGTCGAGGAACATCCCGAAGAAGCTGGGCAGCTCGTCGCGATCGCCTTCGAGCACGACGACGTCGTCGATATCCGCGAGCACGGGGATCGCGTCGAGCAGCAACAGCTCGCGACCGATCGCGCGGACGAGGACCTGCTGCACCGACACGTGCTGCGCGGCGAGGCGCTTGCCGTCGATCAAGACGATCCGCTTGTTCCAGTGCTGCGCAGCGACTTGCAGCAACAGCTTCTTGCCGAGGCCGCGCTGGCCCTGAACCGCGAGCACGACCTCGTTCGAGCACAGCGCTGCGGTCGCGTGCTGGAGCGTCACGGCCGGAAACTCGCCCTTCGCCTCGCCGCCGCGGACCTCGCAGATCTCGGCGAGCTCCGGATCGAGATCGATGCCGGTGCCGTCGAGCAGGTAGACGAGGCGGGTGGCCGCGCGGATCCGGCGGAACATGGTCGAGTCGCCGGCGGCGTTTCCGGCGACGAGATCGAGGAGCCGATAGCGCATCAGCGGCGAGCTCGCCGACAGATCGCGCGCCATCAGCGAGCGAGTCGTCGGCGTGTCGTAGACGAGCTGTGCGAGCAAGCGCCCGTCGAGGCCGCGCGTGGAGTCGTCGCGCGTGAGGTAGCGATACGCCTGCACGAGGCTCGGATCGGACTCCGGCAGCAGCGCGAACATCAGCGTCGACCACTGCCGCGGTGTGAGGCTGAACGTGCGGATCAGATCGACGAGCGGTGAGCGCACGTTCGCTTCGACCGTCGCGCGGATCCGCGCCTCGCAGTTGCGATGCGCGAGCATCCACTGATCGAGCAGGGTCTGGGCGCCGGCGTCATCGGTCTGGGCCCCGGCGGCCTCGCCGCGCGCGGCCGCGAACAATCGACCGATCTCCGTCGGGCCGATCACGTCGTCGGGTGCGGTCTGCCGGCTCTTCGTCCACGCGAGCCGCACCTGGTACTCGATGCGCAACCACGCACGCCGGAGCTCGTCGCGCAGGTGCGTCGCGACATCGGTATACGGCTCGGCGCTCATGCGCCGACTATCGCATGTGCTCAGGTCGTCGGGGTCGGATCGGACGGTGGCGGCTCGGGCGTCTCGGCCGGCGGCTTCTTCTTCTTGAACCACCGGAACAGCCCGGCGATGCCGAGGCCGATGAACACGAACACCTTCTTGAACACGACGAGCAGCCCCGCGAGCACGCCGACCTTCTTCGCCGCGATCACACCACCGCCGAGGATCAGCGCCTTCAGCCCCATGCCCGAGGACTTGTCACCGTCCCGGAAATCTTCGTACTTGAAGCCAGGCTTGAACCGGATCGCGTTGCGGAGTGGTGCGGTCTCGGCCTTCGATGCCTCGAGTGCACCAGGATCGTCGATCAGGTTCACCGAGATGAATCCGCCGCGACCGAGGATGCGCGTGAAGAAGTTGATGACCGGGCCGTCCTTCGCGTGCGCGTTCAAGCCCCACACGAGGTGGCGCTGAGCCGCGTCGTAGCGTGGCGGTTCGCTCCAGCTGTCGACGAACAGCTCGGAGACGCCCTTCGCGAGGCGTCGCTTGTTCTGCTCGATCGTCGAGCGCTTGTAGTCCTCGAGCATCGCGTCCTTGTCGAGATCGCCGGCGTCGCGATCACTGACGTGACCGACGTCCGCGTACTCGATGATCA
>JBBQFU010000414.1:0-5562 GCA_038322185.1 Haliangiales bacterium
GGTTCTTTGCCGGGCTTCTTGCCGACAGGTTCTTTGCCGGGCTTCTTGCCGGCGGGCTTCTTGCCGACAGGTTCTTTGCCGGGCTTCTTGCCGGCGGGCTTCTTGCCGAGCTTCTTGCCGGGCTTCTTGCCGGCGGGCTTCCTGGCAGCGGGCTTCTTGCCGGCGGGCTCCTTCATGGGGCGGATGAAGATCCTCCCGGAGGTTTATGTCAATCCTATTATTTAGCGGCGGTCACTTAGTTAGCTTGGAGAAGCAACCGAGAATGACGCGTGCGCAAGTGATGGCGAAGTTGCGCGCGAACGCGTCCGTGCATGGCTTCGTGTCGCACGCCACGCTGACTGGCGAGACACCATCGTCGCGCGCTCCATCCCGCTGTACTTCGTGCGGAGGTCGGGCGTACCAAGACCACTGACGAGGTGCTCGCCTACTTGCAAGAGCAAAAACTCGCACGCGCTCGCGGATGAACGTCATCTGGTCTGACGAGGCCGTCTGGCAATCGCAATTATGCGGGCCCGGCCACCAGGCCGAAACCTCGCCGTTCGCTCGAGGGCAGTCGCGCTGACGGCGCCCCCGGTGACCCGGAGCTCTTGCGGAGGCGTTCGTGGAGGATCTCCATGAATGTCGGCGGGTGATACACTGGCGACATGTCGCGTCTCTACTCGGCTCGGGTTCGCGGTGGCGTCGTCGTGCCCGATGGCGTGACACTCCCCGACGGAGCCGCCGTCACGATCGCAGTGAATGACGAGAAGGAAGCCGACGTCGAGCTCACTGCAGCAGAGATGGCCGAACTCGACGAAGCGATCACCGAGGCCGATCGCTCGGAGTCCGTGTCGTCGGCAGTAGTGCTTGCCGAACTCGACCGCATTTCGCGCGGGACCAAACCGTAGCACTCGACGATGTCCTGTGACGTTCGGTGGATGCCTCGGGCGCGTCGTCAGGCCGCGGCAACGCAGCGCTGGTGGATCGCGAACCGAACAGCTGCGCCGACGATGTTTCGCGACGAGCTCGCGCGCGTGATCGAGCTGCTCCAAGACAACCCACACCTCGGGATCCGCATTCGTGGGCGCGACGTGAGGAGGCTGCTGCTCCCCGATAGCCAGCAGTTCATCTACTACCGCGTGCGCCCACGAGCCGACCGCATCGAGATCCTTGCGCTGTGGGGAGCGGCTCGCGAATTCGGTCCACCGTTGCCGTAGACCATGCAGCGGCGAGAGGCGTGGCGAACAGCGAATGAATCTCGGGCCCTGCCGCAGGTGATCTCTTCGGAGCCGCCTGCCTTCCAGTCCTTCACCCTAGCGGTGCGCTTCCCGCCAGCGACGTGCCGCTGTCTCCCAACCGCTACGCAGAAGGTGCCGGACCGATAGGGACCCATATCGAGCCGGTGCAATCGGCGTTCGTGCCGCTCGAGGACAAGCAGGTGAGCGCGCCGAGTCGCACATCACTCAAGCTTGCGCGGATCCCGCTCGAAGGACGTATCGCAGGCCTGCGTGAGCCTCCCGAGTACGGCCGTGTGTATGCGGCACCTCCGATGGTGGATGGCGCCGACGTCACGTTCGTGCAGAGCCCGAGCGGCGCAGTCACGATTGTGGCTCAAGGCAGTGCGTTGGTCGGATCGGTTCTCGATCCCCAGCTCGTCACGTACGGCGCATGCATGGTGCACGACGACACCGGGATCCACGCCGGCGAAGTCATCCAGTACATGAAGGGCCCGGTCCCCGAGGGCGTGTGCCCCGCGACGCTGCGATACGCCGAGGACGGCACGCCGACAAACCTGACGTCGGTGATCCTGCATGGAAGTGCCGCATTGCCGACGGCAGCGGGCACGTACTTTCTGCCGCGCCGTCGCGCTGGGGTGCTGGAGTTGATGGACTTCGGCATCAGCAGCAACGGCGGCGTTCCCGGCATCATGCCGTTCACTGGCTATGCGATCTGGGAGAGTGCCGCGAACGAGCCGCTCGCGTACGTGCGAGTGCAACAGGTCAACCTCGATTATGGCTGGACCGTCGGGTACACCGAGGGTCTGCTCAATGGCTATTTGCCTGGCCTTGTCATCGACGACACGGTCGCGCGCTACGTGAACGACCGCTACTCGTTCCTCGATCTTGGGATCAGCTACTTTGGCGCGATTGGACCGCGCAGTCCCGGCCACCTTGGCGTGTTGGTTGCGTATGACGATGGCGCGCTCGCATACTCGTCGCTGACAGACACAGACCAGGCGGCACCTGGCATCGGCCACCGCCTGGGCGGCTACCTGTCGACGCAGGCGACACCAACGGGCAGTGAAGTTCTGCGTGTCACCGCGGATGGCATGGTCGATCGCGTAGGTGTCGTTAACGGCGAGGTTGCGCTCACGGCGGTCGGCAAGCTCGCACTCGAGGATGGCGAGACGGCGATTGGCGCGTACGAGCGTGCCGGCAAGCTCTATGCGGTCACACTGCATCCGCCTGCCACGCCGCTCGAGCTGCGCGAGCTGCGCATCTACGAGGCGACGGGCGCCAACAGCGAGCACAGCGTGCCGCTACATCCGGCCAGCAGCGTTGCGATACGCCGGCTCTCGGGTCTGACTGCAGCGTTCGAGATCTGCGGCCCAACGGGGCCGGCGCCTGCCGATGGCAGCTGGACGGTGCAGGGCGAGCCCGCCACGATCTTCGCAAGCCGCGATGACGGGCGATGCTTCTCGGTGATCCCGCAGCCGACCGCGGCGAGCCACGCGCTACCGATCGGGCAATTCACCCCTGCTGCATACGGCGAAGGTGACGTTCCGGGCGTCGGCCGCGTACGCGTCGGCGCCGTGCTCACGTCTCTCGATCCTGGCTCGATGCCGCTGGCACCGACGCCTGCCGGGTTTATCAGTACGGCGGCGAGATTGTCTCCGCGTGAGGAGACAATTGCGGACGCGCTACGGGCGTGGATCCGACGAGATGGCCATACGGCACATCCCTTGCCGACTCGTTTCCAGATCCCGCGATTGTCGCCGCACTGCGGCGACAACTGAGCTGGCCACTTCAAGCATGCTGACTCGCCCCGGCTCCGATGTCGCCGACATCGAACTGTCGCCACCCGCACGACGACGCAGCACTGCACTACAGCGGTGGCGCGCTTCCGCGACTGCCGAACCAGACGGCGATGATCTCGACGAGGTGACGCTCGGCTTGGAAACGATAGTAGAGATGCCAGCCCGAGCGCAGAAGAAGGCGCCGAATCTCGCTGCGAAAGCGGCCGCGACGCACGAGCATGCCGACCTGCGGGTTCTCGCGCAGTCGCTCGGTTGCGTGCTGGATCTCATCCAGCAGCGGATTGTCCGCAAGCAACCCATGCTCCGCGGTCCAGCGCTCGTCGGCCTCGTCGACCATACGCTGCGCTTCGGGCATGATCTCGACGGCGATCGGCACGTCAGCGAGCCGTGCGAGCGCGAGCCGCTCGCCTGGCACGAATCTTTGCGATCGCCTGCTCGATCGGTATCCCCTGGCCAGCATCGGCTTGCGCGATCCCGCGCTCGATCGCCGCGTCGAGCTTCTCTCGCTCCGCTTCGCTCATACCGTCGTCATCGTCAGCGTTGACACTATCCAGGAGGGCATGGGCGATCTCCAGCCGCACGGACTCGTCGAGCGCGAGTAGCTGCTGGAGGAGCTGTTGCGGGACGGCCATTCCACAAGCGTACCCGAAGCGGGCCGCGGAGGTCGACCGAGGTCTTCGCAGGCCGGCAGGTGGCACCGTTACTTCACCAGTTGGAGTTTCGGCTGAAACCTCGCGACCTTGAGGTTCTCGGCAACCGCCCGTGCTTCGAGCGAAGCTCCACGAGCTGTATGCGCAGTTGGCGCGGTCGTAATTCCCGGCGGGGCCGCCCCGCGAATGTCTTCTGGACTGATAACGGCATCGATCGGGATTCGTCGTGCTCGTCCGCTGGGTAGTGCACGAGAGCGTAGACCCACGGCGGACTCCATCGACTGATGCTACCGGCCTGGATGTGCTTCCGAAGCCGCCGAGGCGAGTAGCCAGCTTCAGCGGCCTGCTGAGTCGCGAAACAACAGCGGTTTCGGACCGGGACATGATCTCGCGCGGTGCCGAGAGCGTCACCCTGTAACGTCCATGCGGGAACTCAGTTAGTGGAACGTTCTTGGCTCACTGGAATGTGTCGTCGACGCGCTTCCAGTCGCCGCAAGCCGGAGCGTCTTTCCCTTCGCACGCCCGTGTCATCATGAGCTCGCGTAGGCGAGTTGGTTCGTAGGCTCCCAAATCGCCACGCTCCAGGTACCACGCGAGCATGCGGCACGGCGGCCCCTTCATGGCGTCGCACTTCTCCTCAAAATACTTGCGCGCATCTGTGCGGGACTGCGCGGTTCCCTCTTCAATCATCAAACGGCCGACCATCGCGCAGCCCATCGAGTCGGCGACGTCGCACGCCAAAGTGAAGATCCGGCGCGCACACTCGATCGGCTCTGCGGTGGCGTTGTTGAGCCACATGTCCGCGCCGTAGTTCACCCAGGCGACGTGATCAGAACGCGATCTTCGACGTACGCACGCTCGAGGAGCTCAAGGTCGGTTGCGCCGAGAATTCCTCGATCGCGAACGTGATACGCGTCGAAACCATCCGCGAGCAGCGCAGCCGCTGCGGCCGGCGACAGGTTCTCATCGAGTAGAAACTTGGCGGACACGCGGACGCCCCACGCGAGGATACGCGGTCACGTACTGCTTCGCGAACTCGACGTCTCGTTCTTCGAGGTTCGGATAGTCCTCGATGATCTCCTTCACCGGAGCGCCGCGGTGAGCCATCTCGCCGATCTGGCGCACTGCGATGCGGCTGTTCGGGAACACGGTCTCGCCACCCAAGATGTCGTCGCGCGTGACGAGCTTGTACTTCCATCTCTCGAAGCGCTCGATTCGATCCTCCACAGCCTCGACGGCGGTCGCCAGCTTCACCTCGACGTGCTCACCGAGCTCGATGCTCTTCGGCCGCTTTGCCTCACCCAAGGCTGACGCGATCAGCCGGTAGAGCTTCTTCCGGTCATCCACCCCAAGGTCAAACAAGAGCCGATCGAGGGTGTACAGGTAGACGACCTCCGCCAGCGCGAACCGAGGCGACCCCTTCCCCGCCGCGAGCACGCCGTACTCGACGTCCTTTCGGACTCGTTTTTCATCGAGCTCGAAAAGCGCCACGACTTCGTTCGGGGTCAGCTCCGTCATAAATACTCCCTGTACAGGGAACACTATAGCGCCGCTGCCACGTGGCTGCCACACGAACCGAAACCAACGAGGAGCAAGGAGGACGAACCGGAACAGCGACTCCGCGCAAGCCTGCGTGGTCATTGCAGGGACGCGAGATGGTTGATCATCTCGGCGTGCGCGGATTGGGTTCGATCCCCCTTATCTCCACCAAAAGACACGGGAATTCGGGCGGCGGTTCAGGATAGGGGGCTTGAGAAACGGTTGTGCCGACAAGGTCGGCCGTGGACTGGGTCTTTCGGCTCTGTTCTCTGGTCCGCCGGGAACGGGCAAGACGATGGTCGCCGGCCTCATCGCCCAAGGGCTGGGGCTTGACCTCTTCCAGGTCGATCTCTCGAA